>WVWW01000086.1:21198-50540 GCA_011773795.1 Acidobacteriota bacterium
CGCTCTCGATGTCGAACGGTCCGATTCCGGAATGAATGATGCCGTCGGTCGCGGCCCAGCCGCCCTTGAACGACCAGGTCGAGCCGCTTTCCTGGTCGACGTCGAAGCGGAAGTTGAACTTGGGTTGCGAGGTCCCCTGGTTCACGTAGCTCGGGTACGGCGTTCCGGCCGGGTTCAAGGGGCCGACGGTTCCCGGGATGGTACCCGTCGGCCGGTCGTAGGGGTCCTGCTCGTAGTGGCTGGCGCTGAACTGGTAGCCGAGCTTCCCCTTCACGCCCGCGTGGGTCACGCTGGCGTTGACCGTGCCGAGCTCGCCACCGCCGAGGATCACCGTCGTGCCGACGTTCTCCTTGGGCGACTTGGTCAGGATGTTGACCACGCCGGTCATGGCGTTCGCGCCCCAGACCGCGCTGCCCGGACCGCGAACGACCTCGACCTGCTTGATCTGGTTGGGGTCCAGCGGCGCGAAGTCCCACATCACGAAGCCGAAGAAGTCCAGGTACAGGCTGCGGTTGTCCAGCAGGACCAGCTGACTCGTGGCCAGCGAGTTGGTCGATCCGCGGCTGGTGANNGTTGACGCCGGGAACCGTGCGCAGGACGTCGCCGTAGTTGTCCGCCGGGGTGTTCTCGAGGTCTTCGGCCTTGACCACCGAGATCGCCGCCGGGGCGGTGTCGAGGGGTTGTTCGTTCCGCGATGCGGTGACAACCACCGTCTCGGTGTAACCGCCGGGCTTGGCGGTCTCCTCCTTGTCTTTCTTCTCGTCGTCACCCTCGTCCTGGGCGAGAGCCACGCCGCCGACCAGAGAGACGAACAGGATCCAGACCAACCAAGAATGCTTCTGCGGTTTCATGCGACCCCCTTGTTTGACAGTGGACGCAGCCGGGTCGGATGACGGGCCCGGGGGCGCCCGAAGGTGACCGCATCATAAACGATGCTCGAGGGAAAGGGGGGGCGGGAAATGCCCGATTGGCCGCAGACCTAGGCGCCGACGGGATCTCCGGAGAGCACCCGATCGAGAGCATCGGCCAGATCTTCCGACGAGAACGGCTTGGAGACGTAGTCGTCCATCCCCGCCTCGAGACAGCGTTCCCGATCGCCGGTCATGGCATGCGCCGTCAACGCGATGATCGGCGTCCGGATCGGCGCGGCCGCCTCACGCTGGCGGATTCTCTCGGTCGCTTCGAAGCCGTCCATCTCCGGCATCTGTACGTCCATCAGGATCGCGTCGAAGATCTGCTTGCCATGGGCCACCAGCGCCTCGAGTCCGTTGTTGGTCATCACCGCCTCGTGACCCAGTTTCTCGAGGACCCTGGCCACGACAACGCGGTTGACCTTGCTGTCCTCCGCGACCAGGATGCGTAGCCGACGCGGCGACGCCTGCTGGACCTCGGTCGCGGGCGTTACGCCATCGGCCTCATCGACGCTCACACGTGTCGGGAACTCGATGCGGAACGTGCTGCCGCCATCCGGGTTGCTCTCGACTTCGATTCGGCCGCCCATCATGGCGACCAGGCGGCTGGAGATCGAGAGTCCCAGCCCCGTGCCACCGAAGCGACGTGTCGTGGACCCATCGACCTGAGAGAAAGCGTTGAAGATCAACTCACGCTTGTCCTCGGGGACGCCGATACCCGTGTCCCTGACGACCAGCTCGAGGACGACGTCCTCGGCGTCACGGGCCACGACCCCCACGCTCAGCTCGATCCGACCGCGCTCCGTGAACTTGATCGCGTTACCCGTCAGGTTGATCAACACCTGGCGCAATCTCGTCGGGTCACCTTCGACATAGGACGGCACCTCGTCGGCGATCCGGGTGTCCAATTCGAGCTGTTTCGCGCGAGCCATCGGGCCGCACGTCCGCGCCGTTTCCCCGACCATCGCACGCACGTCGATCGCCATGGTCTCCAGTTCCATCTTGCCGGCTTCGATCTTCGAGAAGTCCAGGATGTCGTTGATGATCGACAGCAGGTTCGCCGCGGACGAGCGAATCGTGCCGATGCATTCGCTCTGCTCGTCATCGAGCTCCGTGTCCAGCGCCAGCTCGGTCATCCCGATGATCCCGTTCATCGGCGTGCGGATCTCGTGACTCATGTTGGCCAGGAACTCCGACTTGAGCCGCGAGGATTCCTGGGCCTGCCGCTTGGCCCGTTCCAGTTCCTGCGTGCGCACGCGCACCCGGTCTTCGAGATCGTCGCGCTCGGCGACGACTTCCGCGCGGGCGGTTTCCAGCTCCCGGGCCATCCGGTTGAAAGCGGAGGCCAGCTCTCCGATCTCGTCGTTCCGCCGGGCCGGGATCTGGACCGTCAAGTCGCCGTCGGCGATCCTGCTCGTCGCGTCGACGAGCTCGCGCAACGGCCGGGCGACGATTCGTGCCAGGCCCATGCCCAGCAGCACGCAGAGCAGCAGCAAGGCGGAGCCGGCGAGTGCGATGCGGCCCTGAAGCATCTTCGTGCGGGCCGAGGTCCGGTTGGCGGAGAGCACCAGCTCGATCTGGCCGATCTGCTCGACACGGACGACGGCGTCCCGCTCCAGCGCGAAGGTTGTGCTCTCGCCGCCGGGCTCGGCGGCGACGTGGGTGAGGATCGGCCGGTAGATCGTGATCGCATCGGCCTCGATCTGGCCCGAACCGATCGTGAGCTCGGTCAGCGAAGTGCCCTCGGAGTCGCGGACCACGATGCGTCGGACATCCTCGTCGTTCAGCGCGGCACGGAGCGCGTTCTGGACCTCGGTGACGTTGCCCGCAAGGATCGGGAGCTCGGCGTTGTGGGCCATGGTGTCGGCGAGCAGGTGGCCACGCACTTCCAGGTCGCGCAACCCCTCGGCCTGGAGCGTCCCGCCGACGTACCAGACCGCGCCGGCGAGAATCAATGTCAGCGCCGCGGCGAACGGGACGACCATGCGGAACGCCAGCCGGTGGCGTGCGATGCGAGGCTCGCTCATCGCCCGACCTCGCGGGGGGCTCGGCCCAGCACGGCCTGTGGCGTCTCGAGACCCAACCGTCCTGCCGTCGAGCGATTGATGAACACTTCCACGCCCGGCGGCTCTTCGGGCGGAACCTCCCTCACGCTACCGCCCTCGGCGACATGCAGCGCCATCTGTGCCGCACGACGTCCGACCGCCTCGGGATCGGCCGCCACGGCTGCGAGCGCCCCCGTGCGCACATAGCCCTCGGAAACCGCAAAGAACGGCCGCCGGGAGCGAAGGCACTGGAGCAACAGCATGCGCGCGTTCGAATAGGTCAACACCGTGGGATCGGCCACGCCCCACATCCCGTCGACCCGGGCGAGCAGCAATCGAGCGGCCGTGGGGACCTCGCCCTCGTTGCGCACGACCTGGGCGAGCAGCTCGAACTCGTAGCGCTCGGCAACCTCGCGGGCGCTCTCGATCAGCGCGCCGCTATTCTGCGGGTTGTACAGCACGCCGAGGGTGCGACCCTGCGGCAACATCTCCCGCATCGCGGAGAATTGTGCGTCGAGCGAGATCGACATCGAGACACCGGTCGTCCGGGTGATATCGCGGTCGCCCGGCTCCGGCAGGTCGAGTGCCGCGGGATTGAGCACCATGGCGTAGATCAGCGGGATGTCCGTTCCCGTTTCGCGGATCTCGCGTACCGCATGCGCGCCGACGGCAACGATGGCCCGCGGTTGATTGCCGAGAAGCTGCAGAACCGCCCCGCGGTTCGATTCCGGCTCGAGGTCGATGCGTTGTACTTCCACGTGCGGTTGCAGCCCGGTCGAGATGGAATCGGCCGACTCGGCATAAGCAGAGGCGCCGGGGGAAACGACCAGGCCGACCCACGAAGCCGCGGCCAACGGGATCGACATCCCGATGAAGACAGCGAGTCCGGCCGCGATGGCGCGTCGAGAGGTCATCAGAAGCGAGCACCCACCTCGAGGATCCAGGTCCGACCGCGAAGCCGGGTGTCGATCGAAGCGTCGATCAGCGTCTCGAAAGGTTGCGAGTCGGTGATATTCCGGCCGATCAGGGACACGATCAGCGCCTTGTCGCGCAGGGGATAGGAGTGTCTCAACGCCAGGTCGATCAGCTCGTAGGCCGGTTGCGGGCGCACGCCGAAGACGGCGGGGAAACTGACCAGGTAGCTCGACGTGTGAACTCCCCGGAGATCGATGGTCCATCGCGGCGCAGGCCTGTAACGAGCACCGATGATGATTCGGTTCTTCGGCGCGTAGGCGGCACTCGGATCCGTGTCGGGCACGTCGACGTCCCGATAAGCCCACGCGCCCATCCAATCGAACGTGGCGTGGGGCGACCCGGTCAGCGTCAGCTCGCCGCCGCGCACGTCGAACGAATCCGATCGGTTGCCGTAGATACTGATCACGCGATCGGGGGCACCTCCGACGCCGGGGACGTACCCCGCACCGACTCGATCGATGCGATCGCAGATCCTGTTGTGATACAGATCGACACGGAGCGTCGTCGAGCGGGCGAGGTTGAACGCAACGCCTCCCTGGGTCGAGTAGATCTCCTCCCGCCGGATCGCCGGATTCCCCTGGAACGTCAACAGCACTCCCGGAGCGACGCCGGCCGGGAGGAAGTTCTGATTGATGTACCGATCGTTCCAGGTCGGGGCGCGCGATGCGTTCGACCAGGAAGCATGGGCCACGACGGGGCGCGAGCTCGACTCCCAGACCACGCCGATACGCGGCGAAACAGCCGTATCGAGTCCCTCGAACCAGTCGGCCCGGGCGCCGGAGATGATCCTCAGGCCCTTCTTGTTCAAGTGCATCTGGTGCTGGAAGTACAGACCGCCGCTGCTCTGTTTCGACGGAGATCCCGGCAGCACGACGACGTTGCGGTTTATCGAGTCCCAACTGGATTCCACACCGAAGCTGATGTCCTGGCGTCGGGTCAGGCTGCGTTCCGCCTCGAAGGAGACCCGCAGGCGCCGGTCTTCCTCGCGTTCGTCCGCGATGCTCGTCGTCAACGTGTCGTCGGGCGGTAGCGCGTTCGGGTTGTGGCAGACGCCACAGGTCGTTCCGCGGTAGCGGTTGATCGACGCCGACCCGCGGAGCACGAACTCCCCGACGCGGCGCTCGTAGTGCGAGTCGACGATCGTGATGCGCTGCTTGGTGGGCAACGTCGCGACACCCAGGTTATTGAAACTGCCATTGCGGCTGGAGCTCGTCAGCAGCGAGACGCGCAGGTTGCCTCTGCGGATGGCACCGTACACGTCGTCCCGCCGATGGCTCGCGTCGCCGTTGAGCATGATCGGCGTGTCGCCGTGCCGCACGCCCGCCTCGATCGTCGCCTCGAGGCTTCCGCGAACCAGTTGGATCGATGCCCGGCCCTGTCGCAGGCTGCGCTCACCCGCGGCGAGCTGGAGCCCGAACGCCTGGCCGTCGATCTCGGTCACCGTCTCGGCGGGTTTCTTCGATACGATGTTGATCACGCCGTCGAAGGCGTTCGAGCCGTAGCGTGTCGAGACCGGCCCCTTGATGACCTCGATGCGATCGATGCGGCTCAGCGGAAAGAAGCCGTTGTAATTGGGATGTCCCGGAAAGCCGCCCTTGTCGGGGCTGTTGTACGGCGTCCCGTCGATCAACAGGAGCAGGCGCGAGGAGAAGGGAGTGTCCCCGCTTCCCCGGATCGAGACGAAACCGCCCATCGGCGTGTATCGAACGTCCATGCCCGGGACGAAACGAAGCAGCTCGAAGATGTTGGCGACGCCCGAAGCTTCGATCTCCTCGGCGGTGATGACGTGGGTGGCTCCCGGGGCGATCTCGGAGGCGATCGGTTTGAGAGATTCCATCTCGAGCACATCGAGCTCGCGCCCGCCGTCGTCCGCTGCGGACAGCGGCAACAGAAGCAGAGACACCAAACCCACCACCCAGAATCGCTGGATCTTCATGACCGACTTCCCTCTCTCGCCCCGGGCGCGCCTTAATAATGAAAGAGACCGCCCGACTCATCGAATATTTGGCGTCCTCCGAGGGCAGTCAAATTCCCCACTTTTTGCTTAGAATCCAATGCATGCAAACGCGTTTCGAACGAATCCGAACAGACGACTACCGTCTGCCCGCGGAGTGCACCCGGCGATTGTTCTCGCCCGCGTTGTTGGTCTACCTCGACCGCGTGCGCGAGAACATCCGCCGCACGATCGCGCTGGCGGGTGATGCGGATCGCTGGCGACCGCACATCAAGACCACGAAGATCCCCCGGGTCTACGCGGAGATGATTCGCGCCGGGGTGCGTCACTACAAGTGCGCCACGCTGCGTGAGGCGGAGACCTTGTTGCAGGTGGCGCGTGAAGAGGGGATCGAGGACGTCGACCTTTTGTTCGCCCATCCGCTGATCGGGCCGGCGCTCGATCGGCTGGCCGACCTGGCCGCTGCTTCACCCGGCGCTTCGGTTTCCGTTCTTTGCGAAGATCCGGAGGCGGTCGAAACCATCGATCCCTCGTTGGGTCTCTTCGTCGACATCGACCCCGGGATGCATCGGACCGGTGTCGACCCCGAGCACCCGGAGCGCATCCGGGCCATCGCCGAGAAAGCGGGTTCGCGTTTCCGCGGCCTGCACTACTACGATGGTCACATTCACGGCACAACCGCCGCGGCACGCCGCGAGCAAGCGCATCGCGGGTATCACCGGTTGCTGGAGATCGTCGAGGCTTTGAGCTCGCATGCGGACGTTCCCGAGATCGTCACCAGCGGTACCCCGGCCTTCCCGTACGCCCTCGACTTCGAGCCTTTCCGTACGATCGTCCCGATCGTTCACCGCGTCTCGCCGGGGACCGTCGTGTTCCACGATCTGCGCAGCGAGCAACAGTTGGAGGACCTCGACCTGGTGCCTGCGGCGCTGGTCTTCGCCCGCGTCGTGAGTCGCCCACTGCCCGATCGCGTGACCGCCGACGCGGGTTCCAAATCGATCGCCGCCGAGGCGGGTGATCCGTGCGCCTTTGCGATCGGCTACCCGGGTCTCGAAGCGCTGACCCCGAGCGAGGAACACTTGCCCTTTTCCGTTCGTTCCGGACCGCGGCCCGAAAGAGGGCAGCACCTGTATTTGGTCCCACGCCACGTTTGTCCCACCGTCAACCTCGCCGAGCAGGCCCTGCTGGTCGACGGAGACGACGTCACCGTGAGTCCCGTACGGGCACGGGCGCACGAACTGCTATCCTGAGCGCTTCCCGGGAGAGGGCATGGTCGACGAACAAGGGACGGAACGGGCCGCGGGGCGCTGGAGTGGTCGTGTGACTGCAATCCTGATCTCCGCGTTCATCGCGCTCGTCGTCCTGCTGATGTTCCTCGCGGTCCGCGGTCCGCTTTGACCCCTGTTCGCGCATTTGGCGCCGGCCTCGTCTGCGCCGCTCTCGCCTGTGCCGCCGGGGCCCCCGAGCGCGGGCTCACCATCGTCCACACCAACGATCTCCACGCACGGCTGTTGCCCGACGCCAAGGGCCGTGGCGGCTTCGCCGAGGTCGCCGCGACGATCCGCGAGGCCTGCGGGGATGCCGACGCCTGCCTGGTCATGGACGGCGGTGACATGGTGCAGGGCAGTCCCGTGTCCTCGCTGTTCGAGGGCGTCCCGGTGTACGAGATCGCCAACCGTCTCGGGATCGACGTCGCGACCCTCGGGAACCACGAGTTCGATTACGGCTTCGGGAAGATCGCCCAGTTCACCGACGCCGCCGAGTTTCCCATCATCAACGCCAACATGCACCATCCCGACGGAGGTCAGCTCGCCGACGCCCCGTCGGTCGTGTTGACCACGGAGAACGGGATCCGCGTCGGGGTGGTCGGCGCGGTGACGGCGAAGCTGCCGTATCTCGTCACCCCGGGACTCCTCGGCGAGTGGGTCGCGAAACCGGTCATCGAGAGTGTCGCGGGACTTGTCGCGGAGCTGGACCGCAAGGCCGATGTGGTGATCGTCCTCGGCCACCTCGAAAACGACGAGGAGCAGGCGCTGCTGGCGGTTCCCGGCGTCGACTTCGTCATCTCCGGTCACGACCACTCGGGGCTGGATGAACCGGTGGCGGACGAGGACACCGCGGTTCTCCGCATCAGGGCCTTCGGTCACGAGGTCGGTCGGCTCGAGCTGACGGTCGACATCGACAGCGACACGGTGACGGCATGGTCGTGGGAATCGCGTGAGGTCAAGGATGTCGACGAACCGGACGCCGCGACGCTCGAGAGGGTCCGCGCGTGGGAAGAGAAGGTGTCCGAGCACGTCGACATCGACCTGGCGACCGTCGGTCGCGACTATCGTCGTGCGGAGGTGAAGAGCTTGTTCGAGCGCGCGCTGATGGAGGAGACGGGTGCCGACTTCGCCTACATCAATCCGGGGGCCGTCCGGGCGTCGTTCTATGCCGGCAAGCTACGGGTCCGGGACGTGTGGAACGCGATGCCCTTCGAGGACTACATCGCGACGGGCACCATCCAGGGCGCCGACCTGCCGGAGTTCATCGTCGAGGAGTACGGACTCGACCCCGAGCGCGAGTATCGCTTCGCCACGATCGACTTCGTCGTGGCGCAGTGGAACCAGCGCGGCCTCGGCTCGATCGAGGTCGAGCACGGCGAGCTGTTCCGCGACTTGCTGGTTCGTTGGATCGGCGAGCAGGAGAGGCTGGATTAGTCCAGGAAGAGCTTCCCGGGGTTGAGGATCCCGTGCGGGTCGAGGGCACGCTTGAGCTCGCGCATCACGGCGACGCCCTCGCCGTGCTCCTTCAGCATGAACTCACGCTTGCCGAGCCCGACGCCATGCTCGCCGGAGGACGTCCCCCCGCAGGCCAGCGCGCGCTCGATCAAGCGGTGGTGAAACGCGTCGACGGCGGCGATCTCCTGCGAGTCGTCGATGTTTGCCAGCACGATGCAGTGGAAGTTGCCGTCGCCGACGTGTCCGACGATCGGGGCCCGGATCGCCGTTCGCTCGATGTCCGCGACGGTTTCCTCGATGCACTCCGCCAACCGGCTGATCGGGACGCACACGTCGGTCGACACGGCGTGGGCTTCGGGGCGTAGCGCTCTTGCCGCGTAGTAGGCGTCCTTGCGCGCTTGCCACAGCCGTTCGCTCTCGGCGGGATCGAGGCTGTGTCGAAACCGGGCACCGCCGTGACCGCGGGCAATCGATTCGACCTCCGACGCCTGTTCCTCGACCGCGGCGGGGCTGCCGTGAAACTCGAAGAACAGGGTGGGAGCGACCGCATGGTCCATGCCCGAATAGCGATTGACGGCATCGATCGCCACACCGTCGAGCAGCTCGGCACGGGCGACCGGGATCGCGCGTTGCACGACCTCCATGACGGTTCGAACGGCCGGGCCGATCGCCTCGAACGTACCGACGACAACCGAGACGGCGGGCGGGCGAGGGTGCAGTCGTACGGTCAATTCGGTGATCACCCCGAGCGTGCCCTCGGCGCCGAGGAACAGGTGGGTCAGGTCGTAGCCCGACGACGACTTGCGCGCCCGGCTCCCGGTGCGGATCACGCGGCCGTCGCCGAGAACGACCTCGAGTGCCAGCACGTTGTCACGGATCGTCCCGTAGCGCACGGTGTTGGTGCCGGAGGCCCCCGTCGACGCCATGCCGCCGATGGACGCGTCGGCGCCGGGGTCGACCGAGAAGAACAGCGGTTCGGCGGCCAGGTGCTCGCCGAGCTGAACGCGCGTGACCCCGGGCTCGACGACCGCGTCCTGATCGTCGAGGTGCACCGCCTTGATGCGGTTCATCCGCGAGAGGTCGACCGCCAACCCGCCTGTCGGCGCGAGCGTGCCACCCTCGACGGAAGTCCCGGCGCCGCAGGGAACGAGCGCGGTGTCGGCCTCAACGCACCAGCGGACGATCCGGGCGACCTCCTCGGTCGTCTCCGGGTAGGCCACCGCGTCCGGTGGGGCGGCGGGATGATGCGACGGATCCCGACCGTGCTCGGCGAGGCACTCCGCATCGATCGCGAGCCTCTCGCCCAGCCAACCGCTGAGCTCTTCGAATCGAGACGCGTCCATCGCCGCCCAGTGTACGGTACCCTCGCCCCGCGGACGACGACGGATGCGTGAACCCCTTCCCATCGACGAGCGGATCGAGATCATCCGCGGCGCGGTCGAGGGCGTGGGTTGCGCCGTCGTCATCGCGCCGCCGGGCGCCGGCAAGACGACGCGCGTGCCGCCCGCGCTGCTCGACGCCGGGCCGTTGATGCTGTTGCAGCCGCGACGCGTCGCCGCCCGCGCGCTGACACGCCGGATCGCCGCCGAGCGGGGCTGGAACGTCGGGGCCGAGGTCGGCTGGCAGGTGCGTCAGGAGAGGCGTTTCGAGAAAAACACGCGACTGTTGGTCGCGACGGAGGGGATCCTCACCGCGCGAATGATCGAGGATCCGCTGCTTTCCGGCTTTCGCACCGTCGTGCTCGACGAGTTCCACGAGCGCAGCCTGCACTCCGATCTCGCGCTGGCCCTGTTGCGCCAGGCCCGCGACGCGCGCCCCGAGCTGCGCGTCGTCGTGATGTCGGCGACGCTCGACGCCGACCCGGTGGCCCGGTTTCTCGGCAACTGTCCGATCATCGAGATCGAGGCCCGGTCGCACCCGCTGACCATCGCCTACGCCCCGGGCGTCGCACCCGCCGACGCGGTGCGCTCCGGGCTCGAGGACAGCGCGGGCGATCTGCTGGTGTTCCTCCCCGGAGCGTGGGAAATCGAACAAACCGCCCGGCAGCTCGCCGGGATCGCGACACGCGCCGACGTGCTCCCGCTGCACGGCTCGCTGACTCCGGAGGCTCAGGAGCGCGCGCTGGCGCCGGGCGGGCGACGCAAGGTGATCCTCGCCACCAACATCGCCGAGACCTCGTTGACCGTGAACGGCGTGAGCACCGTGATCGACAGCGGGTTGCACAAGACGCCACGTCTCGACGCGGGTCTCGGCTTCGATCGTCTGGAGACCGAGCGCATCTCGCTGGACTCGGCGGATCAACGCGCGGGTCGCGCCGGGCGCAGCGGTCCGGGAAAGGCGCTGCGGCTATGGGACGAACGCGACGAGCTGAGGCCGAACCGCGAACCCGAGATTCACCGTGTCGATCTCGCGGCGCCTCTGCTCGATGTCCTGGCGTGGGGCGAAGACCCGTTGACATTCGGCTGGTTCGATCCGCCGGCGCCCGAACGGATACGTGCGGCGCTCGACTTCCTCGAGCGACTCGGCGCGGCGAGCAACGGAAAGCCGACCCTGCTCGGGCGGGCCATGCGCCGCCTGCCGCTGCACCCGCGGCTCGCCCGCGTCGTCCTCGGCGCACGCGGGTCCGCCGAGAGCGCGGCCGCCTGTGCCGCACTGTCGGAGGGCTGGCTTCCCGATCACTCGGAGACCACCGACTGCGATCTCCTGCCCATCGCCGATCGCGTGGCCGATGCGCCTCGACGCGTACGCCGGGCCGCCGAGGAGATCCGCCGCCGGGCCCGCCGCGCGGCGGGCGATCTCGACCTACCCGAACGGGAACGCGACTCGATCCGTGCCGCCGTGTTCGCGGGGTACCCCGACCGTCTCGCGCGCCGTCGCGCGGGAGGCGGGAGCATGCTGCAGCTGGCCTCGGGGACCGGGGCCGAGCTGGCGAAGGGGAGTGGCGTCCGGGACGCGGAGCTGCTGGTCGCCATCGAGCTGCGCGCGGCGCGCCGCGGCTCGAAGCGCGCCGCCCTCGTCCGCGTGGCCTCGAAGGTCGATCCCGCCTGGGTCGAGCCGACAGCCAGGGAAACCGTGCACGAGCTCGACGCGAAGACCGGTAAAGTCCGGGCCTTCCAACGGACGCTGTACGAACGCTTGGAGCTCGGCCGCCAACAGGTCGACGCCGACGCCGCGCGCGCCGCGGCCTTGTTGTGTGAGGCCATGCTCGAGCGCGGCCTCGGCGAAGGCGTCGAGCCGGCGTTGGCACGGATCGCGTTCGCCGGCATCGACTTCGACGTCGGGTCGCGCCTGCTCGCGGCATGCCACGGGGCGAGCGGCTGGTTCGAATTCGACCCGCTCGCGGCGTTGGACGGGAACGAGCGGCGCCGGCTCGAGCGTCAGGCGCCGGAGTCGATCTCCGTTCCGAGCGGTCGTCAGGCGCGATTGGTCTACGCGGGACCCGGAGACGTGAGCGTATCCGTCAAGCTACAGGAGCTGTTCGGCCTTGCGGAAACACCACGCGTCGGGCAGCCGCCCGTGCCCGTAACGCTGCACCTGCTGGCGCCGAACGGCCGGCCCGTCCAGACCACACGCGATCTGCGGAGCTTTTGGGAGAACACCTACGCCGAGGTACGCAAACAGCTGCGCGGGCGTTATCCCAAACACCCCTGGCCGGAAGATCCGTGGACGGCGGAACCCACCGCCCGCACCGAACGCCGCAAGCAGTAGGAGCCGGTCCGGTGTTCTATTCTCCGGAAAGCAGCTTCTCGACCTCGACCGGGATGCGCCGAGCTCCCGCTCGCTTTCCGAGCTCGAGCGCCTCGGGGCCGGCGACGTCGTCCAGGTAATACGCCTTGACGGCGAACAGGATGCCGACCCGGTTCCCACTCGCGCAGTGCACCATGACGGGATACGCCTCCGGATCGTCGAGGATCTCCGCGAGTCGCTTCGCGTTCTCCTCGTTGAAGCTGGACCCGCTGCGCGTCGGGATCGTGACGTAGTTCATTCCCAGCGAGCGGATGAGCTCGGCCTGATTCTCGAGCTCTCCCTTCTCGCCCGGCTCACGCGTGTTCACGATGGTCCGGTAACCCGCGTCCGCGGCCGCGCGAAGCGCCGCCTCGTCCGGTTGCCCTCCGCCGAGGACTCCGGCCTGGATCTCGAGCGCGTTGGGGATGTCGATCATGGGAGTCTCCGTTTCCCCGGCGGTGACGCTGGAGACCCCGCCGAGGATCAAGCTGAAGAACAGGAGAAGGGTTCGCCTGGTTTTCATGATTCCGCCTCGCCGCGCTGCCGTAGAATGAGCGCTGGGAGACATGGTGTCGGAAGCGGAACAGGCGCGCAACATCGACGAGCTCGCCGCCCTGGCGCGGCAGCGGCTCGAACCCGGAATCGCGGAATACCTCGACGGCGCTGCGGATGACAAGCGGACCCTGCGCGCCAACACCGCGCGCTTCGCGGATGTCGGGATCCGCGCCCGGAGGCTGGTCGACGTGGCCACGATCGACACCACCGTGGAGATCCTCGGCGAGCGCTGGCCCTCGCCGATCGCGCTCGCGCCGGTGGGTTATCAGGGCCTGTTTCACGCCGACGCCGAGCTCGCGACAGCCCGTGCCGCGCATTCTCGCGGTCAACGGTTCATCGCGTCGGCCGTCTCGACCGAGCCCATCGGCTCGATCCACGCGGCCGCACCCGGAAGCTGGTTCCAGCTCTACCCGACGCCGGACCGAGCCGTCACCGCAAGGTTGCTCGAACACGCCGAGGGCGCCGGCTGCCCGGTCGTGGCTCTCACGGTCGATGTCCCCACACTGGGGAATCGGGAGAGGGGCCTCGACACGTTGCTCGGGATGCTCTCCGACGGCCGGCTGAAGGCGGGGAACTTCCCGGACCTCGAGGGCGAGCTGACGATCGAGGATCCGTCGATGGACTGGTCGATGATCGACTGGATGCGCGAACGCTCCTCGATGAAGATCGTCCTCAAGGGCATCGTCACGGCCGAGGACGCGCGACGGTCCGTCGAGCAGGGCGTCGCCGGCATCGTCGTCTCGAATCACGGCGGGCGGCAGGAGGAAAGCGACCGCGCGACGATCGAATGTCTGCCGGAAGTCGCCGCGGCGGTGGGCGGCCGCTGCGCGGTCCTGTTCGACAGCGGTATCCGCCGCGGCACGGACGTGTTCAAGGCGTTGGCCCTCGGTGCCGATGCGGTCTGTGTGGGCCGGGCCTACGTGTGGGGCCTCGCAGCCGGGGGGGAGGCGGGCGCCGGGCGCGCGCTCGACCTGCTCAACGAGGAGCTCGTCCGGATTATGCGGCTCGCGGGGACGCCGACGATCGCCGAGATCGGACGGGATCTCGTCGAGACCGCCTCCTGACCGGCCCGTGCCGCGATGTATTGGGAACAGGGATGAGGCGTTTCGAAGGCAGTTCGGTGGCATCGAAACCGCGCTGGGCGGTGTCGGACGCTGCCGCGCTGGCTCATCGTCGCTACGGCCTCGAGGGCGAGCTCGCGGAGCTGCCGAGCGAGCGGGATCAGAACTTCAGGATCGAGCGAGCCGACGGGGCCCGCTTCGTGCTCAAGATCTCGAACCCCGCCGAGGACAGGAGCATCCTCGAGCTTCAGGATGCAGCGTTGAAACACCTGCGGTCGGATGGCGTCGATCGCGGCACACCGGAGCCGATTCCCGCGGACGGCGAGACGATCCTCAGCGCCAGCGGTCCGGACGGGACCGATCATCACGTTCGCCTGCTCGGCTGGCTCCCGGGACGGCCGCTGGCCAAGACCGCGCCGCAGGCGGACCTGTTCGAGCCGCTGGGTCGTTTCCTGGCGCGGCTCGACGAACGACTCGCCGAGTTCGATCACCCGGCCGCCGATCGCGACTTCTACTGGGACCTCAGGCGGGGTCTCGAGGTTGCCGGGGGCTATGCCGGCAACATCGCGGACAGCGGGCGCCGTGCGCGCGTCGAGCGGATGCTCGACACCATCGCGGCCCGGAAGAGTCTGCTCGACGGCTTACCCCAGCAGGTGATCCACGGAGACGCCAACGACTACAACCTCGTCGTCGACCGCCACCCCGCGCGCCCGAGGATCGGCCTGATCGACTTCGGCGACATGGGCCGCGGCTGGCGGGTCGCCGATCTCGCCATCCTGCTGGCCTACGCGATGCTGGACAGACGCGACCCGCTCTCGGTCGCGGCACGGATCGCGAGCGCCTACCACCGCACGATGCCCCTCGACGGGGACGAGATCGTGTCCCTGTTCCCGCTGGCCTGCCTGAGGATCTGCACCAGCCTGTCGATCGCCGCGCACCAGAGAAAACAAGCTCCCGACAACGACTACCTCGGCGTGACCGAGAAACCGGCGTGGCGCTTGCTCGAGTCCCTCGAGGAGCTCGAGCCGGCGCTGGCGGAGCGCGTGTTGCGCGAGGCCTGCGATCCCGAATCGATCGCTCTACCCGTCCCCGCCGACCTGCGCGAACGCCGCGCCCGGCTGCTCGGACCGTCGCTCGGCCTCTCCTACGACCGACCGCTGACGATCGTTCGCGGGAGCGGCGCCTACCTCTACGACAGCGCGGGGCACGCCTACCTCGACTGCGTCAACAACGTGTGCCATGTCGGTCATTCCAACGCCGAGGTCGCGGCCGCCGCAGCGCGGCAGATGCGCACGCTCAACACCAACACGCGCTACCTGCACCCGACGATCGTCGAATACGCCGAACGGCTCAGCGCCTGGCTCCCCGAACCGCTCGAGGTCTGTTTCTTCGTCAACAGCGGCAGCGAGGCCAACGAGCTCGCGCTGCGCATCGCGCGCGTCACGACCGGTCGTCAGGGCATCGTCGCGGTCGAGGCCGGCTACCACGGGAATACCGGTGGGCTGATCGATGTCGGAAGCTACAAATGCGAGAGCGCGGCCGGGCAAGGTCCTCCCGACCACGTGCGCTTCGTCCCGCTCCCCGATTCCTATCGCGGGCGTTATCGCGGCGCCGAACGGGAGACCGCCGAACGTTACGCCGCCCACGTGACGGAAGCGGCGGCCGAGCTGGCCGCGGCAGGACACCCTCCGGCCGCGTTCCTCGCCGAGGCCTGGTCCGGCTGCGGCGGCCAGATCGTGCCGCCGGAGCGTTGGCTCGACGCGGCATTCCGCGAGGCGCGCGCCGCAGGGGCGCTGTGCATCGCCGACGAGGTCCAGACCGGGTTCGGGCGGCTCGGGCTGCACCGCTGGGCCTTCGAACAGCAGTCCGCCTCGCCGGACATCGTGACGCTGGGCAAGCCGATCGGCAACGGTCACCCGCTCGGCGCCGTCGTCACACGCCGCGAGATCGCCGCGGCCTTCGACAACGGGATGGAGTACTTCAACACGTTCGGCGGCAACCCGGTCTCCTGCGCGACGGGCCTGGCGGTGCTGCGGATTCTCGAACGCGACGATCTGCAAGCCCACGCGCGGCGCGTGGGTGAGACGCTTCTCGAGGGGCTGCGCGCGCTATCCCGTCGCCACCCGTCGATCGGCGACGTGCGCGGCTCGGGGTTGTTCCTCGGTGTCGAGCTCGTTCAGGTGGACGATCCGCCACGGCCCGACGCCGCCGAGGCGAAAAGGATCGTCGAGCGGATGCGCGAGAAGCGCATCCTGCTGAGTGCCGACGGACCGCAACGCAACGTGATCAAAATCAAACCGCCGCTGGTCTTCTCCCGCGACGACGCCGTGCGTCTGCTCGACGCCCTTTCCGGCGTGCTCGACGAGAGGCTACAGCCGCGATGAGCTGGGCTTCTGATTTCGACCTCGATGCGGGGAGCATCTGGCTCAATACAGCTCACCAGGGCGCCTTGCCCAGGGTCGCGGCGCAGGCAGCCCGTGAAGCCGTCGAGTGGAAGCTCGAGCCGTCGCGTTTGACGGCGGAGAGATTCGTCGCGGTGCCGGATCGCGTGCGCCGTGGTGCCGCCCGCTGGATCGCCGCCGATCCAGCGGACGTGTTCCTCACCAACGGTGCGTCGTTGGGCCTCCACGAGATCGCACAGGCGGTCCGTCTCGAGGCCGGCGACGACGTGTTGTTGATGCACGGGGATTTTCCCTCCAACGTGTTGCCCTGGCTGGCCCACCGCGAACGCGGCGTCTCCGTGCGCCGCGCCCGACCGGCGGGTCGTGTTCTCGAGGTCGAGGAAATCCGACGAGAGCTCCGCCCGAAGACTCGCATCGTCTGCCTCAGTTGGGTGCACTCGTTCTCCGGCTGGACGCTCGACATCGAACGGATCGGTGAACTCTGTCGCGACGCCGGTGCGCGACTGATCGTCAACGTTTCCCAGGGGCTCGGCGCGCGGCCCTTCGACGTGCGGCACACGCCGGTCGACGCACTCGTGTGCGCCGGGTGGAAGTGGTTGTGCGGACCGTACGGCGTCGGTTTCGGCTGGCTGCGGCCGGAGTTCCGGGCGGAGCTTCGACCGACCCAGCGCTACTGGTTGTCGCACCAGACGGCGGAGGATCTGGGGAGCGACCGCGACCCCGCGGACGAAGATCCGATCGACACGATTCGACGTTTCGATCTCTTCGGCACGGCCAACTTCTTCAACTTCCACGCCTGGGGCGCGGCCCTCGATTACTTGCTGGAACAGGGCCCGCAGGCGATCGAGGAGCACGACCGCGGTCTCGTCCGGCGGCTGATCGACGGCCTCCCGGCGGGTTACCGGACGATCAGCCCCGCCGCGGACGAGCGACGCTCGACCCTGGTGTTGTTCGGCCATCGAGATACGCCGCGCAACGAGGCGATCCACGCCGGGCTCGTCAACGACGGGATCCACACCGCGTTCCGTCGCGGGACGATCCGGATCGCGCCGCATCTCTACAACGACGAGACCCAGGTCGACCGCCTCCTCGAACGTCTGGCCGCCGCGGGCTAGTCGTCGTCATTGTCCATGGCCAGGGGCACCCCGGAACGGCGCACGATCTCGATCCACTGTGCCGGCTGCCGGACCCTGCTCTACCGCTACCGAAAAGGTGGCAGCGGCGGGCTAATCAAGTGTTTCGTGGAGCGGATCGTCGAAGACCGCACCGCGGGGGATCTGACCTGCCCGAAGTGTGGCGCCCTATTCGCCCGGCCCGGAGAGATCGCGGGTCGCCCGATCCACAAGATCGTCCAGGGCAAGGTGTTCACGCGCGGGATGCGCCGCAAGTAGGTCAAAAAAGCACCCAATGGGAAGAATCGGTCCCATGGGACCCAAAAAGGACTGAAATCGACTTGAATTGAACGTAATCTAAAGCACATCGGGGCCGCTGCGGCGGCACGGGGTAGCACACAGGTGGGGGAAAAGGCATGAATCGCAAGTTCTCGACCATCCTCGCGATGGCCGTCGCGACGTCGATCTGCGGGTCCGCGTTTGCGCAACAACCGGGAGAAACGGGCGCCCTCGGCGAGCGCGTCGAACAGATCGACGTGATCTCGATGACGGTGAGTGAGGCCGCGGACGAAGGTCTTCGCATCTTCACGACGCCCTTCAACAAGCTCGACGGCTACGGCGACGGTCCGATCAACCCGGCGGACACCACCACCCCCGGCGGCCGCCCGACGCTCCAGGGCAACGGGACGCTGCTGCGGGTCAACGGGCTGGACGCCCAGGCCTGCTTCGAGTGCCACACCCTCGTCAGCAACGCGACGGTTCCCGCCACGCTGGGCATCGGCGGGGCCGGCGGCACGAACTCCAACGCGATGTTCCAGCCGGTCGCCATGGACCCAGGCGACGGCGATCTGGACGGGATCGCGGGTTTCACCGGCCGTTTCATCAACCCTCCGTTCGTGTTCGGCGTCGGCGGTGTGGAGCTGGTCGGCCTCGAGATGACCGCCGACCTGCAGACCCTCAAACAGCAGGCGATCGACAACCCCTTCACCACGGTCGTGCTGGAGACCAAGGGCGTGAACTTCGGCGTGATTCAGGCCGACGGTCTCGGCAACGTCGACACGTCGGGTGTCCTCGGTATCGAACACGACTTGGTCGTCCGCCCGTTCGGTCGCAAGGGTGAGTTCCCCACGACTCGCGACTTCGACGTCGGTGCGATGCAGTTCCACTTCGGCATGCAATCCACCGAGTCGGTCGGCGTCGACAACGACGCGGACGGTGACGGCGTCGTCAACGAGATCACCGTGGGCGAGCTTTCGTCGCTCAGCGTGTTTCTCTCGACCCTGGCGCGACCGGTCCAGGCACGCGTCGAAGGGAACGCGGTCGCCGGCGAGGGGTTGTTCTCGAGCATGGGCTGCGCGGACTGCCACATCCCGACGCTCCAGACCGACAGCCAGCTCCTGCCGCTGCGTTTCCCGCAGGTCGCTACCGATCCCTGGCAGAACGTCTACAAGTACGTCGACCTGACCAAGAAACCGGCCGGCTTCGACCCCAACGGGAACGGCGGCGTCAAGGTTCCGATGTTCTCCGATCTCAAGCGGCACGACATGGGCCCCGACCTCGCCGAGGACTTCGGGCTCGCTACCGAGCAGCAGAACCGCGAGTTCATCACGGCCAAGCTCTGGGGCGTGGTCGACTCGGGTCCCTGGCTGCACGACGGGCGCGCGCTGACGATCAGCGACGCGATCCTGTTGCATGGGGGCGAGGCGCAATCGGCGCGTGACGCGTTCGAGGACCTGACGGATGCCGAGCGGATCGCGGTCCTGGACTTCCTGCGCACCCTGCAGACACCCAAGCCCAACCAGGGCGGTGGCGGTGGGGTCCGCCCGCACCCGCGGCTGCAGTCGGCCGAGGTAACGGACACGGGCGTGCACACGATCTCGCGCCGCGACTAGTGTCTGGTCAACGCTCGAGACGACCGAGCTCCCCGGCGGCGGGGCTCGCCGGGTCGAGTGCGACCGAGTCTCGGTACGCCTCGATCGCGAGCTGCGTCTTCCCCATCCGCTCGTAGATCACGCCGAGGTTGTAACGGGCGTCCGCGGAGTCCGGTAGCCGCTCGACGACCCGCAGGTACGCTTCGAGGACGCCCGGAAGGTCGTTCGCGCGCCGCCGGTTCTCGGCCAGGGCGAGGAGGATCGTCGGGTCGGCCGGCGTGACCGCGTGCGCGTGCTCGATGCGGTCGCGGGCTTCCCCCACCCGGCCGGAGCGTTGAGCCAGGTCGGCCCAGGCGAGCAGGGCGCGAACGTGATCCGGGTCGAGCTCCAGGGCGAGCTCGAATCGCCCCAGGGCCACGGCCTCGTTTCCCTCCGCGGCCTCGATGGACGCCAGCAGGAAATGTGCGTCCGGGTCGTCGGGGCGGAGGGCGAGGATCGCCTCGACCTGCACGCGGGCTTCGGCCGTGTCGCCTGCGCCCAGAGCGTGTTGGGCCCGTTCGAACCGGCGGGCGGCGCTCACCCCGGTCTGGACGACATGGCTCAGCCGGATGGGATCCTCGAATCCCGGACGCTCGGCCCCACGACGCGCCCGGCGGGCGGCCTCCCGCGCCGGCGCGTGCATTCCAATGGCCGCGTACGCCTGGGCCAATGCGGACCACGCCGCCGCGTCGCGTGAGTCCAGAACGAGCGCCCGCTCGAGCGCCTCGATGGCCCCCTGGTGTTGCTCCAGCGCGAGCCGGCTCTGTCCGAGCCCGCGCAGGGCGCGCTGAAGCTCCGGGTCGTGGGAGGCCGCCCGTTCGAACCAGTCGGCCGCTTCCTCGTCGCGAACGGTCGTTTGGGACCACAGTCCCAGCCGCAGCTCCACCAGGGCGTGATCCGGGCGTTCCTCGAGTGCGCGGCGGAGCAGCGCTTCGGTTTCGGGCGATCCGCGACCGCTGGCCAGTGCCTGAAGGTAAAGCCACTCGAACGGATCGTCCGTCAGTTCGGCCGCGCGTGCATAACACCCGGCCGCATCGGCATCGAGGTCGTGCGCCAGCAAGGCATCCCCGAGAGCGCCCCACGTGTCGGCACCCGGCGCAGCGTTCAACGCGGCCCGGCGCTCCGCGATCAGCTCGCGCACCGGCGGCTCCATGCCTCGTGTATCGATCTCCGGGGCGACGGTGGCGCAACCGCACAGACCCGTGACGACCAAAGCCAAATAGCGGCGTCGCGGAAGCCTCACGGTTGCGCTCCCGCGCCGCGCACGACTTCCAGCACGCGGTCGATCCCCGGCACGGCGAAGGTCTCTTCCGTTCCGTCCGGCCACAAGATCGTCAACCGCAGGGAGTCCGTCGTTTCGGCAAGGCCGAACCGAGCGACCGCGTCCCGGCTCGAGAGATAGCTCCCCCCGCGGTCGATGCGCCGGACGACGCGCCGCCCGTCGACCTCGAGGATCACCCATGCGCCGTCGGCATCGCGCAACGGTTCGCCCATCCGGGGGCGCACGGCCAGCCAGTGCCCGCGTCGTGGAGAGTCGTTGATCCACACCTCGGGTGGGGCCTCGAGGTTCGCGNNGCCGTCGCGGTCGAGGTCTGCGGTGGCCAGGCCGCGCGAGATGCCGGCGGAATCCCATTCGAGCGGAACGAACCGACCGGTTCCGCTATTGAGAAAGAGCTGGTTGGGCTCGACGAAACGCCGCCGGGAAGGACCGCGGTCGAACCCTCCGCTGACGCGGCCGTTGACGACGATCAGATCCTGAGTGCCGTCGAGCTCGAGATCGACCGCCGCGGTCCCGAAGCCCGTGAACGGCAGGCTCTCGGTCGCGAGACCCGAAGCCCCGGTGAGATCCCGGTAGGTGGCGCCGTCGTGTCGGTACAGGGTGTTGGTCTCCGCGGCGAGGTGCGTCACGAACAGATCGGTGGCCCCGTCCGCGTCGAGATCCTCGGCCAGGACTCCCATGCCCGCTTCCGCGTCTCCCGCCTGGTTGTAGGCGACACCGCGGAGCAGCGCCTCGTCCGCGAAACGCCCGCCGGCCTGTTGCACCCAGAGGTGATTGGCGTCGCCGTCGTTGACCACGTAGAGATCGACCCACCGATCTCCGTCGACATCGAACGCGACGACCCCCAGGCCGCGGCCGATCCCGCGACCGATACCGGAGGCATCGGTGACGTCCTCGAAGGTCCCGTCGCCGCGATTACGGTACAGCCGGTCGGTCTGAGGCGCGAACACCGAGGGCCCGCAATAATCCGCCCGCCCCGCCGAGTCGGTGCAGCGCTTGGTCGGTCGGTAGTCGACGTAGCGCGTGACGAACAGATCGAGCCAGCCGTCGCGATCGTAGTCCAGGAAAGTCGCCGAGCTCGACCAGCCGTCGAGCCCCAGGCCCGAGCGCAGCGTGGAATCCAGGAAGACGCCGCCGTCATTGGTGTAGAACCGGTCCGGACCGAAGTTGGCGACGTAGACGTCGAGGTCGCCGTCGTTGTCGGCATCGCCGACCGCGACGCCCATCCCGTAGCCGCGATCGTCGAGCCCGGATTCCGCGCTGGCCTCGACGAACCGCGCCCCTTCGTTCCTGAAAAAAGCGTTGGCCGGCCCGGCGGGGTCGGCCGCTCCGGTCGCCGGATCGTGATGACCGTTGGTCAGGTAGAGGTCCGCGTCTCCATCGGCGTCGGCGTCGAACAACGCCACCCCGCCGCCCATGATCTCCGGCAAGTGGAACTCGCCCGCCGCGCCCGTCACGTGCACGAAGGAGACCTGCCACTCCGGCGCGGTTCGAACCCACGACCCGTCGTTCGGGGGATCGGCACAAAAAGAAACGGCGCTCACCGCAAGGGCGAGCGCCGTTGATCGAACGTTCAAATCGAATCCGCCGTGGTCCCTAGTCGAGACCTTTGCTGGCCAATTCTTCATCGATGATCGCGGCGAACTGCTCGTAGGGCACGGCGCCGTTGAGGAAGCGGCCGTTGATGAAGAACGCCGGGGTTCCGGTCACGCCCGCCGCCTGGCCATCCGTGAGGTCCTGCCGCACGTCGGCCGTGTACTTGCCCGATTCGAGGCACTCGGCGAACGCCGCGCCGTCGAGCTCCAGCTCGCCGGCGTACTTGATCAGGTTGTCCTTGTCGAGCGCCTTCTGGTTCTCGAACAGCTTGTCGTGATACTCCCAGAACTTGCCCTGGTCGGCGGCACAATTCGCCGCCTCGGCAGAGATCTGGGCGTTGTTGTGGAAGCTCAGCGGGAAGTCACGGAAGACCAGCTGAACCTTGTCACCGTACGTTTCAAGCACTCGCGTGAGAGTCGGACCGACTCTCGAACAGTACGGTCATTGAAAGTCCGAGAATTCGACGAGCGTGATCGGCGCTCCCTCGGGTCCTTTCCTCGGATCGTTGGCCGCGATCTTCACTTCCGTTCGCGGGGGTTCGATAAGGATCTCGACACCGGTCTTCTTCTTGAGATCGGCGAAGAAATCGTTCATCACCGTCTGCCGGCGCAAGTTCGTCAGGTGGTTGGTGATCTGTGCGGCAACCTGTTCGTAGGTGCGACCGCCCATCTGGGCCTGATTCTGATCGTAGAATGCCCGGACGTCCTCATCCGTGACAGGTGCGACCCCGCCCATGACCTGGGTGCGGAGCTCGTTCTCCTCAATACCACGTCGTTCGAGCTCGGCATCGATCAGACGTTGGTTGATCATCTGATCCAGGACGCGCTTCTTCGCGTCGTAGTACGCCTGGAACGCCTTGGCGTCCCGCTTGCTGACTTCCTTGTCCAGCTCGGCGCTCGTGATCACGGTGTCGCCGACACGGGCGACGACCGACCCTTCGGCCTCTTTCCCTCCGTTGGCTTCCGATGAAGCGCAGCCGACGGCGAGCACCGCCAGGGCCAGAAACGCGACGGGCTGGACCCATCGGGCTCGTCTTACTCTCAAGGGATTCTCCTTCCTCGGCGGGCATGCACGCCGCGGCTTTCATGCGGACCGTTTTAAGGTAGCATCGGCTGGCCACGGCTGCCCCGACCCCAAGGAACATACCGCAAAAGTGAGGTTCCGCCATGCCGCGACGCCCGTCCCTCGGAAGACCTTTACCTATTTTTTTCCGTGTCTGCGCGACTCTCGCGGTGGTTCTGATCCTGGGATGGCTGCCGGCATGTCGCGGCGAGAGCGCGCCTGAGGAGGAGACCCCCGGCATGGACACGATCGCCGAATCCTACGTCAAACTGGTGCTCGCGGTCGGCCGGATCGATCCGGACTACGTCGATGCCTACTACGGACCGCCCTCCTGGCGCAGCGAAGCCGAGAGCGCGGTGGCCTCCGCCGGCCAGTTGAAACTGCGGGCGATCTCGCTGATCGAGCAAATCGGCAAGACGGCGAAGCCCGCCGACCCGATGGGTGCCCTACGGCACACCTACCTCTCCACCCAGCTGGCGGCTGTCAGGAGCAGACTCGACATGTTGCAGGGCGCGCGGCTGACGTTCGACGAGGAGTCCAGGGCTTTGTACGACGCGGTCGCGCCGACCCACGGCGAGGAGCACTTCCAGCGCATCCTCGACTCGCTGGAGCCGCTGCTGCCCGGCGCCGGCCCGCTGAAGGATCGCTGGGAGACGTTCCGCTCCGGTTACGTCATCCCGCCCGAGAAGTTGGACACGGTGTTTCGCGCGGCGATCGAGGCCTGCAAGGAGCGCACCGCGTCCCGGCTCGAGCTGCCCTCCGGCGAGAACTTCAGGCTCGAGTACGTGACGGACAAGAACTGGAGCGGTTACAACTGGTACCAGGGCGGTTTCGAGAGCCTGATCCAGATCAACACCGACCTGCCGATCTACATCGATCGCGCGGTCGACCTCGCCTGCCACGAGGGCTACCCCGGCCACCACGTCTACAACATGCTGCTGGAGCGGGCGCTCGTGCAGGATCGCGGCTGGATCGAGTTCTCCGTCTACCCGCTGTTCAGCCCGCAGTCGCTGATCGCGGAGGGCACCGCGAACTACGGGATCGAGATGGCGTTCCCGGGCGGCGAGCGCGTCGACTTCGAAAAGGAGGTGCTGTTTCCGCTTGCGGGGCTCGATCCCGCGAGTGCCGACCTTTATTACGAGGCGTTGCACGCGTTGGACCGGCTTTCCTACGCCGGCAACGAGGCGGCGCGGCGCTACCTCGACGGCGAGATCGACGCCGCGCAGGCCGCCGAGTTCCTGACGCGATACGCGCTGTCCTCGCCCGACCGCGCGGCGCAGCGCGTCGGCTTTTTCGACCAGTACCGCGCCTACGTGATCAACTACAACCTGGGCCAGGACCTCGTCCGCGCCTACATCGAGGCCGCGGGCGAGACGCCGGAGGCGCGCTGGGCGGCCTTCGAGGAACTGCTCTCGTCGCCTCGTTTGCCCTCGGGATTGAAGGTGGACTGAGTCGTCGAGCTAGTCCTTGCCGACGAAGTAGCCGAACATCTTGCCAAGAGCGCCGGGCTCCTCGAACGCGAGGATCTTCTCCGCCTCGCCGGCGTCGAGGAACATCCCGCCGCAGCTGAAGCAGTTGTCGACCTGAACGCCGCGGTACTCGACCTCGGTCAGCTCCATCCCGCACTTCGGGCAGTGCATCCAGTGCAGCTCCTTGGCCTGGGCCTTGGTCTCCTCGGCCAGCTTCGCGTTGGCCTCGGCGCGCGCCTTGCGCAATCTCTCGATTTCTTCGCGGGCGAAGTATTCGTCTTCGGCGTTGCTGGGATCGACAGGCATCGTGAACCTCCGTTGAAGTCGGCTATTGTACCCTGGAAACGCGGGCCTGTTCGATGGGAGGAGCACGTATGCGTCGCATGGTTTGGGTCGCGACCCTCGTATTCACGGTGACCCTGTTTCCCGGCGCCTCGAAAGCCGCGGTCACGGCCCTGGTCGGCGGCAAGCTGATCGACGGGTTCGGCGGACCGCCGGTCGCCGACAGCGTGATCCTGATCGAGGGCGAGCGCATCATCGCGGTCGGGACCGTGAAGACGCTCGAGGTGCCCGACGGGGCGGAGATCATCTCCACCGAAGGCATGAGCGTGCTGCCGGGCCTCTGGGACATGCACGTCCACCTGATGATCACCGGTCACGCCGATTACGGTTACTGGGACGTGACCTACCCGCCGCTGTTCGAGTCCGTGATCATGCCCGCCTCGGCACACCAGCTCCTGCTGGCCGGCGTGACCAGCGCGCGCGACCTGGGCGCGCCGCTCGCCGAGTCCATCGCGGTGCGCGACGCGATCAACGCGGGCGAGATCCCGGGCCCGACGATGTACATGTCGGGGCCGTTCCTCCAGCACGAGCCCTACCCCGGCACCGAGCAGTTCCGCTGGGGCGTCGACGGGGCCGAAGACGCACGCGCCAAGGTGCGCAAGCTCGCGGAGGCCGGCGTCGACGTCATCAAGCTGATCGATCAGGACCAGATGACAATGGAGGAGGTCCACGCGGTCGTCGATGAGGCTCACGAGTACGGGTTGACCGTCGCCGCGCACGGGCACCGGCCGGACGAGATCCTGCGGGGCCTGAAGGCCGGGGTGGACTGCTTCGAGCACACCGGGCTGGCCACCGCGCCGCGCTACCCCGACGTGGTGGTCGAGGCGATCCGCAACCGCACGGCCAAGATGAACCTCGGCCCGCTGTTCTGGACACCGACGATCGAGGGGCTGTTCAACTACGAATACGTCCGCGACAACCCGGAACTCCTCGACGATCCGTCCTGGCACCTCGGCCTGACGCCCGACATCATCGCCGATATCCGCGCTTCGATCCGCCACCCCGACCGGTTGCCCTACTTCCAGATCACCCCACAGCGCCGCCCGACGTTGAAGACCAAGTTCGACCAGCTGCGCGAGGCCGGCGTGACGCTGCTGATCGGCACCGACAGCGGCATCCCGATGAAGTTCCACAGCCAGTCGACCTGGAACGAGCTCGACATCTGGGTCCGCGAGCTGGGCGTCGAGCCGATGGAGGCGATCCGAGCGGCGACCTACTGGCCCTCGGTGCTGATGGAGGTGTCGGAAGATGTCGGCACGATCAGCGAGGGCAAGTACGCCGACATCATCGCGGTGCGCGGCGACGTGTTGCGTTACATCAACCTGCTGCGCGACGTCGATCTCGTGATCAAGCACGGGAAGCGCTACAAGTGATAGGCTCCGCATGATGGCTCGCATCGAAGTCACACGACTCACCGACGACACGTTTCGCGTGGAGGTCCACGAAGGGGGCGGCTCGAGTTCACACGAGGTGACGGCGTCCGCCGCCGACGTGCAGCGCTACGGCGGGGAGGTCGGCGCGGAGAAATTGATCGAGGCGTCGTTCCGGTTCCTGCTCGAGCGCGAGCCGAAGGAGTCGATCCTGGCGCGCTTCGACCTGCCGGTGATCGAGCGCTACTTCCCCGAGTACCCGCGAGAGATCCGCGGCAAGCTGGACTAGCCGTGCCCGTCGAAAGGTGGAACGCCGAGCGGGACGGCGAGCCGACCGAGCGAGCGCTGCGCGAGAAGCTCGAGGCCCGCGGCTACAGCGTGTCCTGCTACACCTACCCGCCGGGGACCTACTTTCCGGATCACACGCACGCCGTGGACAAGATCGACGCCGTGCTGTCGGGCCGTTTCCGGCTGATCCTCGAGGGCGAGGAGGCGGTGCTCGAGGCGGGAGACTGCATCGAGGTGCCCCGCGGCGCCGTGCACAGCGCCGAGGTGGTCGGCGACGAGCCCGTCGTCAGCCTGGACGCGATTCGAGGCTAGGGCGCTTCGGAAGCGCTATACTCCGCGGCAGAGGAGGCACGAATCATGTGGAAACGACCCGTTCGAACCGTGATGTTCTGTCTGCTCGCGACGCTCCTGCTGGGCGCCACGATCCAGGCAGCGGAGTACTACACCAAACACAAGGGCGACAATCGCCGGGGTGAACTCGAGGAGGGTCACGCGCTGGTCTACGTGTTCCGCCCGGCAACGATGGGCGCGGCGATCAAGACGTGGGCCTTCGTCGATGACGACCTGATGATGGTCTCCAAGCCCAAGGCCTACTCGTTTGCCCAGGTGCCCGCGGGTAAACATCTGTTCTGGACCAAGTCGGAGAACACGTCGGCGATGGAGCTCGACGTCGAGGCCGGCGAGACCTACTACCTCCAGGTCAAGATCAAGATGGGCTTCAACAAGGCCCGCGCGAAGCTCCTGCAGATCGACGAGGCCGAGGCCGAGAAGTTCTTCGCCAAGTGCAGCTTCGTCGAGCCCACGGAGGAGGGCCTGGCCCGCGCCACGGAGATCGTCGCGAACCGCAAACATCGCGCCGAGAAGAAGGTCGCCGAGAAGAAGTAGCGGCCCCGCCTCGAATTGAGCCGATCCAACAGGCTCCGATGTATCGACCGTCGGGTTTGTCGGGGTGCGTCTGCCCGCGACGGGACCGGATCACGAAAGGGGCTCTTGATGCGGGCCGAATCAAGCCCAATTTTTTCCAATACCATCATTACATCATAAGGAACGGGGTGCCCCGGTGAATTACGACGAACGCGATCGGAAGTTCAAACAGGGGTTGGGGATGTGCCGCAAGGGACGGATGGCGGATGCGGCGATCGTTTTTCGTGAGCTGGTCGCGGC
Source organism: Acidobacteriota bacterium (assembly GCA_011773795.1). Classification (GTDB taxonomy): domain Bacteria; phylum Acidobacteriota; class Polarisedimenticolia; order Polarisedimenticolales; family Polarisedimenticolaceae; genus WVWW01. The sequence goes on from WVWW01000086.1 coordinate 49,143, forward strand.
CGGGAGCGAGGAGCCGTTGCACCTCTCCTACTACGGGCTCACGACCGCGACCGTGCACGGGCGACGGAGAGAAGGGCTACGCTACTGCCAGCGTGCGATGCAGTTCGATCCTTCGGATCCCGACGTCGTGTCCAATCTGGCTCGGCTCTACGAGCTCAACGGGCAGAAACAGAAGGCGGTGGAGACGCTTCGCCGCGGTCTTCGGCAAACGCCCGGTCACCCGCGATTGCTCGGCTACATCAACCGGCTGAGCCCGCGCAGGAAGCCGCCGCTGAGCATGGTCGATCGCGACAACCCGATCAACAAACAGCTGGCGATCCTAGCGGCCAAGATGACGGGCCGCTACAAGAAACGCAAGGTTCCCACCGGGCAGCAGCTCAAGGTTCGACGGGCCTAATTCATCGAAGGGTCGCCGCAGCCGTCGACCGCGAAGACGCGGAACCCGTGCTGCATGGCCGTCGAGGCACCGCCGCTGAAGGTGGTGGACGTCGTCGCCGGGGCACAGTCGAGACCGGCCGGGCAGGCGATCGGTTGGCGCGTCGCCAGGTCGAACACCTGAATCGAATAGCCCGAAGCCCCGCCGACCGCGGGCCAGGCGAGAACGAGGTCGCCGCCGGTCCTGGTCACGAACGGCGCGACCGCATTGCCTACCTGGAACACCCCCGGGTCCAGCCGCGCCGGATCCTCGACGACGCGGAAGAACGCCGCCGAACGGTACGGCAGCGTGTCGGCAGCGTCCGGATCGGTGTATTGCAGCGCGGTGGTCACGGTCGCGTTGATCGACGCGCCGCCCCAGCCGGTGATCACATGCGAGGTCGGTTCGCCCCCGGGGGGCGCGGCCAGGTAGCCCGGTTGTCCGGGCAACGGCGTGTGATTCGGATTGACGTTCCAGTCGGCAAGCACGTCGGGGTCGTTCTCGGTGCCCCACGAAACGACATAGCCCCAATCCGTGATGTTCGGTTCGCCCGTCAGGTTGGACCCGTCCTCCGGTAGGGCCCAGTCGATCTTCGTGCCGTTGAGGCACGCCTCGGCGCTGATCTGATAGGGCGGGAAGGGACCCCAGGTGAAGTCCGCGCCGTCGGTGCGGTTGTCGAAATCGGGGCAGGACCAATCGTCGGCCGGAAGCGGGCTGCATGCGAGCGTCCCATCGTCGTTGGGACCCGAGATCAAGGCCAGCAAGCCGTAGCGTTCGTGGACCCAGAACCAGTCGATCCCGCGCAGGCCCGTCGCTCCGACACAGTCCACGAAGAGCAGGTCGGCGCCTGCCACGATGTCCGTTTCCTGCAGTAACAGGAGGGCGGGTACGTAGTTGCCGGCGGCCACGTGCAGGAAACCGTCCTCGGTGATGGATCCGCGCAGGCCGGCGAAGTTCGGCAGCTGTCCCTGGCCGCGCGGGTT
>WVWW01000086.1:50574-56502 GCA_011773795.1 Acidobacteriota bacterium
ACTGCCGATGCCGGGTCGGGTCCGGTGAACTGGAAGAACTCGAGCAACCGATCGGCCGAGTTGCCACCCGATTGCTCGAAACAGATCTGGGAGCGATCCGAGGCGTTGGCCTGATCCTGCACGACGAACGGCACGTCGATCGATGGGTCGGCACCCGTGTCGTTGTCGTTGAACATGAAAAGATCGCGCGTCACGAAGGAGCCGCTCTCGTCGTAGTTGTCGATCTTGAGATAGGCCTGCCAGGTTCCATCCGGCGGCGTCGCCGTCACGTCCCTGACGGCGCAGGTCTCGAGACAGGTGTTCCAGCCCGTGTCGTTGCGGATCGTGTTGAACGTGCGCTGTTGCAGGTTCGCGGTGTTGAGCGTCGCGAACTCCCAGACCTCCGGGAGGTTCTGTGCCGTCGTCGGGTCATCGGGGTCAGGCTGGTACGGCAGGTTGGTCTGATCGATCCCGATGGCGTCGGCGATACCGGTCCATCCGGCACGCAGGTCCGACAAAGGTGCTCGGCAACTGCCGGGCACCGGCGGGACGGCGACCGGATCGGCCCCGATGCAGATCGCGTTGGCCGAAGAGCAATCGACGTCGGCCAGACAGTTCACGCCGGTGAAGCTCATCGAGTACTGAAGAAAGCCGATCGATCCGGGCGTCAGCGACGCGCTGAGCTTTTCGTAGCCGATCGTCAAGCCGTCGTCGGCCAGTCGGTCGGCCTCGGCCAGCACGGACCCGCGAACCGGTGCCCCGGACTCCGTCTCGAACACTGCCACCGTTCGGCCGTTCTCCTCGACGAAGCGGAACCGGGTCTGCGTCGTATCTCGCGAGGACACGACTTCCCGCAACAGCACGACTTCCGCCGGGCCCGCGGGCGTCAGCGCGATGCCTTCGGCCAGTGCAACGCCGTCGATCGTCTTGGTCGCGTCGCCGCCGTCGAGCCAGCGGTCGGTGAAACGGTCTCCGGCGATCAGAACCTGTTCGGGCTTCAACGATGTGAGGACACGGAGCCCTGCCGAGGTTTCGCCAGGCAGACTCGACCACAGGGCCCGCGGCCCGGTGGGCCCGACTCGATCGGAGGCGATCAGGCGGCAGCCGATGGATGTGTCGTCGTCCGTACGGACCGCGCACAGCGTGAGGTCCGCGCCGGTATCCTCCGCCGGCGCCTCGAGTCCTGCGTGGCGCGGAAGGTCGACCGTCCAGCGAATCTCGGTCCCGCCGCTAACGGGCCGCAGATCCCAGAACGTCGAGCGCTGCCAGCCCTTTCCGAAACGCGGGAGTCCGGACGGGTCATCCAACTCGATCACGGTCCACTCCGCTCCCGGCGTGTACCGCGGCGCCTTGACCTGAACCCCCTGAGCCCAGGCGGGTCCGCCGGCGACGATCAAGACGGCGGCAACGATGGCTGGGACGACGCGCGGTGAACGAGTCATGGTTCCCCCTTCCGCTTCCGATCCGGGCCCGAAAAATGTACAACGTGTTCCTGAGATTGTTGGTCGCGTTCGGGGACCCGCTTTCCCCTCAGCCACTNNATTCAGAGGGATTGGTTGCGTTCGCACGATCAAGGCGCCGAATCCCCCCGGCCTTCCCAGGAATAGCGCATCCCGAGGGTCGCCCGGCGGCCGATCCGGTCTCCGAAGATGTGTTGCTGGATCTCGTCGCCGAGCAGGTTGGTGACCTGGCCCGTCAGTGTGATCCGGCTGCGCGGCAGCCTCAGTCCTGCACGGAGGCCGACCAAAGTGTAGTCCGGAACCCAGCCCCAGAAATCCGAGGTCAGCACGTCCTGCCAGAAGGAGTCGTCGACATGATCGACGGTCAGACCGGAGAACCACTTGCCGCGGTCGATTTGCGCCGAAAAGCTGATCCGGTGCTCGGCCGGGATGTTGACGAAGTCCGCGGTGTCCGCGATCAACCCGTCGCCGTCGAGATCCGCGTTCGCGGCGTCCTCGGCAACGGCCAGCCGCAGCCGGTCGTCCATCGAGACGCCGTCGGACACCGGCGTGTCCTGCCAAGAGTAGTTCAGCGAAGCAGACCATCCGCGAGGGCTGTGCCAACCGGTCCCGACCTCGAACCCACGGTTCTCGGACTTCGATCCGTTGCGATACTGGAACAGCGAGGGGATCTGGCCGTCGAGCAGTACGGTCAGCACCTGCGGGTAGGTCACCGGCCCTTGCGTGCAGGGTTGCACGAACTCGGGGAACAGATCGAAACCCAACGGGCACATGTCGATCGGCGGTGCCTCGTCGATCCCGTCCATGTCGGGATCCGCGGAGAGCTCGATGTCGTCGGCGGTCACCGGGAGCCCATCCGGCCCGACGCCGTAACTCGCCACCTGTGGGAAGTCGATCCCGTCCTTGGATTCCGTCGCGTACGCCGAGGCCGAAAACTCGAAGCGGTTGAACTGTGCCGTCCAACCCACCTCGAACGAGGTCGTGCGCTCTTCCTTCAGGTTCAACGAGCCCATCGCCGCGGTCGTCGCCACGTAGATCGGCGACTCGCCCGGTGCCACGCCACAGTTGTCCGGCACCATCTGGCACAGGTTGATCGCGATGAACTCGAAGAACCCCATCGGGAACTGATTCGGATCGAGGATGCCGGCATCGAACAGGTCCTGATCGACCTCGCCCCAATCGATCAGCGCCACCGGGATCACCGGGACGTCCATGAACTCCTCGAGCACCGACGGCGAGCGGAACGCGCGGCCCCAGGCCATCCGTACCGTGTGGCGCGGCTCCGGTTTGAAGCGGATCGCGATCCGCGGCGAGACCACCGTCCCGATCGTCTCCTTGAAGTGGTCCGCGCGCGCGCCGGTCGCGAGCCACCAGCGCTGCGAGAGCTTGACGTCCGTCTCGGCGAACGCGGAGAAGATGTTGCGCTCGTCGGCGCCGGGGGCGATCGAGAGGTCGTACTTCGTGTTCGACGCGTCGGCCCCGTAACCCAGGACGGCCCGCCTTCCGAGAAACTTCTTGCCCCCGAAGGACGCGTGGAGACGCGCCGAGCGAAAGCCGAAGTCGATCGCGTTGATCAGGTTCTTGCCCGCGCCGTCGAAGTAGTTGTAATCGAGCTGCGCCTCGAACGGACCGTTCTTCCAGCGTCCCTGGACGTAGGCGTTGCCCGTCGACGGCTCGATGTCGAACGGCCCCAGCCCGGTCGCGATCCAGCCGCGCGTCCGCGCGGCGCCGCCCTGCAGGATGAACGTTCCCTTGTTTGTCTCGCGGTCGGCCCGCAGGTCGAACCGGGGTTGCTCCGTGCCGGAGTCGCGGAAGTCGTCCGCCAGCAGGCCGAAGTCGGGGTCGATCGTCTCGCCGAACATGTTGGTGATCGTCTGCGGCCGCTCGAACGCGTCGATCCGGTAGAGGCTCCCCGATCCACGGATCGCCCACTCTCCGCTCAGGAAGCTGTGGCGGAAGTCCACGCGGCGTGAGGCGTAGCTACCGGCCTCGACGCGCACCTGGCCTCCGAGCGTGTCCCGGGGGCTCTTGGTGACGAGGTGGACGAGCCCGCCGACGGCGTTGGCCCCCCACAGCGACGACGCGGGGCCGCGCACCACCTCGACGCGATCGACCAGCTCCATGTCCGTCGGCGCGAACTCCCACATCACGAAGCCGAGGAAGTCCTGGTACAGCGAGCGGCCGTCGGCGACGGCGAGCGTCGAGTTGTTGATCCCGCCGGTGGCCGAGCGCGACGCGATGTTCACGTCGCGGGCGCTGAACTGCACGACGTTGATGCCGGGGATGCGCCGCAGCTGGTCGACGAAGTGATCGCCGGCGCGTTGCGACAGGTCGTCGGCGGCAAGCACGTCGACCGCCGCGGGCGCATCGAGCCGGCTCTGCGTGGCGGCGGAGGCGGAGACGACGACACGCTCGGTCAGGACCGGTTCGGGCTCGTCCTCCTTGTCCTCTTCGTCCCGCTCATCGTCCTTCTTCGGAGAGTCCCGGGGTTCGGTCTCCTCGGTCGGCGCCGGGTCCTGCGCCCAGGACGCGGTTGAGCAGACGAGCAGGAGAGCCAGACAGAGACGAGGGGCGTACGGCATGACGCCGATCATATACGGCGCAGTTCCGCCAAGATTGCATCCAGATCGTCGGGCACACGGAGCGGGGCGTTGGCGAACCGGGAGTCGATGCCGCTCAGCGACCCGGAGTGATACCCGACCACGACGTCCGGGTCCTTCAGAAGATGACCCGTAAGGATGCCGCACACGGTGGAACCGGGATCGATGGTGCCGTTCGCGACGAGCTTGCGCAGCCCGGCGACGGTCGCGCACGACGCCGGCTCGGCGCCGATGCCGGCGGCGTCGACGTGCGCCTTGGCGTCGAGGATCTCCTGGTCGCTGACCTCCTCGACGACGCCGTTCGACGCCTCGATGCCGCGCAGGCTCTTCTTCCACGAGACGGGGTTGCCGATGCGGATCGCCGTCGCGATCGTCTCCGCGCGCACCGGCTCGATGGGGCGGCCCGTCGTGAACGCGGTGTACAGCGGGTTGGCCCCGCCGGCCTGGATCACGGCGATCCGGGGCAGCCGATCGATCCAGCCGATCTCGTGTAGCTCCACGAGCCCCTTGGAGATCGCCGAGTTGTTCCCCAGGTTCCCGCCCGGCAGGACGATCCAGTCCGGGACGCGCCAGCCCAGGTCCTGCAGCAGCTCGAAGCCGATCGCCTTCTGGCCCTCGATGCGGAACGGGTTGACCGAGTTGAGCAGGTAGATGCTCTCCGTCGCGCAGACCTGCTCGACCAGACGCATCGCCGCGTCGAAATCGCCGGCGAGCTGCAGGGTCCGGGCGCCATAGGCGAGCGCCTGGCTCAACTTGCCCAGGGCGATGTTGCCCTCGGGGATGAACACGAACGCGCGCATCCCGGCGATCGAGGCATACGACGCCATCGAGGCCGACGTGTTACCCGTCGACGCACAGGCGACGCGATCCATGCCGAGCATCCGCGCCGCCGCGGTTCCCACGGTCATCCCGCGATCCTTGAACGAGCCGGTCGGGTTCTCGCCCTCGTGCTTCAACAGCAACCGGTCCAGCCCTGCGTACTTCGCCACGGCCGGACTGTCGTACAGCTGCGTGTTGCCTTCGCCCCGGCTGACCACATGCCTCGCCTCGACGGGCAGGATCAGCTCGCGGTAACGCCAGACGCCCGAGCGGTCGAGCGGCCCGCCGTTGCCGCGGCGCCGATCGAACACATCGCGATCGACCGCTTCGGCAACCGCTTTCAGGTCGTGTTTGACATCGAGGGTCCCGCCGCAATCGCAGCGATAACGTGGCTCGAGACCGGAGAACGCCGTCTCGCAATCGAGACAGACCAGCTCGAAACCGAGCTCGCTCATACGAGTCGGGCCCCCGGACAGTCCGCGGCGGAGGTCACGGTCGACGCGCTCAGACCGGCGTCGGAGAAGGCCGAGATCATCTCGGCGGCGACGGCTTCGGTGCGCTCTTCCGTGGCGCACAGCGCGAAGACCGACGGGCCGGCGCCGCTGATCGAGCTGGCCAGCGCACCGGCCTCCCGCGCCGCCTCGAGCACGCGGTCGCAGCCGGGGATCAGCGGGCTCCTCGCCGGCGTCACGACCTCGTCGACCAGCGCCCTCCCCAGCAAGTCGAGATCGTTGCTGTGGAGCGCGTGGATCAGGGCCGACAGGTTGGCGCTGTTCTGCACGAGCGTGCCCATCGGAACCGTGTCCGGCAAGGCCTCGCGTGCAACACGGGTCGAGAGCTCGAAGACCGGTGTAGCGACGACGACGTACAGGTCGTCGGGGACGGGAAGACGCCAGACATCCAGCGGGTCGACCGTGCGGACCAGCACGAGCCCGCCGAGGACCGACGGGGCGACGTTATCGGCGTGGCGCCCCGAGACGGCGGTTTCCGCCTCGACGCAGCAGGCGACGAGCTCGAGCGAATCCAACGGGTCGCCCAGCAGCGCGTTGACGCCGACCGCCGCCGCGGCC
>WVWW01000247.1:0-18657 GCA_011773795.1 Acidobacteriota bacterium
GCGCCTGCTGGGCCTCGACCTTGTTCATGTCGATCTCGAGCGGCGATTCGAACGCGGCGAGGATGGCGCGCTTGGTGATCTCGTTGAACAGCACGCGGTGGAAGGCGGCCTTGGTGCCCTTGCGCAGCTCCTCCTTCAGGTGCCAGCAGATCGCCTCGCCCTCGCGGTCGGGGTCCGAGGCCAGGTAGACCGCCTCGGCGGCCTTGGCCGCCTTCTTCAGCTCGGCGAGCGTCTTCTTCTTGTCCGGGAGGACGGCGTACTCGGGTTCGAAGGTCTCCTCGTCGACGCCGAGCGTGCGCTTGGGCAGGTCGCGCACGTGTCCCATCGAGGCCTTGACCGTGAAGTCCCGGCCCAGGAACTTGTTGATCGTCTTGGCCTTCGCCGGCGATTCGACGATGACCAGAGACTTGGCCATGGCTCAGGGCTCCCTCCGAGGGCGCAGAAGATAGTACCGGCCGGGTTCCAGATCAACCGCCCCCCTCAGCTGCAGGCCAAAAAGCGCCACCTGAAGCCGTGCCACGTCGAACGGCGCCGCCAGCGCGAGATCGTCGGCGTGAACAGGCTCGACCGTGTCCAACATTCCCAGAACCTTCCTCTCGTCCCCGGTCAAATCCTCCAGATCCGGCTCATTCCGGTCCGATTCGGGGAGATCGCCGCCGGCGGGCAATACCTGGCGGTAGGGCGGCGGCAACTCGTCGACGATATCATCGATTTGCTGAACGAGTTTCGCGCCCTCCTGAATCAGCCGGTTGGTGCCGGCCGAGACGGGGGAGGTGACCGGGCCCGGGACGGCGAGCACCTCGCGCCCCTGCTCGAGGGCCTGGCTCGCCGTGATCAACGCACCCGACCGCGCCGCGGCCTCGACGACGACGACGGCGGCCGACAGCCCGCTGACGATCCGGTTCCGCTGCGGGAACGTCGACTTGCTCGGCGGACACGTCAACGGGAACTCGCTGACGAGCGCACCGTTCTCCAGGATCTCCTCGAACAGCGCGTAGTTCTCGGGCGGGCAGGGCTCCATCAACCCGGATCCGAAAACGGCGATCGTGGACCCGCCCGCATCGAGCGCCCCGCGGTGCGCGCAGGTGTCGATCCCGCGTGCGCCACCGGAGACGATCTGAAACCCGCGTTGGGCCAGACCGCGTCCCAGCTCCTCGGTGAAGCGGCGGCCGTAGCGCGACGCCGTGCGGGAGCCGACGATCGCGATCCGGGGCCGGTCGAGCACGATCGTGCCGCGCACATAGAGAAGGATAGGCGCCGCCGGGATCTCACGGAGCTCGGCGGGGAACTCCTCGGAGTCCCGGGTGACGATGCTCACCCCGGCATTTCGTGCTCGCCGCAGCTCCGTGTCGACGCGCCGCCGTAGTTGCCGACGCGCCCTGCGGATGGGCTCGGCCTTCACCCGAGGGCAACGGGCGGCGATCAGCTCGGGCGGCAGGTCGAAGGCGATCTCGCGCGGCTCGGGGTGCTGCTCGAGCAAACGATTCAGTGCGGTCGGGCCCAGCCCTGGAAGCAGGGAGAGAGCCAGCCAATCGGAGGGATGCCTCGGGGTCATGTCGAACCTCCCCGAGGAGGCAGGGCTGAATATCTTCACGCGGGCGCGGCCGGTCAAGCCTTTCCGCTGGAGCGCGCAAAAACCTGTCGAATAGGAGACAATGATCTCCCCCACACGAATTCGGTGGCAACCGGATGACCCATTCGTATTTTCTAACCGTCAAGAACGGCTAGTTAAACGGGTTGTTCTTACATATGTGAAATCGACATGAAAGAGCGAAGACCGATCCCCCCCCGGTCGCTCGGCCGGGCCTTTGCTGCGTTCTTCGTGGCCTGCCTCCCGCTGTTCGCGGGCGTGGCGGAGGACGCCGAACGCGCCTGGAACGCCGGCGATCACGCCGCCGCGCTCGAGCTCTACGAGCAGGTACTCGCCGCCGACCCGGAGAACTTCGAGGCGTTGTTGCGCACGGCCAAACTGTTGTCGTGGTCCGGTCGCTTCGACGATGCGGTCGAACGCTACGACCGCGCGCTCGAGGTCAAACCCGACGATCCCGACGCGTTGCTCGGCCGCGCGCAGACCCTCTCGTGGGACCGGCGATTCGGCGAGGCGCGCGTGCGATTCAACGGCCTCATCCGCAGGGACGAGGCCAACGTCGACGCCTGGCTCGGCCTGGCGCGGACCTACGCCTGGGCTGCCCGGCCGACCGAAGCGCGGCGGGCCTACGAGGACGTCCTCGACGCCGACCCCGGTAACGTGGACGCACGTATCGGACTGGCCTACCTCGACCTCTGGGCCGCTGAGATCCGGAGCGCATCCGAGCAGGCTATCGAGCTGAAGCGCGAGCATCCGGACCACGAGGAGGTCGGCAAGCTCTACGACGCGGTCTCGCGCTCGGCGGGAGCGTGGTGGAGCGTGGACGCGAGCTACCTCGACGATACCGACGACAACGAGCTGACCCGCTTCCTCGTGCGCGGCGGTCTCGGACTCGGCCGCCGGATCCGCCTCGACCTCGGCGCGGGACGTTACGAGATGTCCGGGCTTGCCCGTGATGCGACCGTGGACAACGTCAACGCGACGGTCGGATACCATCCCGGTCGCGGGCAGCGGCTCTCCGCGACGTTGGGTTACGACTTCCTGACACGTACCGACGACACGACCGAGGGCGAGGCGCTCGGCGGTCTGTCCTACGCCTGGGGCCTCGATCGCCGCTGGCAGCTCTACGCGACGGCGATGCGTCACGCGATCCGTTACTCCTCCGAGATCACCGACAACAACGTCCGATTCGATCAGCTCGAGGCACGCGTGAACGGTGGTGTCGGTGACCGCTTCACGGTGCATGCCGGAGCGGGTGTGGCGGACTTCACCGATGACAATGATCGGGTGACGGCCAATGCCGGCTTCCTGGCGCGATTACCCGTCCGCCGGGTGCGCATGCAGGCCGGCTACACGGCGCGTTGGATGGACTACGACGTGGACACGGGCAACGGCTACTTCGCGCCGCAGGATTTCCTCGCCCATCTCGCCCAGCTTCGCGTGGCCGACGAATACGGCGACCGCGGAAATTATTACCGATTGTATCTGGATGCCGGGGTGCAGTCGTTCACGCTGGGCGGCGTCGACGTAGATGACGACACCGTGGTCGTCGTCGGCGGGGCCGCCGGCTTCCCGGTGGCGGCGCGCATGACGCTCGAGGCCTATGCGGAGCACGGCGACTACGCCGCCGCGACCGCGAGCGGTTTCGAGTCCACGGTCGTCGGCGTGCGTTTGCTCTGGCGCGCCGGGTTGCGGGGGAACTAGGCCATGGAGAGCCACCAGATCCTCGTCGTGGACGACGACCCGATCACCGCGCGGTTCATCGCGTCGCTGCTTCAGGAGCACGGCTACGATGTTCTGGTCGCCGAGGACGGTGCCCACGCGCTCGAGATCGTCGAACGCCACGAGCTCGCGATGGTGGTCAGCGACCTCGTGATGCCGTACCGCGACGGCTACTCCGTGCTGCGGGCAATCCGGCGAAACGAGAAGTACCGCGACCTGCCGGTCCTGCTGCTGTCGATGCGCGACCGCGAGGAGGACATCGTCAAGGGGCTGGAAGAGGGTGCCGACGACTACGTCATCAAACCGTTCAACGCGCGCGAGCTGATGGCTCGCATCCGCAAGATCCTTCGCACACGCAAGGTGTCGTGATGCAGCAGATCCTCGTCTGGGCGATCCTGTCGATCAGCAGCGTATTCATGGCGCTGACGATTGCGATCGTGGCCAACAAGGCCTGGCGCGAGACGCGCGCCGCCGGACGGGCGCGCCGTCGCCGGGAGCTCGAGCCGACGATCCTCGGCTGGGCGCACGGCGACGAGAAGACCATTCGCGCCGCCCTGGAGGGAGACCCGTCTCCGCCGGACCGCGTCGTGGTCGAACAGATCCTGCTCGATCACATCCAACGCGTCCGCGGGATCGAGCGCGAGCGTATGGCCAAGGCGATGGAACAGCTCGGCTTCGTCGACGTCTACCTCGAAGGGCTGGAGAGCCGGCGCTGGTGGCGTCGCGCGGAGTCGGCTGAAAAGCTCGGCCTGGCCGGGAGTAAACGCGCCATCCAACCGCTATCGAGCGCGCTCGACGACGAGATGCCCGAAGTACGGCTGCGTGCGGCCAAGGCGCTCGGCCAGCTCGGCGGCGTGGCTTCGGCACGCAAGCTGGTGCGCGCGCTCAACGAGCCCAACCGCTGGTCGACAATTCGGGTCGCCGACATCCTGATCGGCATGGGGCACGAATCGATCCACGCGGTCATCGAAGCCTTCGACGAGCTGAGCCACGACGGCCAGCTGGCGGTCCTCGACATCGTCGGTCGCGTGCGCCCGTTGTCGGCGACCGAATGGCTATTGTCCAAAGCGAGCAACGACTCCACCGATATTCGCGCGCGTGCCTGCCACGCACTCGGCAGCATCGGCGATCCTCACGTGACACCGCAGCTCGTCTCCGCGCTCGACGATCCGAAATGGCCGGTCCGCGCGATGGCCGCCAAGGCCCTCGGACGCATGCTGATGGTCGAAGCCGTGCCGGAGCTCGCGGAGGCTTTGCGTGACAAGCAGTGGTGGGTGCGCCACAACGCGGCCCGTGCCCTGCGCACGATCGGCCCTCGCGGTCTCGAGGCGCTCGAGGAGATGGTCGCCGATCGGGACGCGTTCGCCCGCGAGCAGGCGGTGCTGATGCTGGAGGAAGCCGGCCGCGTCGACGAGCGCGCCATCGAGCTCGCCGAGGAGGATACGGCCGCCCGCGAGGCGGCACGGACGTTCTTCGAGCGCGTCGTCGCCGCCGGGGTCACCGGTCGCATCCGCGTGCTGGCGCGCGAACACCCGGTCGACAGCGTGCGCCGCGAGTTGCTCACCCTGCTTCCGAGGGAGGCCGTCTGATGAATTGGGTTGCCATCGTGACCACGTTGATCATCGGCTTCAACGCCTTCGTGCTGGTCTACTTTTTGTTGCTCAACACCAGTTATCTGCTGCTGTTCCTGCTCTCGCTGCGCGGGGTCTTTCGCTTCGTCCGGCGGACGTTCTTCTCCGACTACCGGCAGATCATGCAGTCGGAGATGACCTGGCCGATCTCGATCCTCGTGGCGGCGCACAACGAGGAGAAGACGATCGTCGAGACCGTGCGCTCGCTGCGCATGGTCAACTACTCCGAATTCGAGATCATCGTCATCAACGACGGTTCGACCGACGGGACGCTGAAACGGCTCGTCGAGGCGTTCGAGCTGAGCCGGCTCGACAAGGTCTACAAGCGCGAGATCGCGACACGCGCCGTGCGCGGAGTCTACGGCTCCCTCGACCACAACATCACCGTCGTCGACAAGGAGCAGGGCGGCAAGCCGGACGCGCTCAACGCGGGGATCAACGTCTCGCGCTACCCGCTGTTCTGCTCGATCGACGCCGACTCGGTGATCGAGGACAACGCCCTGCTGCGCGTCGTCAAGCCGTTCATGGAGCATCCCGACGAGACGGTCGCCGCCGGCGGCATCGTGCGCATCGTCAACGGCTGTCAGGTCCGCGAGGGACGCGTGGTGCAAATCGAGCTGCCCGACAAGCCGCTGCCGGTGTTCCAGGTCATCGAGTACCTGCGCGCATTCCTGTCCGGCCGAGTGGGCTGGAGCGTTTTGAGAAGCTTGCTGATCATCTCCGGCGCCTTCGGCGTCTACCGCAAGAAGGAAGTGATCGAGATCGGGGGGTACGGTCTGGACACCGACACCGAGGATCTCGACCTGGTCGTGCGGTTGCATCGCCACATGCGCGAGAACCAACGCAAGTACCGCGTGGTGTTCGTCCCCGACCCGGTGTGCTGGACCGAGGTGCCGGAGAACCTGACGGTGCTGCGCCGCCAGCGCGCGCGCTGGCACCGCGGCCTGGTGCAGTCGCTGTGGGCGCACAAGCGCATCCTGTGCAACCCGCGCTACGGGACGCTCGGAACGGTCGCGTTCCCGCACGCGTTCTTCTTCGAGATGCTCGGCCCGCTGATCGAGGTGCTGGGCTACATCGCGGTCATCATCTCGTTCCTGCTCGGCATCCTGAACCTGCAGTTCTTCCTGCTGTTCTTCGCGGTCGCCGTGCTGTACGGGGTGTTCCTGTCGATCGCCGCGGTGCTGCTCGAGGAGATCTCCTTCCGGCGCTACCCGGGGTGGATCGACCTGTCCAAGCTGATCGTCTTCGGCATCCTCGAGAACTTCGGCTACCGCCAGCTGCTGGCGCTGTTCAAGCTGAAGGCGCTGTGGGATGTCCTGCGCCGCCGCCGCGGCTGGGGCGAGATGGATCGCGAGGGATTCCGCGCGCCGCCGGAGCCGGCCCCGACGAGCTAAGAATTCGGACTGCGCTCCCGTGAACCGGAGTTAGAATCGCCGGGTCAGTCTCAACGGGAGTCCCGACATGCTGCAACGAACCCTCGGCCTCGTGTGTCTCGGCCTGTGCCTGTGCCTACCGGCCAACGCCAACGTGGAAATGGAGGGCTTCGCGCCCGAACGGTTGTTTCCGTGGGCGACGTTCGACCCGTCGATCCCGACACAGAAGGAGGTCGTGGGGTTCGATCCCGGTGCACGGCCGCTGACCCACGGCGAGACGATGCGGTATCTCGAGGCGCTGGCCGCGGCGTCACCGCGGGCCGAGATGCGTTCCTACGCGCACAGCCACGAGGGCCGCAAGCTGGTCACGTTGTTCGTCAGCGACGAGGCCACGATTGCCGATCTCGACAGCTTCCGCGACGCGCACATCGCACGCGTCGACCCGCGTGGGCGTAGCGCGCAGCAGGACGCGCAGGCTCTCGACGGTGCGAAGGCGGTGGGCTGGATCGCCTACGGGATCCACGGCGACGAGCTGAGCAGCGTCGATGCCGCGGCGGCGGTGGCTTACTGGCTGGTCGCAGGTGAGGACGAGCGCGCCCGCGCCCTGCGCGAAAACCTGGTCGTGATCATCGACCCGATCGAAAACCCCGACGGGCGCGACCGCTACCTGGCGCAAACGCGCGCGTTCGCGCACCGTGTCCCCAACCCCGATCAGGACGACCTGTCGCACACGGCAATCTGGCCCTGGGGTCGCGGCAACCACTACCTGTTCGATCTCAACCGCGACTGGTTCAGCATGGTGCACCCCGAAGCCGCGCGCTCCGGGGTCATCGCGCCGTGGGAACCGCAGCTGATGGTCGACAGCCACGAGATGGGGTCCAACGACACCTACCTGTTCGCGCCGCCGCGGCATCCCTTCAACCCCCACCTGCCGCCGAGCCACCGCAAGTGGTGGGCGCGCTTCGCGGAGAACCAGGCCGCGGCGCTGGACGAGCGGGGCTACCCCTACTACACGCGCGAGTGGAACGAGGAGTTCTTCCCCGGCTACGGGTCGTCGTGGGCCGCCTACCGCGGCGCGCTCGGCATCCTCTACGAGATGTCGAGGACGGCCGGCACCGTGGTCCGGAAGCAGAGCGGCGATCTGCGTACCTACGCCGAGGCCACCGAGCATCACGTGCTGAGCTCCGTCGCCAACATTGAATCGTTGTCGAACCACCGCGCTGAGATCCTGGCGGATTTCGTCGCCGAACGGCGAGAGATGGTCGAGGGCAGCGATGGGTTGACCGCATGGGTCCTGCCGGAAGGCAAGTACCCCGAACGCACCCGCGATCTGGTGCGTTTGCTGCGCCGCCAGGGCATCGAGGTGTTGGGCCGCAACGGAGAACGAATTCGTCTCGACAACCTGCGTGACGGGCGCACCGGTGCGGGCGTCGCCGCATCCGATCTCCCGGCCGATACCTGGCTCGTCCCGGCGATCCAGCCGGCCGGCCGGCTGGTGCGCGAGCTGCTCGACCCGCACCTACCGATGAATGCCGATTACTTTCGTGAGGAACGGCGCAGCATCGAGCGCGGCGAGGGCTCGCGGCTGTACGAGACGACGGCGTGGTCGTTGCCGTTCAACTTCGGTGTCGAAGCCTACTGGACGACGAGCCGGCAGTTTCAAGGGTTCGACCTGTCGGTCGACCCCGCCGATCCGGTCGGAGAGGTCGCCGGTGGATCGACGCCCGTCGGTTGGATCATCGACGGCACGACCGACCGCTCGGTCGGAGCGCTCGCCGATCTGCTCCAGCGCGGCATCCGCGTGCGCGCGTCGCGCAAGCCGTTCCGTGTCGGCGGCAACGAGTACGACCGTGGCGCGTTGCTCATACGCGTCGAGGGCAACCCCGACAACCTGCGCGAGATCCTCGCCGAGGTGGCGGAGCGCTGGAAGTTACGTGTCGAGGCCACACCCACCGGGCTCGCCGAACAGGGGCCCGATCTCGGCGGCCGACACTTCCCGACCCTCGTGGCGCCACGCGTCGGTGTCTGGACGGGGCCCGGCATCTCGTCGTCGCAGTACGGCGCGATCTGGCACCTGCTCGACGAGATCGTGGAGCTACGCTTTTCCGGCATCGACGTCTCCCGGGCGCGTTTCGCCGACCTACGCCGCTACAACGTGTTGATCTTTCCGCCCGGCAACTACAGCGCGTTCGGTTCCTCGGGGACGGAGCGGATCAAGGCCTGGATCGAGAACGGCGGCACCGTGATCGGGATCGGCGGCGGCGCCGAGTTCCTCGCCTCGAAGGAGCGCGAGATCACGAAGGCGCGTCTTCGTCGCGAAGCCCTCGACAAGCACCCACCCGTCGTCTACGGGCCGTCGGCGGAGACCGTTCTCGAAGCGGGCCTGTTCCACGCCACGGGCATGCGAGCACCCAAGCCTTGGAAGGACAACGACGAGGAAGACGGCAAGGCGAAGAAGAACGAAGCAGTCAAACTCGGCTCGCCCTACGACGTCGCCCCCGTGCTCGGCGCGGGGGCGCGTCCTTTCGCCGAGGGTCACGAGCAGGGCACTCCGGTCGACGGCTCCCCGGTGGATCTCGCGGAATGGGTCAAACCGCTGCTGCCGCCGGGCAAGAGCTCGCCGGACAACGGAACGCTGGCGGCCGCGGATCGCCGGTTGCGCTCGTTCGCGTCGAGGCAGGCGCATCTGAGGGTCGAGCTGGACCCGGAGCTGTGGCTGTCGTGGGGGCTGCCCGAGGAACTCCCCGTACTCGCCGGCGTGAGCAGCGTCCTCGTCGCGGCCCCGCCCGTCGAAGTCCCGGCGCGCTTCGCCACGCTGGAACGGCTACACCTCGGTGGTCTGCTGTGGCCGGAAACCGCCGGGCGCGTCGCCGAGACGGCGTACGTCACGCGGGAGTCCGTCGGCCGTGGGCAGGTGGTGCTGTTCCTCAACGACCCCGAGTTTCGCGGCTGGACGGTGGGGACGCGGCGGCTGCTGACGAACGCGATCCTCTACGGACCGGGACTCGGGACGTCGTGGTCGACTCCCTGGTAGAGTCGAAACTGTAGATTCAAGACCTGACCCCTCGGGAGGCGACGATGGACTGGGGAATGAAAAACCGGATGAGCCGGATCTTCAAGCCGGAGACCGGACGCACCGTGATGCTGGCGATCGATCACGGCTACTTCCTGGGACCGACCGGCGGGCTCGAGGAGCCGGCCAAGACGGTCGAGCCGTTGTTGCCCCACGCGGATTCCTTGATGCTGACGCGCGGGGTGTTGCGCCGTTGTATCCCGTCGTCCTTCTCGATCCCGATCGTGCTGCGCTCTTCGGGCGGCACGTCGATCCTGACCGAGCTCTCCAACGAGGGGCTGACCGTGGACATGGAGGACGCGCTGCGCGTCAACGCCTCGGCGGTAACGCTGTCGATCTTCGTCGGCGAGGAGGGCGAGCGCACGACGCTGTTGAACCTCGCCAAGCTGGTCGACGCCGGCGAGAAGTACGGCGTCCCCGTGCTCGCCGTGACCGCGGTGGGCAAGAACATGACGCGCGACGCGCGCTACCTCGGGCTGGCCTGCCGGATCTGCGCCGAGCTCGGCGCGCACATGGTCAAGACCTACTACTGCGAGGGCTTCGAGGAGGTCGTCCGCAACACGCCGGTCCCGATCGTCATCGCCGGCGGCAAGAAGATCGAGGAGCGTGCCGCGCTCGAGCTCGCGTACAACGCCGTCAACGACGGGGCCTGCGGCGTCGACATGGGTCGCAACGTGTTCCAGTCCGACTGTCCGGAGGGGATGATCCGGGCGATCCGCGCGGTCGTGCAGGACGGGGCGAGCGTCGACGACGCGTTCGGGATCTACCGGGATGCCAAGGGCTGATCCCACTTCCGCTACCGCGCATCCAGCTGATGCCGGAGTCTCGCGACGGTTCTACGAATCTCGGGGAGCGGCTGCCCCCCTCCGGCCATCGCTTCGAAGCGTTCGTAGAAGGCAATGGCCTCGCGCAACCGTCCCTGTCTCTCACAGACGAGCCCCAGGTTGTACAGGGCCAGGTAATTGTCGGGTGCAAGCTCGAGCGCTCTGCGATACGCCTCCTCCGCGCCCGGCAGGTTCCCCGCCAGGAGGCGACAATTGCCCGCGTTGTTGTTGGCCCAGCTGTCTTCGGAACTGACACGGGCGGTGTACTCCCAGAGCGTGCAGGCGGTCTTCCACTGGCGGGCGTAATCCCGGGACCGAGCTCCCAGTGCGATCACGAGCACGCACAAGCCGGCGGCCGCCGCGTACCGGGTCCACGGCATTCTTCGCTCAACGCTGCTTCGCAGCACGAGCAAGAGCCAGCCGCAGAAACCGATGAGAGCGATCCCCGGCAGGTAAAACCGGTGCTCGTTGACGATCATGTTCAGCCGGAGGAGAGCCTCGGGCCCCATCGCGCAGCAGTACCAGAGGATCAGGGTTGCCGGCAGAGAGCCGCGCCACCAGCGCGGAAAAGCCCACGCCGTCGCGGCGATCACGAGGACGCTTCCCGCCGCGAACGCCGGATCGGTCAACGATGTGACGTGTGCCACGACATGCTGGATCGCGAGCTCGGAGGGCCACAGGAACAGCATAAGGTAGATGAGCTGGGCCTTGATCTGCGTGGCCAGGTGCCAGGGATAGCCGTGGGACACGTTCGTGTAGTGCATGATCTCGACCGCCGGCGGGCCGGCCGAGGCCGCGGCCGAGGCGAGCACGGCCCAGCGATAGACGAGAAGCAGAAGGACCGGCCCGAAGCCCGCGACGAGGGTCATCAAGAGCCGGCGCGCGTTGCGGCGTCGCGACTGAAAGAGGGCCACCTCGAGCAGGATCAGCATCCCTGCAACGGACACCGTGTTTTCCTTGGTTAGCAGCGCCAGACAGATGCACAGCAGGAACCCACTGAAGCTTCCCGGGGGCACGCGACCCGACGACTCCAGGCGGTTGCGCCACCGCAAGTACAGCAGGACCGCGGCAACGTAGAACGTATAGGACAACAGCACCGAGCGACTCGAGATGTAGATGACGGCCTGTGTGTTCAGCGGGTGCACGGCGAAAACCGCACAGGCGAAAAGACCGATGAAGCGGGACTGGCGAGCGGGAAGACGCTCTGAAAAAATCCGTCTCACGAGTAGATACGACAAGACGATGTTGATCAGGTGGAGCGCCAGGTTGACCGCCCTGAACCCGCTGGGTTCCGAGCCGAAGGCGTAGTTCAGGGCGAACGTCACGAGAAGCACCGGCCGCGTGTGGGAACTGACTCCCGACTTGTGGAACAGGCCCGGGTCGAGAAAGAAATCGTCGAGGTTGCTCAGCTCCCTCAGGTGCTCGTTTTGAGAGATCGTGATCCAGTCGTCGTGGACGAACTCGTTGTCCAGGGAGCTGGCGTAAATCAGCAAGGTCAGCGACAGGACCGCAGCCAATCCCGCCCAGACCGCCGCATTGCGGTATCCTTGCTCTGGATCGTCGCGCGCCAAAACTCCGCCAAACGGGTTTGTCAGACAATTAGCCCAACGTCTGCACGGTGGTGAGTATGCTGCATCGTCCTGGAGAAACAAAGGACGGGCCCCGACATCGTGGCTTGCACGATCCGAGAATCACCGCGCATTGATTCCGTCCACCCGATCCGCTATNNCCCGCGCCCGGAGCCCGGCCCCGGCGAGCTGTTGATGCGCGTCGAGGCCAGCGGCATCTGCGGCTCGGACGTGATGGAGTGGTACCGCAAGCCGCGCGCCCCGCAGGTGCTCGGTCACGAAGTGAGCGGCGTCGTCGAAGCGCTCGGCGAAGGCGTCGATGCCTTCGCGCCGGGCGACCGGATCGTCAGCACGCACCACGTGCCCTGCAACGACTGCCGTTATTGCCGCCGCGGCTTGCACAACGTCTGCGAGTCGATGCACCGCACGAGCTTCGATCCCGGGGGCTTCAGCGAGTTCGTGCGGCTCCCCGAGGTGAACGTGCAGCGCGGCACGTTCAAGCTGCCGGACAGCGTCTCGTTCGACGCGGCGACGTTCGTCGAGCCGCTCGCCTGTGTCCTGCGCGGCCAGCGGCTGGCGGGCGTCACACGCGGTGACAGCGTCCTGGTGATCGGAGCGGGGATCTCGGGCATCCTGCAGATCCAGGCTGCCCGCGCCCACGGCGCCGCGAAGGTCTTCGCCGCGGACGTCCAACCGACGCGCCTCGACATGGCCCGCCGTTTCGGCGCCGACGAGGCCTGGGAGGCGAGCGAGCCGCTCGCCGAGCGGCTGCGAGCGGCCAACGACGGCCGGCTGGCCGATCGAGTCCTGGTCTGCACCGGGGCCCGCGCGGCGCTGGAGGGTGCGCTGGAGCTCATCGACCACGGAGGGAGCCTGCTGGTCTTCGCCCCGTTGACCCCGGGCGAGACGCTGGCGCTCGACGTCAACGACCTGTGGAAGCGTGGCGTCTCGATCGTGCATTCCTACGCGGGGCCGCCGGAGGACATGCGCTCGGCGCTCGGCTGGATCGGCGCCGGCCGGGTCGACGTCGAGGGGATGATCACCCACCGCCTCCCGCTCGCAAGAACCGGGGAGGGTTTTCGTCTGGTCGCGGAAAGTGGCGATTCCCTCAAGGTGCTGATCGAACCCGGGCGATAATCAAGAGGATGCGACGCCCCGAGACGCTGCCCCAGGATCGCCGTGTTCCCTGGAGGTTCCGCCTGACCCTGTTCGGGATCGGCGTCGTGACCTGGGCGGTCCAGATGGGCCTCCGCGGGCGCCCCGGCTGGGTCGAAACCGCGTACTCGAACACCATCTACCCCATCGTGCGGGAGTTCGTCGGCACGCTCACCGGCTGGATGGCCTACTCCTTCATGGAGCTGATCGTCCTGGTCGCGATCGTCTGGCTGATCTACAAGGCGGTCACCGTCACGCGCTCCGTGTATAGCAGGCGACGCAGTTTGCGCAATGCTGTGGCCCACACCATCAGCTTCACGCTCACGATGGTCGGCGTGTTTTACGCGTGGGGTATGTTCGGCTGGGGCTTCAACTACTACCGGAAGCCGTTCCTCCAGGTCGAGAACCTCGACCGGACAGGCATCAAGCCCGAAGAGCTCCGTGCCGTTTCCCAAAAGCTGATCGTCGAGGCCAACGAGCTCCGCATACAGCTCGAGGAAGATGAAGACGGTGTGATGCGCACCGACGACGGGGATCGAGCCGCGCTCAAGCGGGTCCGCGCCGCGTTCAGGGCGCCCGGCGTCGAGTACCTGTCGCTTCGTGACGGCTACGTGTCGCGACCCAAGGGCTTGATTCTGCCGGTGCTTCCGTGGTTGAACATCGGCGGGGTGTTCTTCCCGTATACCGGTGAGCCCAACGTCGGGATGGAGCAACCGGTGCACGACCGGTTGTTCGCGGCGTGCCACGAAGCCGCGCACCAGCTCGGCTGGGCGCGTGAGGAAGAGGCCAACTTCATCGGTTATGCGGTCTGCCGCCGTCATCCCGACGCCGACTACCGTTACGCCGCCGCTCAGGGTGCGCTGGCCTACGCGCTGGGCGCGCTGCGCCAGGCCGATCAGGATGCAGCCGCGGCGGTGATGTTGACGCTCTCCAAGCCGCTGCAGCGTGACTGGGCCGCTTCGCACGAATTCTGGAAACGCTACGACACGCGGCTCGCCGACGCGGCGTTGCGCGTCAACGACGCCTACCTCAAGACGCTGGGCCAGGAGGAGGGGATCCGCAGCTACGGCCTGATGGTCGAGCTGCTCGTCGCCGATCACCGCCGCGAAGCCCACGACTCCCGGTGAACGAGCATCGCATCCGGCTGCCCGGCGGCCGTACGCTGGCCGCCGCCGAGGTCGGCGACCCGGACGGGACACCGCTGTTCCTGTTCCACGGCTTCCCCGGCTCGCGGCTCGGCGTCCAGCTGGCCCACGAGGAGGCGCAGCGCCAGGGGGTCCGCCTGATCGCGCTCGATCGTCCCGGATGGGGTCAGTCCGATCCGCTTCGCGGCCGCCGCCTGCACGACTGGCCCGCCGATCTCACCGCCGCCGCCGACCGGCTCCACTGCGACCGCTTCAACGTGCTGGGTCTTTCCGGCGGTGCGCCGTTCTCGTTGGCCAGCGCGGCCGCCGTGCCGGACCGCATCGGTCGCGTCGGCGTGCTCTGCGGGTTGGGTCCCGTCGCGGCGATGCGCAAGGGTGACGGGATGATCTGGCACAACCGTCTCGGCTTGAAGCTTGCGTCCCGTGCACGCTGGTTGGTCGGTCCGGCCCTGATCGTCGCCGCACCGTTGCTCCGACACCTCTCCGGGTTCGCGATCGACAACCTGACCCGCCACTCGGGAGCGGCCGACCGCGCCGCGCTGAGCGACCCATGGGTCCGCCAGGTCTTCGGTCGCGAGTTTCGCGAGGGCTTTCGAAGCGGCGCCGGCGCCGCGGTGGATGCCCGGATTTACGGTGCCGCCTGGGATCTCGACTTCGCCGCGATCGTGCCGCCCGTGTTCCTGTGGCACGGCGAGGCCGACACCATCGTCCCCGTCTCCATGGCGCGTTGGGTTGCCGACAAGATCCCCGACGTTCACCCGACGTACTACCCCGGCGAGGGCCATTTTTCAGTCGTCTTGAATCACTTGCCGGAGATCGTCGAGGTGATGCGCGTCCGGCCTGCGTGATACCTTGCGCGACATGGACACCGGGCTGAGGTACGAGGGCGAGGCGGCGCGTCAGAGATTCATCGTCCTCTGGTTACGGCCCGCGATCGCGGCACTCGCGTTCGGCCTGTTCACCTTCTTCGTCGTTTCTGTGCCGGCCGAGAAGGAAAAGATCCAGCTGCGCGCCGACGTACAGCGGCTCACGGCCGAGAACGAGACGTTGCAGGGCAAGCTCCGCGACATGCTGCCGTTCGCCAATGCCGGCCGCTCCCCGGGCCTGTACACCGCGCAACTGGGCACCCCCGGCGACGATGGGGGTTGGGGGCGCGTCCTCTACGACGAGGCCAGCGGCCGCGGCGTCGTTTACGTTGCCGGGCTGACCACGACCGACGAGCTGGCGTTCTGCTGGTGGCAGGACGCCGAGGGGACCCGGCACCCGCTCGCGATGATCGAGCTGATCGACGGCTCGGGGGAGGCCTCGATCCAGCTACGCCAGGAGCGCGAGGGCGCCGTTCTCGTCACGCTGGGGTCGCCGGGCGCGGAGCCCGACCCGGAGGCCACGCCGATCTTCGAGGCCGCGATCTACTAGCCGACCTTGACCACGACCGCGCCGGCGGTGTCGCCCGCAGCGCATCCGGTGAACAACCCGTGGCCGCCGCCCGCGAGCGCCAGCTCCTCGATCAGCTCGATGATCAGCCGCATGCCGGTCGGGCCCTGCGGGTGGCCGTAGATCAACGACGAGCCGTAGTTGTTGAACCCGTCCGCGTCGATCCCGAGCTCCTTCGCGAGGTACAGGTCGTTGACGGCGAACGGATTGTGCGTCTTGACTGCCTTCATGTCGCCGATCGCGAGCCCGGCCGCGTCGAGCGCCGCCTGGGCCGCGGGCACGGTCGCCTTGGCCATGAAGCCCTTGTTCGCGCGGCCCTGGCCGTAGGAGAGCAGCTGAACCTCGACATCGCCGCCGCGTGACAGCGACCTGGCCTTGTCCCGCGTCGTCAGCACGACGCCGCTGTTGCCGTCCGCCGGGTGCGTTTGCGAACCGAACGTCACCGTGCCGTCCGGCATCACGGGGCGCAACTTGGCCAATCCCTCTGCCGTCGTCTCGAAGACGCCCTCGTCGGTCTCGACGCTGGCGATCGTCCTCTTGCCGCGTGCGTCCTTGAGCTCGAACGGGGTCAACATGTAGCGCTTCTGGAACGCCCGATCGTCGGCGAGCGCGTCCTGGTACTGCTCGTAGCGGCGCAGCGTGAGCGCGTCCTGCTCTTCACGAGTGATTCCGGCCTCCGAGGCGACGTTCTCCGCGGTCTGCAACATCGAGTTGCGTGCCCACGGGTCGTTGCCGAAGCTGTCCATCACGACATCTTCTTTTTCGCCGGTCCCGCCGGGTCCCGCCGGGTTGGGGTAGTAGATGTGCGGCCCGTTGCTGCAGCGGTCCGCCGTGACCGCGAGCACCGTGTGATCCCCCGTGGTCTCGATCTCGGCGGCCGCGCTGGCCAGCGCGCGCGCACCGGTCGCGCAGGCCTGCGCGACCATCGTGCCCGTGATGCCCTCGGCGCCGACCATCGCGGCGAGCCAGGGGCCACCGTACAGCGTGCTCTTCTGCGGCACGGTCATCCCGAGCACGATTGCGTCGAATGTCTCGGGCGAAAGATCGCGCTCGGCGAACGCCTTGCGCGCGGCCTGCGCCGCGACGTGGACGCTGTTGAGCGTCGACAGGCTGCCCTGCCACTTGCAGAAAGGTGTGCTCCAGTAGGCTCCGTAGGGGATGTAGCTGTTCTCGAAACGCATCGGTATGAGCTCCAGTGGGTTTCTGATTTGAAAGGGTATCGACCAGTTTAGCAGTCCGGGTAAAGCCTGCCGCGCACGGTATATTCCCTGCGTGAAGAAGCTCGCCCCGATCCTCCTCTCGAGCGTCTTGATCCTTGCCGGTTGTGAGGACTCGCCGCCCGAGGGTCCGGCCCTCGAACCGACCGCCGTGGCCGCTCCGGCGTTCGAGAATCACGACCCGAGCGTCGCTTACGTCGGTCGCGAGGCCTGCCGCGACTGCCATCTGGCGATCTACAACAGCTACGCCCGGACCGGGATGGGCCGCTCGTTCCGGCCGCTCAACGCGGAGACGACCGTCGGTGAGTTCGAGGGCTCGCCCGAGTTCAGCGAGAACGGCATGACGTACCGCGTCTTCGAGCGCGATGGAAAGTACTTCATGCAGGAGTTCGTCAAGCGCTCGTCGAACGCGCAGCTCGCCATGGAAGAACACGAGCTGATCTGGGTGGTCGGATCCAACAACCACAACCGCGCCTACCTGATCGAGCGCGACGGCAAGCTGTTCCAGGCGCCCGCGTGCTGGTACCCGCAAGGGGATCGCTGGGCGCTCTGCCCCGGTTACGAGCTGGCCAACGAGCACTTCACACGCGAGACGACGCAGAGCTGCATGTTCTGCCACAACGGCGTGATGCGGGCGGTCGAGGGACGGCGCAACATCTTCGAGCGGCCCTACCCGCACGGGATCGGCTGCGAACGTTGCCACGGGCCGGGCGAGAAGCACGTCGAGCGGTGGAACTCGGGCGAGGGTTTCGGCAAGCGGGACGACCCGACGATCGTGAATCCCGCGCTCCTCCCGGGGCCCGAACGCCAGGAAGTCTGCTTCCAGTGCCACCTCGGGGACGCCAACCAGACCGAGCGGATCATCCGCCACGATCGCCCCATGACCTCGTTCCGCCCCGGCCAGCGGATCTCGGACATCTTCGTCCCGTTCCGCTTCGCCGTGCAGACCGAGTTCGACTTCGGATTGTCCTCCCAGGCGGATCGCATGATGCTCAGCGCGTGCTACACGGAATCCGGCGGACGGCTCGAGTGCCTCACCTGCCACGACCCGCACGTGCCCGTCGTGGAGCAACCCGAGGGTTACGTCGCGCGCGCTTGCCAGACCTGTCATGACGTGCAGGACTGCGGCGAGGAACACGGGATGCGAGAAGCGGCCGGGAATGATTGCGTACCCTGTCACATGCGGCGGGCGGAGCCCGACGACCAGCGCTTCACGGAGTTCACGGATCACTGGATCCGGCGGGACATCTCGATCGATACGCCGGATCACCGCGAGAGTGTCGAGATCGAGCCGATCTTTCCCGAGCGTTACGCCACGCTGACGACCGGCCAGCAGGCCTACTACCGGGCGCGGGCCCTGACCCAGATGACCGATTCCTCCCCGCTGCGGAAGCGCGCCGAGATGAACGCCGAGGCGTCGAAGCTCTACGCCGGCGCCATCGAACGTGGTTACGACACGGCCGATTCGCGTTACTACTACGGCAAGTTGCTGTTGACCGAGCGCAGCTTCGAGGAGGCGGCCGAGCAGTTCGAGGCGGTGCTCAGGCACGATCCCGACCACCGCGACGCGCTCTTCGCCCTCGGCCAGTATCACCAGGCCAACGGCGATCGCGACCGCGCCGTCGAGATGTTCGACCGCATCCTGACGAACGCGCCCGACACCGCGATGGCACTTGCCGAGCGTGGCCGTGTCCTGTTCGAGTCTGGCGATGCCGTGGCCGCTCTCGAGCACTATCGCGAGGCGTTGAGTCAGGAGCCGTGGAACGTGACGTATCACGTCAACGTCGGCATGTCCCTCGCGGCCAACGGGCGCATGCATGAGGCCGCGGAGCTCGCACGAAGCGCCGCAAGACTCGACCCCGACCGACCCGACGTGTGGGAGTTCAACGCGAACGTTCTGCGCGAGATCGGTGACGAGCAGGGAGCT
>WVWW01000247.1:18721-18946 GCA_011773795.1 Acidobacteriota bacterium
AACCTGCAACCTTCGGTTTTGGAGACCGGCGCTCTGCCTAATTGAGCTACTCCCCTGCAGGTGGAGACCGGGAAGATAGCACAGCGTCATGGGCCCGAACTTCGCAGAAAGGTGCAGTTTCTGCCTAATTTTCCCCGACTCCGAGGCGCGGCCAAGAAACCGCACATCTTCGGTTTGATTTTCACACTTTTCTAGGTATCTAAATAAAGTCTTTCACTAATAAGG
>WVWW01000247.1:19005-22076 GCA_011773795.1 Acidobacteriota bacterium
TCCCGATCGGCCCCGGTGGATAAACGAAGAGGGGCCGAACTTGGCCGACTCGCGACAGCACACCCGTCTCTTGACGACGCTCGCCCTCGCCGTCGTGCTCAGTTTCGTCGCACTGTCCGCCTCCGCGCAGGAGACGGTCGTCATCCAAGCCGGGTCCTCCTGCACCTACCTCGCGAACACCACCGACCCCGGCATCGGGATGACGTGGACCGCCCCGGGCTTCGACGACTCCGCCTGGCAGGCCGGCATGTACGGCGTCGGGTACGAGGGTCAGACCGGCGCGCAGAACCTGATCCAGACCAGCGTGCCGACCGGAAGCCTCTCCGTGTTCACGCGTACGACGTTCGACATCGCCAACGTGACCGATGTCAACAACCTGTTTCTCGGCGCCGATTTCGACGACGGCTACGTGGCCTGGATCAACGGCGTCGAGGTCTTTCGATCCGCCTCGATGCCTGGCGGCCCGGTTGCCTGGAATACCGCCGCGACCGACCGTGAATCGAGCAACGGCACGGTGCCCGCCTACGACTTCCAGGATGTTTCCGGCCTCGGCATTCCGGCCCTGCAGAACGGTACGAACGTCCTCGCCATCGGCGTGTGGAACACCGAATCGATCTCGAGCGACCTCGTCCTCGTTCCCAACCTGACCGTCAACAAAGAGCTAGCGGTCACCCGCGGGCCGTACCTTCAGATGGGTACCTCGGATAGCATCATCGTGCGCTGGAGAACCAGCATTCCTTCCGACAGCGTGGTCGAGATCGGAGCGTCCCCGACGAGCCTCGCTCCGGCCGTCACCGACCCGACGCTGACCACCGAGCACATCGTGACCGTACCCGCCCTGGGCGCGGACACGACCTACTACTACGCCGTCGGCACGACAGCCCTGCGACTGGCCGGGGGGGATGTCGACCATCGCTTCGTTACCGCGCCGTTGATCGGGGTATCGAAACCGACGCGCGTATGGATCATCGGTGACTCCGGCACCGGGGATGCCAACGCAATCGCGGTCCGCGATGCCTTCACCACCTACACGGGCGGCGTCCCACCCGATCTCTGGCTCATGCTCGGGGACAACGCCTACAACTCGGGAACGGATTTCGAGTATCAGACCAAGCTCTTCGATATTTACCCCGAGATCCTGAACAAAACGGTGCTCTGGCCCACGCTTGGAAACCACGACGGGATCACCGCGCAATCCTCGACTCAATCAGGGGCCTACTACGACATCTTCACGCTTCCGACGGGGGCCGAGGCCGGCGGCGTGGCCTCGGGCACCGAGGCCTACTACTCGTTCGACTACGGCAACATCCACTTCTTCGTGCTGGACTCCCACGAGACGGATCGATCGCCGGGCGGGTTGATGATGTCGTGGCTCGATCTCGATCTGGCCAACACGACCCAGGACTGGATCATCGCCTTCTGGCACCACCCGCCCTACAGCAAGGGCAGCCACGACTCGGACACCGAGGGTCGGCTGGTCGACATGCGCCAGAACGCGGTTCCGATCCTTGACGACCGTGGCGCCGACCTGACCTTCTCCGGACACAGCCACAGTTACGAGCGCTCTTTCCTGATCGATGGGCATTACGGACACTCGAGTACGTTCATGTCGTCGACCATGATGCTCGATCCTGGCGACGGCAAGCTCGACGGGACGGGCGCCTACATGAAGGACATCCTCGGTCCGGACCCGCGCAGCGGGATCGTCCATACCGTCGCCGGTAACGCGGGGAAACTCAGCGGCGGCCCGCTGAACCACCCGGTGATGTTCTTTTCCACCAACACACTGGGGTCGGTGATCCTGGACGTCGACGGCAACCGATTGGACGTGACGTTCCTGGACAACACGGGGACGGTCCTCGACTACTTCACGATGTACAAGGACTTTTGCGACACCGACACCGATGGTGACGGCGTCTGCAACATCAATGACAACTGCGATGACACCCCGAACCCGGCCCAGGCGGATGCCGACTCGGACGGTCTGGGCGACGCCTGCGACACCTGCCCGAACGATCCGGACAACGACATCGACGGCGACGGCGTCTGCGGCGACGTCGACAACTGCCCGAACATCCCCAACTCGAATCAGCAGGACCCCGATCAGGACGGCATCGGCACCGTCTGTGACCCCTGCCCGGGCGATCCCGAAAACGACCAAGACGGCGACGGCGTGTGCGAGAGTGACGACAACTGCGACCTGACGCCGAACCCCATGCAGGTCAACAGCGATACGGATTCCTACGGAGACGCCTGTGACAACTGCCCGACGATCAACAACAACAGCCAGGTGGACAACGACGGCGACGGGCTCGGGAACCAATNNGATCTCGACGGAGACATCTGCGACGTCTGCCCGTTCGACCCGCTGAACGACATCGATCAGGACGGCGCCTGTGGTGACGTCGACAACTGCCCCACGACACCCAACTTCGAGCAGAGCGACGTCGACCAGGACACGCTGGGAGACGCCTGCGACGCCTGCCCGCTGGATCCGAACAACGACATCGACGGGGACACGATCTGCGGCAACGTGGACAACTGTCCCGACATCCCGAACCCGGACCAGACCGACACCGACGGCGACGGCCTGGGTGACGCCTGTGATGCCCTCGCCGACACCGACGAAGACGGGGTCTTCGACCAGAGCGACAACTGTCCGCTCTCAGTCAATCCGCTCCAGGAAGACGCTGACGGCGACGGAATCGGGAACGCGTGCGACACCGACGATGACAACGACGGTGTCGAGGACGCGTTGGACTGCGAGCCGCTCGTCTGCGGGGTCGCGCACCCGGTCTCGCCGCCGACCCTTACCGTGGACAAGGGTCCTTCGGCGGACGCCGTCCTCACCTGGCCCCTCGGCCAGGCGCCGTTGGTCAACGTCTACCGTGGGGACATCGGTTCCGGCGCGGCGCTGATGGACACGCTGGTCTGCTTCGACACGGAGAACTCCACGGGCCAGAGTGTGGATTCCAGCCTGCCATTGTCCGGCCGTGCCTACTTCCACCTGGCCGGCGGCGTCAACGGCTGTGGAACGACCAATCTTTCAACAGGCACCGGCGGCTCGTCGC
>WVWW01000247.1:22113-22803 GCA_011773795.1 Acidobacteriota bacterium
CGACGGTGACTTCGACGGCGTGCCGGACCTCATCGACATGTGCCCCACGATGGCGAGTGCGGAATGTGCCGACCTCGACAAGGACTTCGTGGGCGACGTCTGTGACAACTGCATCGCCGTCAGCAACCCCGACCAAGCCGATACCGACATGAACGGCATCGGCGACGCGTGCGAAGGCACGGACGGGGACGGCGACGGGGTCCCGGACGCGTTCGACAACTGCCCGGGAACGCCCAACCAGGATCAGGCCAACGCCGACGGCGACGCCAACGGCGATGCCTGCGACACGTGCCCGAACGACCCGAACGACGACGTCGACGCCGACGGGTCTTGCGGCGACGTCGACAACTGCCCGATCGACTCGAACCCCGGTCAGACGGATACGGACGGGGACGGCGTCGGCGACGTCTGCGACTCCTGCGAGGACGTCGATCGGGACGGCTATGGCGTCGCGGGAGCCGCCGGAAACACCTGCGTCGCCGCGGACTGCGATGACTCGTTCGCCAGCTGCACGGACGACTGTGTCACGGACGTCGATTCCGACGGAACGGCAGACTGCGCCGATACCTGCATCGACGTGGATGGGGACGGCTACGGCAACGGGGGAGGCGCGGGCAACACCTGCCTCACGACGGATTGCGACGACACGCTTCCGACATGCGCCATCGACTGCGTGGCCGACCTGGATTC
>WVWW01000190.1:0-608 GCA_011773795.1 Acidobacteriota bacterium
CTTGTACCTGCCCGGAGTGCTGGCCGGACTGGTGGTCACCCTGCGTCACATGTTCCGCAAGAAGGACACGATCCAGTACCCCGAGCAGCAGCGCGAGTTCGGCGAGCGCTACCGCGGCGTCCCGGCGCTGGTCAAGGACCAGGACGGCCGCGAGAAGTGCGTCGCCTGCTACATGTGCCAGTGGGTCTGCCCGCCGCTGGCGATCACCATCGAGGCCGCCGAGTACCCGGCGGACCACGAGCTGCACCAGATCGAGAAGTACCCGAAGAAGTTCGAGATCAACATGCTGCGCTGCATCTACTGCGGCCTGTGCGAGGAGGCCTGCCCCGAGGAGGCGATCTTCATGTCGAAGACCTACGTGGTCACCGGGCTCTCGCGCGAGCTGATGATCTTCGACAAGGAGAAGCTCTACGAGATCGGCGGCGCGCGGCACGACGAGATCAAGAAGTGGTCCGAGGCCACCAAGGGACCACGCGATCGTTCCCACGTCGAGGGCGACAGCATCGCCCCCACGACCGCGGAGACTCATTGATCCACGCCCGCGCCATCGTGCTCCTCGGATTGGTCTCGGGGGTCGCCTCGGCGTCGACCGGTGTCGTGATCAACGC
>WVWW01000190.1:751-18177 GCA_011773795.1 Acidobacteriota bacterium
CCTGGTCTCGCTCGAGAACCTTGCGGGTGAGCCGGTCGCGGAAGGCGAGGTCGAGGTGCTCTACTCCAGCGGCAAGCGAATCGGCCCGATCCCGATCACCCGTACCGCCGGGGCGCGGATCCGCTCCTTGCACCCGGGCCCGGTCGTGATCGTCGGCCGCGCGGATGGCTACAAGGAAGGGCGGTCGGACGACTCGGAGTT
Organism: Acidobacteriota bacterium; assembly: GCA_011773795.1. GTDB lineage: Bacteria > Acidobacteriota > Polarisedimenticolia > Polarisedimenticolales > Polarisedimenticolaceae > WVWW01. Next base: position 953 of record WVWW01000190.1, read on the forward strand.
GCACTCCGGCAAAGAAACCGTCGCCGTCGTCCGGCTCATCAAGAAGTAGGGGGACAGACTTGAAGTCTGTCCCCCTTTCATTCTCCCCTAATAAGACACCTTGAACTCGCGCGCTCGGGGCAGCAGGCGCTCCGGTTCGTCCGCGTTACTCACGTCCAGCAGCCCCATCCCGGCAACATCGGCGGCGATCCAGAGATGGGTACCGTCGAACCCGGCGCGCCCGATCGGCGCCGAGCGGTGGACGCGTAGCCTCGAACGTTCTCTGGGCGATCGGCTCTCCGAGGTGTCGAACAACTGGATCGCGGAACCGAGGTTCGAGACCGCGATGAGTCTCGCGCCGCAGGCCACGTGCTGAGCCGACCGTACGGGCGGCAGAAACTCGATCGGGCGCGTCGACACCTGTGGCTCGTAAAGCGCCGTGCCCTCGCTGCCCGCTGCGACGAAGAGCCGGTCCCCGATCCAGCACACGTCGCGCGCGGCGAACCGCGTCTCCAGCTTGGCGACTTCTCGCGGGTTGTCGGGACGCCGGAGGTCGAAGACCCGGGCCCCGCCGTGACCCTCGGCCACCGCCAGCAACTCGCCGCCGACCGCCACGGCGCGCAGGTCGCCACCGGTCGAAACGCGAGCGACCACACGGGGGTCCTCGAGCATCTCGATGTCGACCACCAGCAGGCCGCCCGAGCCGTCCGCAAGGAACAGGTGGCGCCCGCTGCGCGCCACCCGCTTCACCTTGCCGTCCGTGTCCAGCCGGCCGAGCTCGACCGGTTCGGCGGGATTTGCGATATCCACGATCACGAGGCCGCGCGTGCCGGCGGCCAGGAACGCGTGGTTGTCGTCGATGACGATGTCGCTGACGGCGGAAGGGAGGGGGAACCAGCTCACGTCCTTAGGACGGATGGGATCGGAGACGTCATGGATCAGCATCCCTCCCGTCTGCCCGACGTAAGCGTGGCCGTGGTGACCGACCACGGCGAGCGTCTGGGTCGCGGCGGCTGCGTCCTCTTTGTCCTTGCCTCGGTTGGCGGAAGGCGGGACAACCTGGAACAGCAGGAGGAAGATAACGAGGATCCGCATCCCGCTAAGTTTATCAGTGCTCACAACCCCGTCGGCCGCAACCGCCGCCGCGCCGGGTAGGGGAAGATGTCGACGACCTCGCCGGCACGGTGGCGCTCCTGCAGGTCTTTCCAGAAGCGCACGGTGAACAGGTCGCCGTGGTGCGTCTCGAACGTGCTGCGGAGCTCCTTCGGCAGGCCGAGGAAACGCCGGAATTCCTCGGGAAAGATGTCGTGCTCGCCGACACCGAACCACGGTTCGGCGGACATCTCGTCCTCGTCGTCGCGCGGCGGGGGGAGATCGCGGAACCGACAGTCGGACAGCCGGCACAGCTCGTCGTAGTCGTAGAACACCACCCGCCCGTGCCGCGTGACCCCGAAGTTCTTGAGCAGGAAGTCTCCGGGAAAGACGTTCGCCGCCGCCAGCTCCTTGATCGCGCGGCCGTAGTCCAGCAACGCCCGGCGTGCCGGCTCGCGCTCGGCCTCACGCAGGTACAGGTTCAGCGGGGTCACCCGGCGTTCGGTGTAGAGGTGCGCGAAGGTCAACGTCTCGCCGTCGTCGTCGACCGTCGAGCCGCACTCGCGAAGGATCTCCTCGAGCAACTCCGGGTCGAAACGATCACGTCGGAAGCGCAGCTGTTCGAACTCCTGCGCGTCGACCAGCCGACCGACACGGTCGCGTCGGAACACGAGCTCGTAGCGCTCGCGGACCTCCTCGCGCGTGACCCTCTTGGGGTAGGCGAAGCGGTCGCGGATCACCTTGAACACCTGGTCGTAGCCCGGCAGGCCGAAGACCAGCATCACCATGCCGCGGTCGATCGCCGCCGACTCGAAGCGGTTCGCGTTGCCGTCGAGGTGCGCCACCAGGGAGCGAAACTGCTCCGCCTTGCCGTGCTTGTGGAAGCCCAGCGAGGTATACAGGTCGGCGAGCGGCTTGAGCGGCATGATCGACCGCAGAAAGGTGACCATCTGACGCGGTTGCTCGATGTCCACGTGGAAGTAGGAGCGGGCGAAGCTGAACAGGATGCTGACGTCGTTCTCGTCCATCAGCACGGCATCGATCTCGATCCCGCGATCGCCGTGCGTCAGTGCCAGGACGAACGGGTTCCAGTCTCCCCCGATGATCATGCGGCCGACGATGTAGCAACCCTTGTTGCGGTAGAACACCGAGCGCATCGTCTGCACGCGCTCGATCCCCATACGCCGGAGCTGGTTGCGCAGCCAGTTGTCGATCTGCAGTCCCGCCGCCGCGACGTCACGTTCCAGTTGAGCGTACGGTGCGCCCAGGTCGTGGTGAGCCAGCACCTCGCGGACGAGCGTTGTCGTGGTGCCCGTGACGGGATGCTCGTAGAACAGCTCGGCCTCGATCGACTCGGGCAGGACGGTGCTGCCCTCGACGAACTCGGTCATCGGATCGACACCGGTCGTGGCGAACACCCTGCGGGTAACCGAGTTGAAAAACGTGCGCGCGAGCTCCGCGTTGGTGTCGCCCGACGAGATCTCGATGTAGCTCGCCTTGATATCCGCCCAGGCCGATCGATCGGGCCGGTCCCGGCCCTCGAACGTCGCCGTGATCTCGCCGACGGCCTGCGGGTAAAGGTCGAGCCGCGCGGCAGCCTGATGTTGCAAGCCGTGCCAGTCGCGTTCGACGAAACGCTGCCGCGCCTTGCCCGTGAGCTCGAGAAAAGCCTCCTGGTGTGTCCGGAAAGCCGTGTGGATGCGGAGCGCGGTCTGGTCGGCGTCGGGCAAGGATTCGATCCTATGCGGTGATCTCGATCTTACGTTTACACCTCGGGCAGGTGATTCGCCCGGATTTCATCGCCGGGCTGATCTGGTGCGCACGACCGCAGGCACACTCGAAGGAGTCCCAGCCGGTGCCCTGACGCTTGTGGGTCAGGGTTTTCGGCGCTTCGGCCGCTGATTCCGCCGGTTGCTCGCCGGCTCTGGGGATCGCGTGGCTCCGCCCGCACTTGGGGCACTTCAGTGACTGATGCCGCGCCCCGGCCGGGGCCTTGATGCGTACGCCGCAAAGGCACGGGATCAGCAGCATCCCGGCGAAGCGGTCGAGGATGTCCGTGGCCACCCGCGCACGTTCGACCGCCGACTGCTTGGGATCCGCCTCGACACTCGCCTCGCGCATGGCCACCGTCTCTCCGGCGCCGGCACGGGTCACCGAGGACGGCAGGCAACCCTTCCCGGTGACCTCCTTGAATGCGTTTTCGTAGTCGAGCCAGCCAGCGCCGCCGCTCATCGCCTCGAGCACGGCGATCCGCTTCTCGGTCGGCGGGTGGGTCGAGAACAGGCTCCCGCCTCTCGCCGACAGCTGCAGCGGGTTGACGATGTACATCGGCGCGAGCGCCCGCGCGGTCGACTGCTTGGTCTGCTTGCGCTGCCCCTGAGCCGACCCCGAGATCTTGCGCAGGGCCGATGCCAGCCCGGGAGGGTAGCGCGTGTAGCGCGCGGCGGAGGCGTCTGCGAGGTATTCGCGTTTTCTGGACACCGCGTAGTACAGCATGTTGGCGAACAGCGGTGCGAGGATCGCCATCACCAGCGCCAGGATCAGGAAGATCGCCTGGCCCTCACCCTTGCCGCCGCCTCGGCGTCGGCCGCCGCCGTACCACAACGAACGCAGGAAGATGTCCGCGATGATCACGATGGCTCCGACCATCACGGTGGCCGTCGTGAGGAAGCGGATGTCGTAGTTCTTGATGTGGGCGATCTCGTGGGCGACGACGCCCTGCAGCTCGTCGCGGTTGAGTCGCCGCAACAGTCCCGTGGTCACCGCGACGGCCGATTTTTCCGGCTTGCGCCCGGTGGCGAAGGCGTTGGGCATGTCGTTGTCGATGACGTAAACCGACGGCATCGTGCCGAGACCCGAGGCGATCGTCATCTCCTCGACGACGTTCCAGAGCAGCGGCGCATCTTCCTTCTCGATGCGCTTGGCGCCGGCGCTCATCAGGATCAGCTGATCGCCACCGCTCATCGACACGAGCAGCAGGATCAACCACAACATCAACGCGGCGACGGCACCGACGAGAGCGCCCTCGAGGTTGCCGATCCAGGCGCCGCCGACGAGCGCGCCCATCACGACCAGCAACATGGCCATTACCACGACGATCGCACGCGACCGCCGGATGTTGCTCTGGATCGCTTCCCACATGCAGGATCAGGACCGGGGCAACGGCTAGAAGCTGACCTTCGGGACCGCGCGTTCCGCTTCGTCGCTGAGCTCGAAGAACTCTTCCTGCTTGAAGTTGAACATCCCGGCGATGATGTTCGCGGGGAACATCTGGGTCCGGGTGTTGTAGGTCATCACCGAGTCGTTGTAGTGCTGGCGCGAGAAGCCGATCTTGTTCTCGGTCGAGGTCAGCTCCTCCTGGAGCCCCAGGAAGTTCTGGTTCGCCTTGAGGTCCGGGTACTGCTCGACCACGACCATCAGCCGACCGAGTGCCGCGGAGAGCTCACCCTCGGCGGCGGACTGCGGCCCCACACCCTCGGCCGACACGGCCTTGGCCCGGGCTTCCGTGACGCCCTGCAGCGTGCTCTTCTCGTGTCCGGCGTAGCCCTTGACCGTCTCGACCAGGTTCGGGATCAGGTCGTGACGCCGCTTGAGCTGGACGTCGATCTGGGCCCAGGCGTTCTTGACCTGGTTCCGCAGCCGGACCAGGCCGTTGTATATGCCGATGGCCCAACCTGCGACGGCGAGAAACAGGACGAAGATCACGCCGAGACCGATCATCATTGGCAACATGGGGGACTCCTTCTAGACGTATCCATGTCGTGTCGTCGGACACGTGGACGTTGGAAGACTCAATCGTGGGATCCGGAAACCGAAAGGCTGTTCGCGAAGAGTCGCGCGAAGTAGCGGGCCACCTCGCCCTCGTCGTCGTCATGGGCCGTGTGCCCGCGGACGACCGTGTCGAGCTCTCCCCGGTCGAACCACAGGCCGTGGCCCCGAGGGCAACGGTCCAGTTCGACGACGGGATCCCGACCGACGTCGAGTGTGCGCAACTTGCGCGAGCAGCGGGGGCAGCGTCGCTTGGTCGCCGCGCCCGAAACGGCGGATTCCAGAGCGGCGGCGAGGGGCCCCGGGCTGGCGCCGGAGAGCTCGGTGATCTGCTCGAGCTCGCCGCCATCGAGCCAGGTGCCGGAGCATTCGACACAGTGGTCGATCTCCACGCCGTCGAGTTCGTAAGCCACCATCGGTTTTCGGCACACGGGGCACATGTCGAACCCTTCTAACCGCGAGGCCCTATTCTATTCGTTCTTCAGCTGATAACACTGTTTTGCGGGGTGAAGCGGGCGATTGAGCCAGGTCGGCCTGCGCAGGCCGCCGGGCCCCGGAGCGGGGACCGTACGGGCAAGCCAGTCCCGGTACACCTTCTCCGCGGCCGCCGTGTCGACGAACACGTCGCCGTAGCGGTCCTCCGCGTCGGCCGGCTCGACGACGACCTTCTGGTGCCAGCAGTGCATGCCGCTGACCGGGTCGGGCTGGACCGGGAAGGTGAGGTTCTGGTTGACGCCGACCTCGCTCCACCACACGCGGCGGGTGTCCGGGTCGCGACTCTCGAACGGCGTGAGGCCTTGCTTCTGGCGGAAGAGAAAACTGCGCTCCTTGCGCTCGATGTCCACCAGCGATGTCGAGAGCTTGTCGCCACCGTCGTCGCGATGGATGCGCCAGCGCCCCACGTGGTGCGAGCAGGCGACGACGCCGGGGTGGATTCCCTCGGTCACCCAGACGCGCGGGACGAAGTAGCCGATGGCCGTCCGGACGCGCGCCAGCTCTCCGTTGACCAGCCCGATGCGTTCGGCATCGGCCGGGTGGACCCACAGCGGGTTGGTGTGGGAGATCTCCTGCAGCCACTTGGCGTTGCCGGAGCGCGTGTGGATCAGCGTCGGCAGCCGGAACGTCGGCAGCAGGACCATCTCGCCGCGCCTGTCGTCCAGCTCGCGCCAGTGGACGTGCGAGCGAAGATAACCGGGCAACGCCTGGTCCGCGTGACCCCACTCACTCAGGGTCTGCGAGAAGACCTCGAGCCGGCCGCTCGGCGTCGGGAACCCCGCGTCGTCCTTCTCGTAGCGCCGCTGCCCGGCGTAGGGCACCTCGAAGGCGCCGTAGCGGCGCATGTACTCGAGCGGCGTCAGGCCCGCCTCGGCGGCCGCCTCCGGGAGCCCCGGGACGTTGTGATCGAAGATGTCGGCGTAGTACTCGTCGAGGCTGCGCGGCTGCCCCGGCTTCGACTTCGACTCGAACCAGCGGCGGATGCCGAGCTCGCCGTCGGGGTCGATGCGCCACGTCAGCGCGATCCAGAACTCGGCCTCTTCCCAGACCTCGCCGGGGTTCGACCCCAGCGTGGTGTCGACCGGCGAGCCGGTTTCCAGGCGGCGGAACTCCCGGCCGACGGGCTGGCGGAAGCCGATCCACGTGCCGGCGTGCGTCTCCTGGCTCATCAGGTCGTGCCGCTCCGGACCGAGGCCCATCGGCAGCACCCAGTCGGCCCACTGCGCCGTCTCCGACCAGATCGGCGTCAGCGCGACGTGGCAGCCGACGCGGTCCTCGTCCTCGAGCATCTCGATCCACGAGCAGCCGTCGGGGTTGGTCCAGACCGGGTTGTAGACGCGCGTGAAGTAGACGTCGAGCTTCTTGTCCTGCTCCCGCAGCAGGTGCGGCAGCAGGAAGCTCATCTCGTAGTGCGCCAGCGGGTACTCGCGCGGCCAGATCAACTCGTTCCAGCGTTCGATCGGGGGCGGGCTGTCGCTCGGCTTGGGAACGAACTTGTCCCAGCTGTTGGGGTTGACCCCGCCGGGGCGGCCGACGCTGCCGGTCAGCACGTGCAGCAGCATCAGCGCGCGCGCGATCTGCCAGCCGCCGAGGTTGCCGCTCGCCGCGTTGCGCCACAGGTGACTGGCGAAGCGCCCCTCCGCTGCGGCGATCTCGTCGGCCAGCTTATCGACCGTGTCGGCCGGGATGCGGCACTCCTCGGCGACGAACTCCGGGGTGAACTCGGCGTAGCGTCGTTTCAACCAGGCGACGAACCGTTCGAACGTCCCGTCACCGCCGGGATCGACGGCGGCGAGCGTCTCGCGCCAGTTCGTCCAGCGTTCCACGAACTCGGCGTCGAACCGATCGGTCGCGAGCAGCCGGTGGGCCACGCCGAGCAACAGGGCCGCCTCGCTGCCCGGCCACGTGGGGACCCAGTGGTCGGCGTGAGTCGACGTGTTGGACAGCCGCGTGTCGATGACGGCGATCCGTGCGCCCTCGCTCTTGGCGTCGATGATGCGTTGCGCGTGCGGGTTGAAGTAGTGACCGGTCTCGAGATGTGCCGAGAGCAGCAGGATGAACTTCGCCTGGGCGTAGTCCGGCGAGGGCCGGTCGGCGCCGAACCACAGCGCGTAGCCCGTGCGCGCCGAGGCGCTGCAGACGTTGGTGTGGCTGTTGTGCCCGTCGATGCCCCAGGCCGTCAGCATGCGCGGCACGAAGTGGTCGTCGCCCGGACGGCCGACGTGGTACATCACCTCGTCGTGACGGCCCTCGTCGAACGCCGCGGCGATCCGGCCGCCGATCTCGTCCAGCGCCTCGTCCCACGTCGCCTTCTCGTAACGTCCCGAGCCACGCGGGCCGACCCGGCGTAACGGTGTGAGGATGCGCTCGGGCGACTGCACCTGGTTGATCGTCGCCGGTCCCTTGGCGCAGGTGCGGCCGCGGCTGCCCGGGTGCACCGGGTTGCCCTCGAACTTGCGCACCTCGCCCGTCTCCTTGTCCACGAAGGCCAGCAGCCCGCAGGCCGACTCGCAGTTGAAGCAGATCGTCGGGATGCAGCGGTAGTGCCGCTCGACGCGGCGCGGCCAGGCCGCCGCGTCGAGCTCGACCCAGTCGTCCCAGCGCTCCGGATCGGGGGCGGTCGAGAGGTTCCACGGTGATCGTCTGGCGTCGGGTTTGCCCAAGCTTGACCTCCGTCAACTGATCGAGAACGCCTGCCCGGCGCGGACCAGCGTGTCCTGCTCGAGTGCCAGGGTGACCAGCACCACCAACGCCGCAGCGGCCCAGGCCAGCGGTTGTCCGGGCACGGCGAACAGGGGAATCGCCAGCGCCGAACCGATCATCGTCAGCCTGTGACGGGTCGCGAACGGGCCGGCCGAGACGAGGCGATAAACTCTTCGATATTCCTCCTCGCGCTTGGCCGGGGACATGCGCGGGGCGGACCACTGCAGCACGAGCTGCGCCGCGCAGAACGCGACGGCGACCGCGCGCAACACGCCCAGCCGTTCCTGGGCGGCGGAACCGCCGGCCAGGACCAGCAAAGTCCACGAGGCGGATCCGGCCAACGCTGCGTGCACCGCGAGCTCGAGCGCGAGGCCGCGACGCATCCACAACACGCGCCCTTTGGCCTGGCCGAACAGCCACGCCGTGTAAACCGCGGTCGCCAGTGCGGCAACGGCTGTCGTGGCGGCGAGCAGCGCGGACAACCACCCGCCGGGACGCCGGCCGATCAGGTCGACGACCAGCCAGGCGGACAGCAGTGCCGCGTAGGCCATCAGCACGATCGAGCCGCGCGTCAACCAGGAGCTCCAGTTGGCGTGACGCAGGATGAACAGGAATCGCTCCGGGCGTTTCAGGTCGCCGACGAGCAACGCCGTGGTCAACGCCAGGAACGCGAGCGCCAGGATCAGGCCGAGTCTCCAGAGGCCGGGCTCGCCACCCGAGCCGATCGTCGGGAGGAACCACAACCCGGCGAGGAACAGGCCCGCCGAGACCGACTTCGTCCACAGGTAGGCGGAGACCATGCGGCCCCACAGCGGCGGGTGCTCGACGTCGTAGACGGTACGTGCCCGGGCCTGCTTCTCGGCGGCCGCGAAGGTGTGAGCGTCGAGCTGGAGCCCGGGAATCTGGTTGGCCCAGAGGAACCCCTCGCCGGCCTGGGTCTCGAGCGGGTTGAGCCCCTCCGAGGCGGCTTCGTTGTACACCACATTCGGTCCGGTCCCCGCCTCGGTCTTGCGGGCACGCAGGCCGTTGCCCTTGCGCATCTGAGCCACGCGATCCGCCGGATCGTCGAAGTCGCCCGGGATGATCGCCTCGGTCGGGCAGACGACCGCGCAGGCCGGGGCGAGGCCGACCTCGGTGCGATGCGCGCAGAAGTGGCACTTCTCCGCGGTGCCGCTCGCCTCGTTGAGGTACAGCGCGTCGTACGGACAGCCCTGCATGCAGCTCTTGCAGCCGATGCAGCGCTCCGGATCGACGTCGACGATCCCGTCGGGGCGCTTCTCGAGCGCGTGCACCGGACAGATCGTGACGCAGGGCGCGTCGGTGCACTGGTTGCAGCGCAGCACGGCGAACGAGCGCCGCACCTCGGGGAACGAGCCGCGCTCGGTGTACTTGACCCAGGTGCGGAAGCTGCCGACGGGGACGTCGTTCTCCGCCTTGCAGGCGACGGTGCAGGCGTGGCAACCGATGCACCGGGAATGGTCGATGACGAAACCGAGTTGCACGGAAGGCCCCCGAACCGCGCGCCGATCGTATCACGGCTGTGGCAGAATCACCGCGTGATGGCCTCCTCGCTGGCGCGTTTCGTTCTTCTGTGTGCGGCCGTCGCCGTCCTCGTGGCCAGCTTCGCTCGGGGACCCGTGTCGACGCTGCTGGGCGTCCTTGCGGCGGCTCTGTTCCCACCGGCGTTGTTGCTGCTGGCCGAACGCGAGGACGCGCGCGCTCCGTGGTGGACCGGGCTGCTCGCGTTGTCGCTCGTTGCGGGTCTCTCGATCGCGGTGTTCTGGCGCGACTCGCCGGTCTGGGCGGGGCTGCCGTCGGCGACCTGGTTGACCTGGCTGTTCGCCGGGATGGTGCCCTTCGCGGTCATCGTCTTCGGCTGGGTCTTACGCAGGCCGGGCGCGTGATGGAAGACGCGGCACGCGTCGAGGTCTGGGTCGCTGCGGGAGGTTACCTCGCGGCCCTGCTCGCCATCGGCGCCTGGTCCTGGGTGCGGACGAAGAGCGAACGTGACTTCTTCATCGCGGGGCAACGCGCCGGTTTGTGGGCCACCGGGCTGGCCACGATGGCGGCGTCATTTTCGAGCTTCGTCTTCCTGGGCGGGCCGGGATTGATGGTGCGCGCGGGCCTCGGAGCGCTGTTCATCATCCTGCCGGTCGGTTTCACGGCCGGACTGCTCTGCAGCGTGGTCGGCGGCCGCCTGCGCCAGCTCTCCGGCGCCGGCGTGATGACGGTTCCCGGGGCCCTGGCCGCGCGCTTTCCCGGAGGCACGGTCCGCGGTCTTGCAGCGGTGTCGATCCTGTTGGGGGCGGTCGCCTATCTCGGGTTGCAGCTGCAGGGGATCGCGATCGTCCTGCGCTCGGTGCTCGGGATCGCGCAGCCCGATCTCGCGCTGGCGATCGGACTGGCCGTCGTCCTCGGCTACAGCATGACCGGCGGGATGGTCGCGGGCCTCTACACGGATGTGCTGCAAGGTGCCTTGATGGCGATTGCCGCCGTTACGGTCTTCGTGCGTGCGTTGCAGGTCGGTGGCGGCTGGGAGACGATCACCGCATCGCTCTCCACAACCGGCGACGGGTCGTTCCTCGAGCCGGCCGGAACGCTGCCGCCGATCACCGTCCTCGGTTTTTTCCTGGTGTTCGGGGTCGGGGTCCTGGGTCAGCCCCAGCTGCTGCACAAGTTCTACATGATTCGCGACCCGAGCAAACTGCGGTACCTCCCGCTCGTCTTCGGCGGCAGCCAGATCGTCTGCTTGCTGGTCTGGCTCGGCATCGGCCTCGCCGTACCCGCACTCGTGGCCCAGGGCCGCCTGGCCCCTTTGGCCAACCCGGATCACGCGACCCCGATCTTTCTCGTCGAGTACCTGCCCGGTCTGCTGGCGGGGTTGCTCGTCGCCGCGATCCTGGCCGCGGTGATGTCCACCGCGGACTCGTTCCTGAACATCGGCGCTGCGGCACTGGTCCGCGACCTGCCGCGGGCGCTCGGCCGCCCGCTCGCGGATGAGCTGCGCTGGGCGCGTTGGGCCGTCCCGGCCATCTGCCTGGTCGCACTGCTCTTCTCGCGCCTCTATGCAGATCTGATCGCCCTGGTGGGGACCTTCGCCTTCGGCGCCTTTGCCGCGGCGCTCGCGCCGGCGCTCGCCGTCGGCTTGTGGTGGCGACGGGTGACGTCGCGCGCGGCGGCCGCATCGATCTTCACCGGGTTGGTCGTCTGTGTGGTGCTGGAGTTCCTCGCCAAGCAAACCTGGTTCGAAGGGCTTCCGGGGCCGGGCCTCGCGCCCGGGGCCCTGCCGGCGGCGGTCGCGCTGGGGGCCTCATTCCTCGTGCTGTTTCTCGTCACCTGGATCGCCCCGGCGCCACGGGCCCACCCTGCATGATGAGTGCGAGACGTTGGGTCTGGGTCCTCTTCCCGTTCGTTTTGTTGACGCACTTCGATTTCTGGCGCGTCGCCGACCCGACCCTGCTCGGCGGCTGGCTTCCTCCCGAGTTGGGCTGGCGCGTCTTCTACATTGCCGTCGTTTGGTGCTGGATCCTGGCGTTGTGCCGCTGGGCCTGGCCGGGTGAGGACCGCCCGTGAGCGCCGGCGGCATCGTGACCACGCTCGGCGTCTACCTCGGCGCGCTCCTGCTGATCGGTTGGCTGGCAAATCGCGGGGCGTCCCGCACACCCGACGAGTATTTTCTGGCCGGTCGCAAGCTGGGTCTCATCGTGCTGTTCATGGCGCTGTTCGGCACCAACGCCACCGCCTTCGTGTTCATCGGCGTTCCGGGGCTGGCCTACCACGATGGGATCGGCGTGTTCAGTGCGAACGCACCGATCGTGGCGCTCTGCACGCCGCTCAGCTTCGTCCTGATCGGCGTGCCCGCGCGACGCATGGCGATCCGTCTGGGAGCCTGCACGCCGGCCGAGCTCTACTCCAGGCGCTTCGCATCTCCGCTACTCGGCGTGTTGCTGTTTCTCGCGTTCACGATCTACACCGTGCCGTACATGGTGTCCGCCGTGGTGGGAGCGTCGCTGACGCTCGAGTCGATGAGCGGCGGAGCCATCCCGCCCTGGGCAGGCGGCCTCGCGGTCGTCGGCGTGGCGGTGGTCTACACCTCACTCGGGGGCATGCGTGCGACGGCCTGGACCAACGTCTTCCAGGGCGTCCTCTTCCTGGGCTTCCTACTGCTCGCGTTCCTCCTGATCTCCTCCGATCTCGGCGGGCTCGGACAGGCGATGCGCTCGGTGCTCGAGAAGGACGGTTCCTTGTTGGCGCTCGAGCGCGAGGGTAGCTTCGCGTTCCGGCCGTGGTTGTCGTGGAGCCTGGTGATCTCCCTCACCGTGATCGCGTTCCCGCACATGTTCGTGCGGTTGATGTCCGCCCGCGACGAGAGCTCCATCAAGGGAGTCTGCCGTCTTTACCCGATCGGGTTGCTGGCGCTCTGGCTACCCCCGGTGTTGATCGGCGTGTGGGGCGCGAGCGAGTTTCCGGGTCTGGTCGGCAAGGAGTCCGATCAGATCTTCCTCAGCATGATCGACGCGCACCTCCCCTCGGCGCTCGGCGTGCTGGGCATGATCGCCGTCCTCGCCGCGGTGATGTCGAGCCTCGACGCGATGATCCTGACGCTCAGCTCGATGCTCGTGCGCGACGTTCTCGACCCACTCCGAGGGCGTCCCGAAGCCGACGTCGCCTGGGCCCGATGGTTCTGCGTCGCGATCTCGGTTGTGGTCTATACCCTCGCCCTGTGGCGACCCGCGTCCATCTTCGATATCGCCAAGGTAGCGTTCTCCGGCTACGTGACGTTGACGCCGTTGCTGTTCCTCGGCGTGAACTGGCGCCGCATGACACGGCAGGGCGCCATTGCTTCGGTCGTGATCGGCAACCTCGTGCTGGTTGCCGGGCTGGCGGGGTGGATTCCCACCGCCGGCTTCCTGCCGGTGTTCTGGGCGTTGCTGGCGGCGCTGCTGGCCGCGCTGGCCGTGTCGGCGGTTACGGAGCCGGGGAGCATTCCAGCCTGATCTCACCGTCCAGCCCCGCGGGCGGTTCGATGCCCAGACAGCCCGCGAGCGTCGGCGCGAGGTCGACGGTCCACACCGGCGTGTCGACACGCCCGGCAGTCACGCCGGCGCCCAGAAAGACCAGCGGCACGTGAGTGTCGTACGTGTAGACCGAGCCGTGATTCGCTCCGCTCGTCCCGGAGCTGATCAGATCGAACTCGCGGAACCGCACCATCAAGTCGGCGGAGCGAGAGGGATCGAAGGATCGACGGAACTCGGGCTCGTACGGCCGTCCGAGCGGGGTCTCCGAGGCCAACTCGTCCCAGGTGAACACGTCCTCGATGCGCGGATGTTCCGTCAGTCGCGCGGCGAGCCGGGTTCGCAGGTCGGCCAGCGCCTCGGCCGGAACCTCCGGGTTCGCGTCGAGGACGACGCCGTTGACGTAGTCCAGACGAACGCTCCCGGGATCGAGCCCCAGCGCTTCGAGCCCCTCGTCGAGCCGCGCCTGAGTCGATGCGGCCAACGCACCGAACGGGATGCGCGCGGCGCCGGGCGTCTGCTCCGGAACCGGCACGACGCCATGGTCCGAGGTCAACGCGACGAGCCAGCGGCCGACACCGACCGCGGCGTCCAGCTGATCGAACAGCGCATTGAGGAAGTTGTCGAGCCGGCGGTCATAGTCCTCGATCTCACGGCTCCAGGGACCGTAGATGTGTCCTATCTGGTCGCTGGTGGACGCGCTGACGATGAGGAGATCGCTCGCGGCGTCCTTCCCGAGTTGCTGGCCCTCGATCAAAGCCGCTACGAACTCGAACGTGAACTGGTCGCCGAACGGCGTGTTGTAGATCTGCGGATAGTAGGCGTCGCCGTCGGAGAACGGGTGCGGGAACGTCGACGCCTGCGGCTCGCCCGGGGCGTCGTCGGGTCTTTCGTAGCTTCCGGGGTCGTCCAGCAGGTCCCACCCGTCACGATAGGCCTCGACCGTTCGAGACTCGTCGAAGGCGACGGCCCAGGCGGGTTCCTGTTCCATGTAGTAGTCGGACGTGACGAAGCGGCCGCGGTCGAAGTCGTACCAGAAGGCGCCGTCGGCCGTCTTGCCGGCGACGATCGCGGCGGCGCGGTCCTTGATCGACACGGCCCACACCTGCGATGCGGGACTCTGCTCCTTCAACCAGTCACCGAGCGTCGAGACACGCAGTCGAAAACCGGACCGGCCCGTCTTCTCGGGAAGGTCGACGAGTCGCGTGCCGGGATCGACAGCGGCCCGGACCCTCCTTCGTTCGGGCCGCTCCCACCAGCTGTTTCCGATGATGCCGTGCCGGGAAGGGTGGACCCCGCTGACCATCGAAGCGTGCCCGGCGGCGGTCCAGGTGTACGCGTGCGCATGGTGCGCGTTCTCGTAGATCCTCCCGTCCACCAGCAGACGGGCGCGGCCGGAGCCGGGTGGGGGAGAGCTTTCCAGCAGCCGGTCCGCACGCATCTGGTCGATCACGAGCAGGACCACGAGGCGGGGCCCCGCCGGTCGGTCGGCGTCGCGTGGTGGCCTGTCGCAAGCGGAAACGAAGAGGAGTGCGGCGGCGGACAGGGCAGTCAGGCTGCCCGCGACACGGTTTCTCTCCATCCCCGCCTCCCGCTTTGTCGCGCCACTCCGATGACGCGCCATAATAACGTTATGGGGAACGACGTGGAAAGAACCGCCGAGGAGGCGATCGCGGCGATCGAGCGGCTGACGCGGGAGCTCCTCGCCCGGCGCGAGGGCGCCCATCTGATCGAGAACGACCTCGATCGCCTGATCCTGGAGATCGACCTGTCGCTTCGCGACGGAGCGCGACACGAAAAGGGTGCAGAGCTACGGAGGCAGATCGACGAGCTGCTCGACGACGCGGTTCAGCACGCGGCGGTGTTCCGACCGGGCCAGGCGTATTGCCATCGCTGCGCGAGCGCCGCCTGTGAGCACTCGCAACCGCCCTCGGGCCGTCACGTGTTCGTCGGTTACGCGCCGACGGGGGCGCCGAAGTGGGCCGACTTCGCACAACGCTGTCTCGACCTGCGCCATCCCGAGGTCGATCGCCTCTACGACGAACCCCCGGCACTACTCGCTCTGAACCATACCGCCGAAGAGCTTCACAACGGTCTGTTGCGCGCGTTCGACAACGGCACGTTCGCGTTGCTGGGACAGGTGACGGCCGGGTTCTACGCGATCCCCGCGCGGGCCGACGAGGGACGCGGCGTCGTCGCGCTCTCGATCCAGGCCGGGCTGTCGCGCTCGCGGCGCGGCCGCCCTCGTGTCGGGTTGAACCTGCTCGCGCGAGGCCCGGGGGGCGAGGGGCTCGACCGGATCTGGGAGCGGCAGGACGACCTCCCGTGGCGGCGTCCGGTGCGCTGGGCCCAGACGGCCCTCTCCACGCTCGGACCCGCGCTGCTGAAGCGATCTCGCCGCGGTACCGAGCTCGAGCGGCGCGTGGACCGCATCCTCGCCGGCCTTCAACGGCGTCTCGAGCGCGGGAACCGGTCACGATCACGGCGCACGCGGCACGCGCAGCAGCGGCATCAATCCGGCCGCCGTCCGACACGCAAGGCGATCGAGGATGCGCGAGGGGCGCCCGACGAGGCGTTCCTGCACGACACGCGCAGTGGCGTCCTGGTCGTCCTGGGTGACCGCGGGCGCACGCACTTCTTCGCCGCCGAGGGCAAGCTGGTCAGCAGCGTGCGTTACAGCCCCGGCGCGATCGACAAGAAGATCAAGCAGGATCGCTGGCAGCCCGCGACGGACGAGCAGCGTGAGACTCTGCGTCAATGGCTCGTCGACCCGGATCGCCCTTGACTCGAGCGATCGAGCCCTGACCGGCCTGTCTCTTAGTTGTTCCCGACCGGGCTGTTGATGGACTCGCTGGCGTCCGAGACGACCAACAAGCCGAGGATGATGATCGAGCCGGCGATCGCCCACTGCCACCAGCTCGCACCCGCACCCGCCTGGCCCGGTGCAATCGTGGAGTTGGAGGCGCCGGGGGTCAGCTTGAGAGCCACCGGCTTGTTCTCGCCCGCGCCGAGTTGGAAGTCGTTGCTGGCGAGGAACGCACCATCGTCGGTTTCGGCGAGCAGCTTGTAACCGCCGGCGGGCGCCGTGTCGATCCGGAACGTCCCGTCCTGGTCGGTCGGTTCGGAGCGGTAGATCGTTCGGCTCTCTTCATCCACGAGGGCGACGACGACGCCGCTACGCGGGGTGAAACCGTCGGTTTCCATGACACGGCCAGCCAGCAGAGCATCTTCCGCGTGAACAACGGGTGCGACCGAAGCGACGAAGAAGGTGGCAATCGCCAGGGGAAACGCCAGAGCGCGGCGTATGCGAGGGGACGTCATGCGGGACTCCTCCGTTGCTGGGCGTCAGGCCCGGCTGTGGTCACAATGTGTTCGATACGAAGATCTATTTTGGAGGGCGGGGGCAATCGCTGTCAAGCCAGGCAACCCGCCCCGGTTGCGGCAGATTGTCCGCAGAATTGTCGAGGAATCGTTACGGAAAAACCGGGCTCGCCGTCGGCTCGCTGCCGCCGCCCGTGAGCGCCAGCAGCACGAGCGCCCCGCCGCCGGACAGGATCGAGATGCCCTTCGGACTGCGCCAGAAGGACTCGCCCACCATGCGCTGGTCGATCACCCGTGCGAGGCCGACGGGTCCGCCGTCGGCCCCCGGGAAGGCACGCCGGTCTGCCTGGGTCGAGGCGCTGAACAGCTGGAGCCGGAATTGGACCATGTTCTTTCCGGTCGGAGAGACGTTGGCCACCTGGTCGGCGACGTAGAGCCCTTCCGCGGTCCGGATCGCCAGGTCGAAGTAGCCGTACGGGAGATCCGCGAGCACGAATTCGCCTTTCCCGTCGGTCGTAGCCGAGAAGGTCTCCTCGGTCGCCAGGTGGTAGGCCAGCACCTGGGCCCCGTCGAGCGGCTTCCCGTCCGCCCCGAACACCTTGCCGCGAATCATCGAGTTCGGGACAGCGGGCTTGGGATCATCGGCACGGGTGAACGTGACCGGCAGGACGAGCATCGTCAGCAGCAGCAGATACGCCGTCGGGGATTGGAACTTCGCGGGCCGTCTCAACGGAAGCCTCTTGCGACCATCGGTCGTGGGCGGACGGATCGGCTTGACGACACCCATTGTGCCGTCGTGCGGCGAAATGTGTCAAGCGTCCGCTCCTCGAGTCGACGGCCTAGGGACTCGAC
>WVWW01000190.1:18201-18405 GCA_011773795.1 Acidobacteriota bacterium
ACTCGACGCGGCGGGCATGAAGGGGCTGGTGGGGGGATCCCCTCCGTCGTTGAGAAGGATCAAGATCAGCGCACCACCCCCGGCGATCGTCGAGATGCCGCTCGGACGACGCCAGAACGAGGCGGCATCCTTGCGCCGATCGACAATGATCACCAGACCGACCGGGGCTTCGCTCGCGCCGACGAAGGAGCGCAGGTCGCTCCT
>WVWW01000299.1:0-4586 GCA_011773795.1 Acidobacteriota bacterium
TCCGCGGGCGGGTTCCGCGTGTCCGGGCTCGATGCGGAGGGCAATCCCGACAATGAGTTGTTCGTGTTCCACCGCTTCAGCGGGGTGCAGCGAATGATGATGGCTCCCGAGGCGCCTCCGGCGCGCTAACTCACTGATTCCAAGTCGGATACAATAATCGCCCTCGACCTTGACAGACTCTCCGAGCGGTCTTAACCCGTCGTTATCGAGAAAAACCCGGCCCCGAAGGGGCTGCCATGGAGAGTTTTGTGATGAGCAAGATCATTGGAATCGACCTCGGGACGACCAACTCCGTCGTCGCCGTCATGGAGGGTGACAGCGCCACGGTGATCACCAACCCCGAGGGTGGCCGGACGACCCCGTCCGTGGTCGCGATCAACGACAAGGGCGAGCGGCTGGTCGGCCAGGTGGCCAAGCGGCAGGCGGTGACCAACCCCGAGAACACCGTCTTCTCCATCAAGCGCTTCATGGGGCGCCGTTTCGAGGAAGTCCCCGAAGAGTCCAAGATGGTCCCGTATACCGTCGAGGCGGCGGACAACGGCGACGTCAAGATCCGCATCCAGGACAAGATCTACGCACCGCCGGAGATCTCGGCGATGATCCTGCGCAAGCTGAAGGAGGCCGCCGAGGCCCACCTCGGCGGGACGGTGACGCAGGCGGTCATCACCGTGCCGGCGTACTTCAACGATGCGCAGCGGCAGGCCACCAAGGACGCGGGGCAGATCGCCGGTCTGGAAGTGCTGCGGATCGTCAACGAGCCGACGGCCGCCGCGCTGGCCTACGGGCTGGACAAGAAGAACGACGAGACGATCGCCGTCTTCGACTTCGGCGGCGGGACGTTCGACATCTCGATCCTCGAGGTCGGCGAGGGCGTGGTCGAGGTCAAGTCGACCAACGGCGACACCCACCTCGGCGGCGACGACCTCGACCACGTGCTGATCGAGTGGATCGTCGACGAGTTCAAGAAGGACCAGGGCATCGACCTGTCGCAGGACAAGATGGCGCTGCAGCGGCTCAAGGAAGCCGCCGAGAAGGCCAAGTGCGAGCTGTCCACGGTCCCCGAGACCGAGATCAACCTGCCGTTCGTCACGGCCGACGCGAGCGGCCCGAAGCACCTCCAGCTCAAGCTCAACCGGGCCAAGTTCGAGCAGCTCGTCGATCCGCTGCTGCAACGCACCCTCGAGCCCTGCCGTAAGGCACTCGCGGACGCCGGCGTGAAACCGGCGGACATCGACGAGGTCGTGCTCGTCGGCGGCTCGACGCGCATGCCCAAGGTGCAGCAGATGGTGACCGAGTTCTTCGGCAAGGAGCCGCACAAGGGCGTCAACCCGGACGAAGTCGTGGCGATCGGCGCGGCCATCCAGGCCGGCGTGCTCGGCGGCGAGGTGAAGGACATCCTGCTGCTCGACGTCACCCCGCTGACGCTGGGGATCGAGACGCTCGGCGGTGTGTTCACCAAGCTGATCGATCGCAACACGACGATCCCGACCCGCAAGAGCGAGATCTTCTCGACCGCTGCGGACGGGCAGACCTCCGTCGAGGTGCACGTGCTCCAGGGTGAGCGCGAGATGGCCGCGCACAACAGGACGCTCGGCAAGTTCCACCTGGCGNNTTCCACCTGGCGGAGATTCCCGCGGCCCCGCGCGGCATCCCGCAGATCGAGGTGACCTTCGACATCGACGCCAACGGCATCGTGCACGTCGCGGCCAAGGACCTGGGCACCGGCAAGGAGCAGAAGATCACGATCACGGCCTCCTCGGGGCTCGACAACGACGAGGTCGAGAAAATGGTCAAGGATGCCGAATCGCACGCCGGCGAAGACAAGGCGGCCCGCGAGGCGGCCGACGTCCGAAACAAGGCGGACCAGATGGTCTACCTGACCGAGAAGACGCTCGGCGAGAGCGGGGACAAGGTCTCCGAGCCGACCAAGACGGCCGTCCAGGAGGCGCTCGAGGGCGTGAAGAAGGCGCTCGAGGGCGGCGATACCGCGGCGATCGAGGCGGCCTGCAAAACGCTGGAAGAAAAGTCCCACCAGCTTGCCGCCGAGCTCTACAAGAACCAAGATACCCCTGGGACCGGTGCCACGGACGGTGCCGATCCGGCGCAGACGGCCTCCTCGGGCGACGACGTGATCGATGCCGAGGTGGTCGACCAAGAAAAAGGCGCCTAAGGGGTTGAAGGGAGAAGCCATGGCCTCGCAGAACACCTGGGATCCGCTGAAGGACCTCGCTCAGGTCCAGCAACGCATGAACAGCCTGTTCGAGAGCGCCCTGGCGCGCACCGATTTCGATACCGCGGCGGGGCTCGACAGCTGGGCCCCGGTCGCGGATGTGCATGAAGCGCAGGATCGTCTCCAGCTCTGTCTCGAGCTTCCGGGTTTCGAGCAGTCGGAGATCGACCTCAAGGTCGACGGCGATCACTTGATCGTCGAGGGCGAGCGCCGCATGGACGCCGACGGCAACCACGGGCAGTTCCATCGCGTCGAACGCGCCTACGGCAAGTTCTCGCGCCGGTTCCCGCTGCCGTCACGGTTCGATCGGGACCGCATCCAGGCGATGTACCGTAACGGGGTGCTGGAGATCAGCCTCCCGGCGCGGGACACGCTCGGACCCGAGTCCTTCCGAATCGACATCGGCTAGAGCACGGCCCGCCAGCCCCGAAAGGCCAAAAAATGCCGTGCTATACTCCGCGGCCGGTGCACCCCTATGCGGACTCAGAAAGAACGCGAAGAATCGACACGCGCGAGCTCCGAATCTCTCAAGAAATATCTCAAAGAAATTTCTCGATTGAACCGGATCACGGCCGACGAGGAGAAAGTCCTCGGGCGCAAGGTCCGTAAGGGCGACAAGGCGGCGCTCAAGAAGCTCGTCGAGGCCAACCTGCGCTTCGTCGTCTCCTACGCCAAGCGCTACCGCGGCTGCGGCCTGTCCTTCCTCGACCTGATCAACGAGGGCAACATCGGCCTGATCGAGGCGGCCAAGCGCTTCGATCCCGACAAGAAGGTCAAGTTCATCACCTACGCCGTCTGGTGGGTGCGGCAGGCGATCATCCACGCCCTGTCGGACCAGAGCGGGGCGTTCCGGCTGCCGCAGAAGCAGGCCAACCTGCTGTACCGCATCGGCAAGGCCCAGGCGAACCTGCGCAGCGAGCTGCACCGCACGCCCACGACCCAGGAAGTCGCGGACCGCATGGAGGTCTCCGTCCAGGAGGTCAACAACCTGCTGCAGGTGTCCGACGACAACATCTCGCTGTCGGCGGTGATCGACGAGGAGCACGACTTCCACCTGTCGGACAAGCTGGAGCAGGACATCATCCCCTCCGCCGAGCTGGTCCTGTTGAAGAATTCCTTGAAAACGTTGCTTCGAGACTCCCTCACCGAACTCGACGCCAAGGAGGAAAAGGTCATCCGCCAGCGTTTCGGGCTGGACGGGGCCGAGCCGAAGACGCTCAAGGAGATCGGCGAGATGATGAACCTCTCGCGCGAGCGGATCCGCCAGATCGAGGCCCAGGCCCTGGAGAAGCTCAACCGCTCCCAGAAATGCCAGCAGCTGCGCGGGTACCTCAACTAGTCCGTTCCCTTGTTATAGTGACGGCGTACGGCGGGAGTGCTCATGGCCCAAGACTGTGCGATCTGTCACGGCACCGGCTTCGAGGTTCACGAAGAAGGCGGTGTGCTGACCTCCAAGCGCTGCGCCTGCGAGAGCGCACGGCACGCCGCGCGGCTCGAGAAGATCGCCCGCATCCCGCAACGCTACGCCCATTGTTCGTTCGACGGCGACGTCGGCGGATTCAAGATCCACCACCCGGAAAGCCAGGAACGCGCGCTGGAGGCGTGTCGCCAGTGGATCGAGAGATTCACCCCTTCGTCGGACGAGCCCGATCTGTTGTTGCTGGGCCCGCCCGGTCGCGGCAAGACGCACCTCGCCGTGTCGGCCGCGCGTTGGCTGATGGAGCACAAGCGGGTGTGGGTGTTGTTCTATGAGCAGCGTTCGCTGCTCAAGGCGCTGCAGGGCACGTTCGAATCGGGTGCGGGCCTGCAGGAGTCGGATGTCCTGCGCCCGGTGCTCGACTGCGAGTTGCTGGTCCTCGACGATCTCGGCGCCGGCCGGACGACCGAATGGGCCCGAGATGTACTCCACGACGTGATCTCGCACCGCTACAACGAAAGGAAGCACCTGCTCGTCACCACGAACATCGCGCTGGGCGACGGGCCGGAGCGGCGCCGGGCGAGATCGGTGGACGCGCCCCTGACACTGGCCGACCGGTTGGGCGACGCGCTGATCTCGCGGCTGCGTGAGATGTGCCGTATTGTGGAATTGGGCGGACCGGATTACCGGAAGACCCACCTGAGTAGCTGACAATCCCGGCAACGGCCGGCTGGAGTTCACCCCGGATGGATGACAACGTCCTCTACGAGGCGACCGGTTCTGTCGCCTGGATCACCATCAACAAACCGCAAAAGCTCAACGCACTCGACCGCAACACGGTGGAGGCGATCGCCGCCGCGGCCGGGCGCGCCCAGGACGATGACGCCATTCGCGTGATCGTTCTGACCGGGGCGGGGGAGAAGGCGTTCGTAGCCGGCG
>WVWW01000299.1:4596-8339 GCA_011773795.1 Acidobacteriota bacterium
CATCGCGGCGATCAACGGCTTCGCCCTCGGCGGGGGTTGTGAGCTCGCCCTGGCCTGTCACGTACGGATCGCCGCCGACAACGCCCGCTTCGGGCAACCCGAAGTGTCCTTGGGCCTGATGCCGGGCGCGGGCGGCACCCAGCGCCTCCAGCGTGTCGTCGGCCGCGGACGCGCGCTCGACCTGATCCTCTCCGGGGAGATGATCGATGCCGCCGAGGCCCACCGCATCGGTCTCGCGAACCAGGTCGTCCCTGCCGCGGATCTCCGCGATGCAGTCACGGCTTATGCCGAAAAGCTCTGCTCGAAGAGCCCGCTGGCCCTGGCGCGGTGCATCGAAGCGATCGTCTCGGGCGGAGAGACCGGCCAGCACGAGGCGATGGTTCTCGAGGCCGGCCTGTTCGGGCTCTGTTTCGCGACCGAGGACATGCGCGAGGGCACGACCGCGTTCCTCGAGAAGCGAAAGGCCGACTTCCCCGGTCGCTGACAGACGTGCTGCGCATCCGACTGTTCAAGGTCCTGCTGCCGCTGCTCCTGATTGCGGTCGTGGCGTTGCTGGTCTGGGCGATTCGGCCGATCGAGAAGGGCCGCAGCGAGCTCCCTCCGGACGCCGACACCGAACCGCGCGTCAGCGAGGGCGAGATCACGCAATACACCTTCGGCCCGAGCGGCGAGCTGATCGAGTCGATGAGGATGAACGCCGAGACCGGGGAAGTTTGCGGGGAGCAGTGCTACAAGGCTTGCGGGGTCCGCGAATTCCGGCTCGCCCGGGAAGGGTTGGAGCCGCTCGTCGTCAGCGCCGAGTGTACGACGCTGACCGGACCGGATGGCGAGCGCGAGATGAACTTCACGGGACCCGTCCGGATCATCGACGAAGAGTTGGAGCTCGTGATCGATCTGCCTTTCCTCGACGTCGACGAGGTCGAAGGGGTTGGGCGATCCGACGGATCGGTCCTGATCTCGGGCGAAAACCACAGCACGCGCGCGGAACGCCTGGCCTACGGTCTGGCCGGGCAGGCAACCGAGTTGTACCGGCTGGAGCTCGAGGACGACGGTGGCGGCCTGTTGCTCGCCGAACGGGCATTCCTGAACGATGGACTCAACGACATCGAGCTCGTCCAGGGCATGCGCTACCGCCGCGAGGACGACACGGCCTTCCGCGCCGAGACCGCTCGCATCGTCCGCCATGAGGACGGCCGCCTGAAACACGTCACGGCCGGCGGTAGTGTGGTCGCCGGTTTCCGCAACAATGACGGCTACCTCGAAGCCTCCGCCGACCTCCTCGAGGCGGACTGGGACGACGCCGGCGATCCGGTGGACCTGGTCCTCGAGGGCCGAGCACTCGTCGAGCAGGGACCACGCCACGTGGCGGCCGATCGACTCCACATGAGGGCCGCAAACGCACCCGCGGGCGGCTGGTCGTTCGACGCCGAGGGTTCCGTGCGCCTCGCGGGGCCGCTCGAGGGCGGCAGCGCACGCGTTCGGGCGGAACGCCTGATTGCCCGGCTCGACGCGGCGCTCGACGTGATCGATGCCGATGCCCGCGGCGGCATCCGTTTCGAGGCGCCGGGGACACAGGCCGATGCAGCGGCCGCACGCGTCTCACGTCATCCGAACCTCGAACAGGGCTTGAGGATCGAGTTGCTCTCCGACGAGACGCAACGGGCCCGGCTGGCCCAGGCGCGGTCGAGGGTCACGGCGGATCACATCGAGACCGATTCGGGAGGCGCTGCTCTGCACGCCAGCGGCCGGGTCGAATCGACCTTGTTGCCCCAACCGGACAGCAACGCCCTCGAAGGTCTGTTCCGGAGCGACACGGCGGTACATTTCATTTCGGCCGCGCTCCGCGGCGGCGAGCAGGGCCAAGTGCTCACGTTCTCGGGCGACGTGCGGGGTTGGCAGGGTGAAAAGAATCTGTCGGCGCAGGAGATCGTCGTCGATCAAGGCGAGCGGACCCTGCTGGCCCGCGAACGGGTGACGACGCGGTTCCCCAGGAAAACGGAGGGCGCGATCGCCGGCGCCGAAGAATTCGTTCAGATCACCGCGGCCGAACTGGACTACAGCGAGAACGACTACCGGGCGATCTATCGCGACGACGTGCGTGTCGTGCTGGCCGAGGGCTGGATCGAGAGCCACGCGTTGACCGTCGTGCAGAACCGCGGCGCGAGCGGGTTCGAGAAACTCCTCGCGGAGGGCGATGTGCGAGTCGAGTTTCTCGGCGTCCCCGACGAGAACGGTGACCCGGCCCCGCGAACGACCGGCCACGGCGACCGGCTCGACTATCTCCCGGCCGAGGAAGTCCTGTGGTTGTACGGTGACGAGCAACGCGCCGAGATCCAGCGCGGGGGCGACCAGGCCGGGATCTCCCGCGGCAAGGTGTTAACCTACCGGCTCGACGACGGGACGTTGTCGATCGAGGGCGGGAGTCTGATCAACGCGCCGCCCACCGTCGCCAAAGAGAAAGGCCAAGAGACGCCCGGATGAGCGACGAAAACGGACTGGTCGCGAGAAACCTGATCAAGCAGTTTCGCGGGCGCAAGGTCGTCGACGGCGTGTCGGTCGAGATTCAACCCGGCGAGGTCGTCGGGCTGCTCGGCCCCAACGGCGCCGGCAAGACGACATCGTTCCACCTGATCCTGGGCCAGCTTCCACCGAACGAGGGCAAGGTGTTGCTCGACGGGGACGACATCACGCACCTTCCGATGTACCTGCGCGCGCGCCGCGGGATCGGTTACCTCCCGCAGGAGGCGTCGATCTTCCGTCGTATGACGGTCGAGGAGAACCTGCTGGCGATTCTCGAGATCTGCTGTGCGACCAGCGAGCTGGCGCACGAGAAAAGCCGCGAGCTCATCGACGAGTTCGGACTCGGACGCGTGGCGCAGACTCCCGGTTATGCGCTGTCGGGCGGTGAACGCCGTCGCGCGGAAATCGCACGCGCACTCGCCAGCGAACCGCAATACATCTTGCTCGACGAACCCTTCGCCGGAATCGACCCGATCGCGGTTGCGGAATTGCAACAGGTGGTCAAGCATTTGCAGCAACGAGGCATCGGTGTACTGATCACCGATCACAACGTGCGCGAGACTTTACAGATCACGGACCGCGCCTATATTATTAGCCAGGGGCGAATTTTCAGGCACGGAACGCCCGCGGAACTCGCCTCCGACGGGGAGGTTCGGAGGGTTTACCTCGGAGAAACGTTCCGCTTGAACTAGGAGCGGTCAGCACCCCATGGCGCTGGAGCAAAAACTCGGCCTCCGCATGAGCCAACGGCTCGTGATGACGCCATCGTTGCAGCAGGCGATCAAGCTGCTGCAAATGTCGAAGCTCGAGCTGGTCGAGGAAGTTCAGCAGGAATTGCTCGAGAACCCCACGCTCGAGGAGGCTCAGGTCGAGAACCCTCCGGCCGAGCAATCCGCCGAGCAATCCGACCCGCCGGAAAAAGAAGCCGCCGAGGACGGGACAACCGACGACGCGTTTTCCGAGATCGACTACGAATCCTACTTCCAGGACGTCGACAGCGACTTCGGCCCGCCGCGCGGCAGCGGTGAGGTTCCCTCCGAGCTCCCGACGTTCGAGAACACGCTGGCGGACTCGCCCAACCTCACCGACCATCTCACCTGGCAGCTCGAGATGAACGTTTCGGACGAGCGCGTGAAAGAGATCGGCCGGGCGGTCATCGGCAACCTCGACAACGACGGTTACCTCAAGGCGACCACCGAAGAGCTTCAGTCAATCGGTGGTTT
>WVWW01000105.1:0-855 GCA_011773795.1 Acidobacteriota bacterium
GCGGCAGCCTGGAGGCGGCGCAACGCCGCCCGCTGTTCGTGCTGGGGACCGACGGCTTCGGTCGCGACGTCCTGGCGCGGCTCGTCTACGGCGCCCGGGTCTCGCTGCTCGTCGGTTTCCTCGCCGCCGGGATGGCGCTGGGTTTGGGCACGCTGGTCGGCACGACGGCGGGCCTGGCCGGGGGTTGGATCGACGCTGCGTTGATGCGCTTGACCGACGTGGTGCTGTCGGTGCCGCGACTGTTCCTGGCCGTGCTGCTCGTCGCCCTTTACGGCCGCTCGCTGGCGACGACCATCCTGGTCCTCGGAGCGACGAGTTGGATGGCCGCGGCCCGATTGGTCCGTGGCGAAATCCTCTCGCTGCGGGAGCGTGACTACGTGCAAGCCGCGCGGGCCGCGGGCGTCTCGCCGGCCCGCATCGCTCGCCTGCATTTGCTTCCGTCGGCGGCGGTGCCCCTGATCGTCGAGGGCGTGCTCCGGGTCGGGGACACGATCCTGATCGAGGCCTCCCTCTCCTTCCTGGGCCTCGGGGTCCCTCCCCCGGATCCGANNTCCCCCGGATCCGACCTGGGGCAACATGATCGCGGAAGGCCGCGACCGGTTGCTGGACGCTTGGTGGATCGCGACGCTGCCGGGGCTGGCCATCGTGGTCACCGTGGTGGCGCTGCACTTGTTCGGGGAAGCCGCGCGCGAGCGGCTCAACCCGGCGTGCCGGGAATCTGCGGCGGCCGTTTGATTCGACTCTTGGGGGTCACTACAATCCTCGCTCGATGGAGCGGATCCTCAATTACGTCGGCGGCGAGTTGGTCGAGGCGTCGGCGGGCGGTTGGTTGGACAACGTCGAACCCGCGACGGG
>WVWW01000105.1:862-1836 GCA_011773795.1 Acidobacteriota bacterium
GAACCCGCGACGGGCCGCGTGTACAGCCGGCTTCCCGACAGCGACGAGAGCGACGTCGATTGCGCCGTGGCGGCGGCGGGGAGCGCGTTTGCGGGGTGGTCCGGCCTGCCCGCCGTCGAACGCGCGCGCTTCATGTTCGACGTCGCGCAGCGGATCGAAGACGGGCTGGAAGACTTCGCACGCGCAGAGAGCATCGACACCGGCAAACCGATCCAACTCGCCCGCACCGTCGAGATCCCGCGTGCGGTGGCCAACCTGCGCTTCTTCGCCGGGGCGATCCAGCACACGGCCTCCGAGACCCACGTCACCGACAACCAAGCGCTGAACTACACGTTGCGACGCCCGCGCGGCGTCGCCGGTCTGATCTCGCCGTGGAACCTCCCGCTGTACCTGTTGACGTGGAAGGTCGCGCCGGCGATCGCGACCGGCAACACCGCCGTCGCCAAGCCCTCCGAACTGACGCCGATGACCGCGTACCTGTTGTCGCAAGCTTGCCGCGACGCGGGCCTGCCGGCCGGCGTGCTCAACATCGTTCACGGGTCGGGTGTTCGCGCAGGCGCGCCGCTGACGACGCACCCCGACGTACCGACCCTTTCGTTCACGGGCGGAACGGCAACCGGCGGTCTGATCGCCGAAGCGACGGCCAAGCAGTTCAAGAAGACGGCGCTGGAGATGGGCGGCAAGAATCCGACGATCGTGTTTGCCGACGCCGACATGGACACCGCCGTCCCGACCGCGGTCCGCGCCTCGTTTTCGAACCAGGGGCAGATCTGCCTCTGCGGCTCGCGCGTCTTCGTCGAGCGGCCGGCCTACGACGCTTTCGTCGAGCGCTTCGTCGAGCTGACCTCGGAGCTGGTCCAGGGCGACCCGCTCGACGACGCGACGCAACAGGGCGCCGTCGTGTCGAAGGCCCACTACGACAAGGTCATGGGCTACATCGATCTGGCTCGCGAAGAAGGCGGCACGATCCTGAC
>WVWW01000105.1:1915-2539 GCA_011773795.1 Acidobacteriota bacterium
CGTTCGACGAGGAAGACGAAGTCATCGGTTGGGCCAACGGGACGGATTACGGGTTGTCCTCCTCGGTGTGGACGGAAAACGTCTCCCGCGCGCATCGCGTCGCCGATCGCATCGCTTCGGGAACCGTGTGGGTCAACTGCTGGATGCTGCGCGATCTGCGCGTGCCGTTCGGCGGCATGAAGCACAGCGGCGTGGGCCGCGAGGGCGGCGAGGAGGCGCTGCGTTTCTTCACCGAGCCGAAGAACGTCTGCCTGCGGATGGAAGCGAAATGAGCGCCGAGGACAACACGGTCAGCGGCCGCGCGCCGGAGCCCGTCGGAGCGTTCCCCCACGANNGCCCCCGCGTGCGCGGCACGACGGCGATCCCCGGCACCACGTTCGACGACGACGGCAACCTCGTGGCGCACGACATCACGGCCCAAACGCTCTCCGTGTTCAAGAACGTGCGCAGCGTCCTCGAGGACGCGGGCTCTTCTTGGGAACGCATCGTCGACGTCCAGGTCTTCTTGACCGACATGGCCGGCGACTTCGATACGTTCAACGAGCTCTACGCCGAAGCCTTCGCCGACAACCAGCCGACGCGCACGACCGTCGAGGTCAACCGCCTGCCGACGAAGGCTTCGGC
>WVWW01000047.1:0-1799 GCA_011773795.1 Acidobacteriota bacterium
CCGCTCGATCAGACGCTGAGCATCCTGCGCAGCATTGCCGGCGCGCTGGAGGCGGCCCACGCACGAGGGGTGATCCACCGCGATCTGAAGCCGGCCAACGTCCGCGTGACGCCGGACGGCACGGTCAAGATCCTGGACTTCGGTCTGGCGAAAGCCCTCGCCGCGGCCGGAGAGCCGGATCGCGACCCCGCACTCTCGCCCACGGTGACCTCGACGTCGCTCGCCGGCGTCCTGTTGGGGACCGCCGCCTACATGGCGCCTGAGCAGGCGCGCGGGCAGGAGGTCGATTCGCGCGCCGACATCTGGGCCTTCGGTTGCGTCCTCTGGGAGTGTTTGACCGGCAAGCTCGCCTTCGGTGCGCCCACCGTTTCGGACACCCTGGCGGCAATCCTGGGCCGCGAGCCCGACTGGGACGAGCTGCCGTCCGGGACGCCACCCAACGTCGTTCGTTTGCTTCGTCGGTGCCTGGCCAAGGACTCGGGCCAGCGGTTTCACCATATCGCGGACGCGAGAATCGAGTTGGAGGACGAAGAGGCGACCGCGACGGACACCCCTGCGGGTACGCCATACAGGACGGCCTTCCGAATCGCGGCCGCGGCCTTCGTCGTGGTGCTGGCGCTCCTGCTGCTCGCCTTGTTCGTCCCGGATCCCGCGTCGGGTCCGACGGTCCGGAATCCGCTGGACGGCGCCAGCTTCACCCGGATCACGGACTTCGAGGGTTCCGAGTACGACGCGGCCATCTCGAGGGACGGTCGGTTCGTTACTTTCATCTCGGGCCACGGCGGATTCCTCGACGTCTACGTGAGTCAGATCGGGACGAACGACTTCGTCAATCTCACCCGACACGACAAACAGGTCAACTACGTGCGTGAGGTTCGGCGAACCGGGTTCAATGCCGATGGCACGGAGATCTGGATCGGCGGCGGGCTCGGCCGGCGGATGCGGACCGTCCCGCTGCTCGGCGGCAAGGCGCGGCCCTTCCTCGACGAGGACGCGGTCAACGTCGACTGGTCCCCGGACGGTTCACGCATGGCGTACCACCATAAGACGGGTGGAGATCATCTGTGGGTTGCCGACGCCGATGGATCGAATGCGCGCGAGATCCTCGCGCTCGACGAGATCACGCATCAGCACTTTCCCAAGTGGTCGGTGGACGGCGAGTGGATCTACCTGTCCCGCGGCCGGCCGGCGACGGGCGAGATGGCTCTCTGGCGCGTGCGCCCCGACGGCAGTGATCTGGAGCGATTGACCGAGCGTCAGTTCCTCGTCATGTACCCGACCCCGCTCGATGAGCGAACTGTACTCTACATCGCCCGGGAACCGGACGGCGCGGGCCCGTGGATCTGGGCCGTGGACGTCGAGACCAAGGTCTCGAGGCGCATTTCGATCGGGCTCGAACGCTACAACTCGCTATCGATTTCTGCGGACAAGCGGCGACTGGTGGCCACTCGCGAAGATCCGCACGCCGAGTTGTGGACCGTGCCGATCCTGGACCGCCCGGCCACCGAGGCGGATGCGAAGTCTTTCGAGCAGACCGAGGGCCTGAGGGCGTTGGCCCCGCGGTTCAGCGGATCGACGTTGTACTTCCTGTCGTCGCTGGGTGGAGGGGACGGCCTGTCCCGTTTGCGTGACGGTGAGATCACCGAGATCTGGAGAGGCGCGGAGACCGCTTTGCTCGAGCCGCCCGCGATCTCGCCCGACGGGGAGACGATCGTTCTCCTCATCCGTCGCGAAGAGGGATGGCACCTCCACCGGGTCAGCGCTGACGGCTCGACATACGAACGCTTGACGGACCGCAT
>WVWW01000047.1:1846-4329 GCA_011773795.1 Acidobacteriota bacterium
AACTCGTCGTCCAAGGGAAAGCGCTCGATCCGCAATGGTCTCCCGATGGGGGGATGATCGTCTATTCGGGCAAACAAGAGGGAGCCGAGGCCCCGCTCCTGGCCGTCGACCCGGAGGGGAACCCGATCGATCTACCGGACATCCAGGTGTGGAGAGGAGGCGAACGGTATCGTTTCACGCGCGACGGATCGGCTTTGATCTTCATGCAGGGTCAGCCCGCCCGCGATTTCGAGTTGTTGGACTTGAAGACGATGCAACGTCGCGTTCTCACCAGGTTCTCCGGAATCGCGACCATGCGAACGTTTGACGTCACCCCCGACGGGAAGAGCATCCTGTTCGATCGACTCTACGAGAATTCCGACATCGTCCTGATCGAGCTCGAATAAAGAACGGGGTCAGGTCTTGAATTCGAGCACTTCCACCCCTGAATGTGCTGATTCAAGACCTGACCCCGTTAGAGATCAGTAACCGAGCGCGCAGCCGTCCTTGCGCGACTCGGTCGCGCCGGCGTAGACGCCGGTTTCGTGGTTGCGCAGCACCGCCTGGTAGCCGCCGTAGGGCCCGGTGATCGTGCCCAACCGGTGACCCCGCTTGGTCAAGCCCCGCCGCACCTCGTCGGGCACGCCGGACTCGAGGTAAAGAACCCCGCCGTCGGTCATCGTCGAGCCGCGCGGGTCCGACGAGCCCGCGTGGTAGAAGCGCGCGGCGTCGCCCGCCTCCTGCAGGTTCATGCCGAAGTCGATCATGTTGACGAGGATCTGCACGTGCCCCTGCGGCTGCATGTCGCCGCCCATCACGCCGAAGCTGAGCCACGGCTTGCCGTCCCGCGTGGCGAAGGCCGGGATGATCGTGTGGAACGGCCGCTTGCCCGGCTCGAGGTAGTTGGGGCTCTCGGGGTCGAGGTTGAACAGGCCGCCGCGGTTCTGGATGCCGAAGCCCCAGCCCTCGACCACGTAGCCCGAGCCGAAGCCGGTGTAGTTGCTCTGGATCAGCGAGACCATGTTGCCGTCCTTGTCGGCCACGGTCAGGTAGGTCGTGTCGCCGTGGTAGAGGCGCGGGTTGCCGACCGTGATGGTCCGGGCGGCCCGCTGCATGTCGATCAGCTCGGCGCGTTCCTTCCCGTACTCCTTCGAGATCAACGCCTCGACCGACACGTCCATGAAGTCGAGGTCGGCGTAGAACCGCGCGCGGTCCTCGAAGGCCAGCTTCTTGGCCTCGACCATCACGTGCCAGAAGTCGGCGGAGTCGCGACCCATCGCCGCGAGGTCGTAGCCCTCGAGGATGTTGAGCATCGTGCAGCGCGGCGATGCCCTGGCCGTTGGGCGGCAGCTCGTACAGCGTCACGCCGCGGTAGGTCGTCCCGACCGGCTCGATCCAGTCGGATCGATGGCTGCGGAAGTCCTCCATCGTGAAGAAGCCGCCGTGGGCCTCGGAGAAGGCGACGAAGGCCTCGGCGATCTCGCCCGCGTAGAAGGCGTCCCGGCCCTTCTCTCCGATCAGACGCAGGCTCTTGGCCAGGTCCGGGTTGCGGAAGATCTCGCCCTCCTGCGGCGCCTTGCCGTCGGGCAGGAAGGTCACCGCGAACCCCGGCTTGTCGCCGAAGATGCGCGCGGAGCGATTCCACGCGGCGGCGATCACCTGCGGCACGGGCCGGCCCTCCTCGGCGGCGCGGATGGCCGGCGCGAGCACGTCCTTCATCGGCATGCGGCCGAACTTGCCGTGCAGCGCGAACCAGCCGTCGACGGTGCCCGGCACGGTCCAGGAGTAGGGGCTGTAGAGCGGGATCCAGCCGCGCTCGGTCGGCTCCACCTTGTCCGCCGTCAGCGCCAGCGGCGCGCGCCCCGAGCCGTTCAGGCCGTAGAGCTTCTGCGTCTTCTCGTCCCAGACGATCGCGAAGAGGTCGCCGCCGATGCCGTTGGCGGTGGGCTCGAGGAAGCCGAGCGCGGCGTTGACCGCGATCGCGGCGTCCACCGCGCTCCCACCGGCCTCGAGGACGTCCACGCCGATCTTCACTGCCGTCGGGTGCGCCGCGGCGACCATCCCGTTCTGGCCGTAGACGACCGACCGGGTCGCGAACATCTTGCCCTCGGTCCGATCCGCGCCCTGCATGCCCGCCCCGGCGAGCATCACGATCCACGCTCCGACGATGAAACGACGCATCGTTCTCTCTCCCGCTCGTTCAAGCCCGAAAAACCTCGAAAAAGAGGCTCATCGTATCATTCGGAAAACCTCCCCTCGGCACATCCGACTTTTGCGGGTGCCGGACGTAGTAGGGGGGTGGACACGGCCTGTGGGCCGTCGTCGAAACAGGAGTTTTCGAGATGAAATCAAAGTTGATCTGGCTGGCAGGCACGCTGACCCTGGTGCTGATCGCGGCCCCGGCGCTCGTCGCGCAGACGAGCTGGGTGGTTGCCGGCGACGATGACGACGACAAGGACAAGAACACGACCAAGAAGCTGGTCTCGACCTACTCGATGTTCGGC
>WVWW01000047.1:4341-52557 GCA_011773795.1 Acidobacteriota bacterium
GCATCACCTCGGTGGTCGAAGGTTCGCCCGCCGAGAAGGCCGGGATCGAGGAGGGCGACATCGTCGTCCGCTTCGGTAAAGAGACGATCCGCGGCCCGGTCGCGCTGACCAAGAAGATCCGCGACCTCGACCCCGGCGACGAGGTCGAGATCACGGTGCTGCGCGACGGACGCAAGCGCAGCTTCGACGTCGAGCTGGGCGAGCGCAGCTCCTACTCGACGCAGTGGAGTACCGTGGCGCCGCGCGTGCTCAGGGAGCTCGAGAACCTGGAGGTCCCCGAGATCGAGTTCGATACGCAGGCACTCGCCGAGTCGCTCAAAAAATTCGAGAACCTCGAGGGCCTGTATTGGAACAGCGACGAGTGGAAAGAGCGCTTCCAGGATCTGTCCAAGGGCCTTGCCTACACGTGCGAAGACGGCGACTGCGACTACAGCGGCCTGTTCTACATGTACGGCAAGCCCAAGCTAGGCGTGCAGTTGACCGAGACGACCCCCGAGCTGCGCGAGCACCTCGGCGGTAGCGAAGACGCCGGCGTCCTGGTCNNGGCGTCCTGGTCAGCAAGGTGGTCCACGACAGCGCCGCGGAGGAGGCGGGCGTCCAGGTGGGCGACCTGATCGTCGACGTCGACGGCGAGGAGATCGGCAGCACGAGCGACCTGCGTCGCGCGCTGGCGAAGCGTGACGGCGATGTCTTCGACATCGAGGTCATTCGGGGCGGCCGCTCGATGACGCTGACCGTCACGCTGGAGAAGGACGACGAAGACCGGCCCACCGGACCGCGCGCGTCCTACCGCATCCCGAGGCCGGGAGCGGTCGTTGCGCCTGCGCCGGTGGCCGCGAGCGTCCCCGTCGTGCCGCCCGTTCCGGCGAAGTTGTCCGCGCCCGCCGTCGAGGTCGCCCCGACGCTCGCCCCGCTGCCCGCGGTGCCTCTTCCACCGCGTCCGGCGCCCGTCGCGCCGACTCGGAACGACGTGATCTAGTCCTGCTCCGGACAGATCTGGACCATGAGGGCGCCGGCCGGACCGGCGCCCTTTTTCTTTTGGCGCCCGTTCGATAGAATCCCGTTTACGGGCGTTTTTTTTGAAGACCATCGTCACCGAGAGGGGCTCAATCATGCCGGAACTCTCACGCCGGGCCAGCGAGTTGGGGACCGAAAACGCGTTCGTGGTGCTGGGGGAGGTCGCCGAGCTCCAGGCGCAGGGCAGGGAGATCATCTCCTTCTGCATCGGCCAGCCGGACTTTCCGACTCCCGAGCACATCGCCCAGGCGGGCATCCGGGCGATACAGGAAGGCCATCACGGCTACACGCCGTCGCCGGGCATCCAGCCGTTGCGCGAGGCCGTGGCGAAGTACTTCTCGCGCACCCGCAGGATCGATGTCGGCACGGACGAGGTCGTCTGCGGCTGCGGCGGGAAGCCGTTCATCGGCTACACGATCCTGTCGGTCACCGACTACGGCGAGGGCCACGAGGTGATCTACCCCAACCCCGGTTTCCCGATCTACCAGTCGCAGATCGTGGCCAACGGCGCGGTGCCGGTGCCGCTGCACCTGCGCGAGGGCAAGGGGTTCGTCTTCGACCTCGACGATCTGCGCTCGAAGCTGACCGACAAGACACGTCTGCTGATCCTCTGTTCGCCGCAGAACCCGACCGGGTCGGTCATCTCGCGCAGCGACCTCGAGGAGCTCGCCGGGATTCTCGCCGACTATCCCGACGTCTGGGTCTACTCCGACGAGGTCTACTCGGGTCTCGTCTACGACGGCCCGTTCGAGTCGATCGCGGCCGTCGACGGCATGCGCGAGCGCACGATCATCGCCGACACCGCGTCGAAGACCTACGCGATGACCGGCTGGCGCATCGGCTACGCGGCCAACAAGGCGCTGGCGCCGTCGTTCACCCGCTGGGTCACCAACACCGACTCCTGCCCGCCGCACCCCAACCAGTGGGCGGTGGTCGAGGCGCTGAACGGCCCGCAAGACGCCTCCGACAAGATGCGCGACGTGTTCCAGGAGCGCCGCGGCCGCATCGTCGACGGGCTCAACGCGATCGACGGCATCACCTGCCAGATGCCGGGCGGCGCGTTCTACGTCTGGCCCAACGTCACCGAGGCCTGCAAGATGATCGGCGTCGCCGACAGCGAGGAGTTGCGCAAGCGGTTGCTCCACGAGGCCGGCGTCGCGGTCCTCGCCGACATCCACTTCGGCACGCGCGTCGAGGGCGACGGCGAGCACGTCCGATTCTCGTACGCTTCCTCGTTCGAGGACATCGACAACGGGCTGGCCAAGATCGACGACTTCATCCGCAAGAACACGAAGTAAAACAGGGGGCGCACGTGAGCAGCCAACAAAACGTCGACCGGCTCTACGCCGAGTGCGAGCCGGAATTCGGCCGCTGGGAAGTCATCAAGGACCTCGTCGACGAGATGATCGACCTGATGCTGAACTACCGGCAGAGCGGTCACCCCGGCGGGTCGCGCTCGAAGGTGCACGCCTTCGTGGCGCTGGCCCTGTCCGGTGCGATGCGCTGGGACATCCGCCGGCCCTGGCGCCCGTTTTGCGACCGCTTCGTGCTGTCGGCCGGACACACCGTGCCGCTGGTCTACGCCGGCCTGGCCGTGCTCAACCAGACGCTACGGTTACGACACGAACGCACGGGCGACGAGCGCTTCGCGTTTCCGTTGGGAGGCAAGTACGCGCTGACCTGGGAAGACCTGCTGGTCCTGCGCCGCAACCAGGGGCTTGCCGGCCACGCCGAGATGGAAGGCAAGACGCTGTTCCTCAAGTGGAACACCGGGCCCTCCGGTCACGGGATGCCCGCCGCGGCGGGTGAGGCGATGGCGCTGAAACGCGCCGGCGCGGGTGAGGTCAAGGTGTTCGCGATGGAAGGGGAGGGCGGCCTGACGCCCGGCGCCAGCCACGAGACGCGCAACACCGCCTGGGGCCTGGGGCTCGACAACCTCGTGTTCCTGATCGACTGGAACGACTACGGCATCGACGACAACGCGATCTCCTCGGTCGTCCACGGCACGCCGACCGACTGGTTTGCACCGTACGGCTGGCGTGTCTGCTCCACGGAGCGGGGCTCGGAGTTCCCCTCGGTGGCGCGCACGGTGCTCGACGCCGCGCACGGCGGTGACGGCAAGGTCCCGTCGATGGCCTGGTTCAAGACGCGCAAGGGGCGCGGCTACCTGAAGTACGACAACAAGTCCCACGGCGCGGCCCACGCGATCAACAGCGAGAAGTTCTGGACGCTGCGCAAGCAGTTCATGGACAAGTACGGCGTCGAGTACGCCGGGGTCGACCAGCCGGCGCCCGCGGGCGACGCGATGATGGCACAAGCCGAGCAGAACCTCCGCGTCGCGATGAGCGTGCTCGAGCGCGATCGGGAGACGGTAGACGCGATTTCCGACCGGCTGATCGCGATCGCCGAATCGGTGCCCGACAAGATCGAGGGCCTCAAGCTCGCGGAGGGAAGCGGTGCCGTCTTCGAGGACGAGCGGCTCTACGACTTCGAGAGCTACCCCGAGTCGATGTGGGCCAAGCCCGGCGAGTCGCAACCGAACCGCACCGCGTTCGCCAAGTGGGGCTCGTGGGTCAACTCGTTCGCACGCAAGGAGTACGGCCGTCCCGTGTTCCTCGTCTGCTCGGCCGACCTGGCCGCCTCCACCAACATCAACGGCTTCGCGCAAGGGTATGACGACGACGTCGAGGGCTGGGGCTGGTACAACCGCGAGACCAACCCCGACGGCGCGCTGCTGCCGCAGCAGATCACCGAGTTCACCAACGCCGGCCTCTGCGTCGGCATCGCCTCGGTCAACCTGGCCGACGATCCGATGGCCGGCTTCAACGGCTTCTGGGCCGCCTGCTCGACCTACGGCTCGTTCTCCTACCTCAAGTACGGGCCGATGCGGCTGTTCAGCCAGCTCGCGCAGGACTGCGAGCTGAAGGTCGGCAAGGTGATCTGGGTCGCCGGGCACTCCGGACCGGAGACGGCGGAGGACAGCCGCACGCACTTCGGCATCTTCGCGCCCGGCGTGACGCAGCTGTTCCCCGACGGCCACGTGATCGACCTGCACCCGTGGGAGTACAACGAGGTGCCGGTCGTGCTGGCGGCGGCGCTCAAGCAGGACGCGCCGATCGTCGCGCTGCACCTGACGCGGCCGAAGATCACGATCCCGGACCGCGAGGCGCTCGGCATGCCGTCGCACTTCGCTGCGGCCAAGGGCGCCTACGTGATGCGTGAGTACCGTGACGGCCCGCCGAAGATGGGGACGGTGTTCGTCCAGGGGACCTCGACGACGGCCAACCTCGTGGAGGTGCTGCCCGAGCTGGATGCCCGCGGGCTCAACGTCAAGATCGTCGCCGCGATCAGCCCGCAGCTGTTCGCGCTGCAGGATCAGGCCTACCGCGACAGCGTCTGCAGCGCCGCCGAACGTTACGATGCGATGGTCATCAGCAACCGCGCCCTGCGCGTCTCGCGCGATTGGGTCGACAACCCGCTGGTCGCCGAGTACTCGCTGACGTCCGACTGGGACGACCGCTGGCGCACCGGGGGCAGCGTCGACGAGGTGATCGCCGAGGCGCACCTGTCGCCCGGGCACATCCTCGCGGGGATCGAGCGCTTCGCGAAGGACCGCGGAAAACGCGTTCAAGCCTTGCGCGACGTCGTGGGTGCGATCGAGGTCTGAACGGGCTTCAGAACAACACGGGCGCCAGCAAGGCCTCCGGATCGAACGGGCGATCGCCGATCTTGGCCCCCCAGTGCAGGTGCGGGCCGGTCACCCGGCCGGTCGATCCGGACAGGCCGACGAGGTCGCCCGCGGAGACCTGGTCGCCCGCGGTGACGTTGATCTCGGACAGGTGCGCGTAGAGCGTGAACAGGCCGCCGCCGTGATCGATGATCACGGTGTTGCCGGAGTAGTAGAGGTCCTCGGCCAGCACGACGCGACCGGGGCCCGAGGCGTGTACCGGCGTGCCTTCCTCGGCACGCAGATCGAGCCCCGGGTGTGGCGAGCGGGGCTGTCCGTTGAACAGCCGGCGCATGCCGAAGATCGAGGTCTTGATCCCCGGGACCGGTCGCACGAACGGCTCGACCGGCGGGGCGTAGGGTTCGCGGCGACCGTAGATATCCGCCAGCTTAGCGCGTTCGCGTGCAATCCGTTCCTGGACCTCCGGTGGAGGCTCGACGAACCTGGGCGCGACGGTCAGGTTCTCCTCGGGGAAGGTCTTCTCGATGACGGTCAGTGCCCGGGCGCCCAGCGCCTCGCGACCGTCCCTCGCGCTGCCGCGAAGCTCGATGCTTGCGACCACCGGCTCCTGGTCGAGCCCGATCATCGACCAGCCGCTCCAGTGCTGGCCGGACGCGTCGGCGGCGGTCATGTAGATCGCCTCATCGAGAAAGGTCGCGCCGAGCGCATCCAGCGGGGCGTCCGCAACGACACGAATCCGCAGCGGCTCGCCGGGGGCCAGCGCTCGGGCGTCGACCCGGACTTCGAGTCGCACCGGTGGGGCCTGGCCGCAGGCCGGTCCGATCAGCGCGAGCCAGATGAGGGAACAAAAGAAAACGGTCGGTCCGATACGCGAAAGTGCGACCACGAACACTCCTTGACGGGGTCATCCTCGCCGGGGTCAGGTCTCCCATTGTGGCATTCCGACCGACCGGATACGCGGACGGCGTTGCATCGAGTCCAGGATGACACAATGGGAGACCTGACCCCATGAGGGCGTGCCCGGGCCGAACGGCCGCGCTAGAATGATCGTCCGCCCCGGGGGCGGTTCACCCAAAGCTCGGAGAATCGCGAAGTGCCGTTCGGAGCCGTGTTCGCATCGCTTCTGCTGGGACTCGTCGGAGTGTTCCTGCCGCTGTCCGCGCTCGGCGCCGGATCGGCGCCGACGGCGCTCGGCCGCGTCGCGCTCGGCTTGATCTGCCTGAACGTCTCGATCGGGCTGATGCGACGGCAACCGTGGGCCCGCTGGGGCGCGCTGTTCGCGGCCCTGGTCCTGCTGTTGCTCAACGATCTCCTCGCCCCGCCCGGCGGGGCGGTGGCCAAGCTGGCCATCCTGTTCGGCGGCGTGATCTCGATCCTCCTGCTGGCTCTGCCGCCGACCGGGAAGTTGACGCCGACCGACCACCCGCAGCGTATCGGCGGTCTCGCGGTCGCCTCGGTCCTCGGTGTCGTCGCGCTCGGCGTCTCCCTCGTCTGGGGAACACTCACCCCGTCGCCGGAGTCGCGCGCGACGGAGTCGCCGATCCGGATCTCCGGTTTGTCACCGCGGGTCTCGTGGAAGGACTTCGGCTCGGGCATCGAGCTCGCCGCGACGAACTCGAAGCCGCTGTTCGTCGTCTTCGAGACGAGCTGGTGCGGCTACTGCAGGAAGATGAACCGCAGCACGTTCAAGGATCCCGGCGTCGTGGAGCGGTTGAACGAGCTGGTGGCGGTCAAGATCAACGCCGAGGACGACGAGAAGATCAACGGCTACAGCGGTCGCGAGCTTGCCGCGCGATACGGTGTGGCCGGTTACCCTGCGCTGATGGTCTTGGGCCCAGGCGGCCAGGTCCGTTCGCGCACGTCCGGTTACCTCGACGCACGAGATTTTCTCGCGTGGGTCGAGAAGGGGATCCGAAGCGGATCGCAGTCCGCGTCCTGATCGCAGGCTTTCTTTCATTTCAGCTCCCTCGAGGACCATTTCATGCCCCACAAAAGACTGTTCATCCCCGGACCCACCGAGGTGCGCGTCGAGAATCTCGCGGCCCTCGCCCGGCCCCAGATCGGCCATCGCTCGGGGGAGTTCAGGGCGCTTTACGCCTCCGTGATCCCGAAACTGCGGCGCTTGCTCGGCACGGAGGGCAAGGTCTTCCTGTTCACCAGCTCGTCGACCGGCGTGTGGGAGGCGGCGATCCGCAACTGCGTCCGCGAGCGCGTGCTGTGCTGCATGCAGGGCGCCTTCTCCGACCGCTGGTTCAAGGTCGCCGAGGCCAACGGCAAGCAGGCCGATCCGCTCAAGGTCGAGTGGGGGCAGGCGATCACCGCCGAGATGATCGACGCCGAGCTGGCCACGGGAGGGTACGACGCGATCACCGTCGTGCACAACGAGACCTCCACCGGCGTGATGAACCACCTGGACGAGATCGCCGCAGTCATGAAGAAGTACCCCGACGTCAGCTTCCTCGTCGATGCGGTGTCTTCGATGGCCGGGACCAAGATCGATATCGACGAGCTGGGGATCGACGTCTGCCTCGCCGGCCTGCAGAAGGCGTTCTCGCTGCCGGCCGGCCTGGCGGTCGCCAGCGTGTCGGATCGCGCGCTCCAGAAGGCCGCCACGATCGAGAATCGCGGCTACTACTTCGATCTCGTCGAGATCGCCAAGTACGACGCGAAGGGCATGACGCCGTCGACACCGGCGATCCCGCAGATCCAGGCGCTCGACGCGCAGCTCGACGACATCTTCGAAGAAGGGCTGGAGGCGCGCTACGAGCGCCACGCCTTCCTCGCCGGCATCGTTCGCGGATGGGCCCGCAGGCACTTCGCTTTGTTCGCCGCAGAGGGCTACGAATCCCCGACGATCACCTGCGTCGAGAACACTCGAGGCGTCTCCATCGCCGATCTCAACGACGAGCTCGCCGGTCAATGGGCGATGATCTCCAACGGCTACGGCGTGCTGAAGGAAAAGACGTTCCGCATCGCCCACATGGGCGACACCCAGGAGTGGGAGATCCGCGGCCTGCTGGCCACGATCGATCGCATCCTGGGACTCGACGGCTAGCGCGTTGGACCGCAGGACCGCCGTCCGCGCGGCCGATATCGCCGCGACCGAGATCGAGCGCGCGATGACCACGATGCGCATCCCCGGTCATCCCCGGCCGTACTACGTCTCGGCGCTGATCCGCGACGAACGATCGTGGACCATCCAGGCCAAGTACGGCTCGCTGAGCACGGACACCTGCGACCGCAAACGCAACGCTTTTGTCGACGTACGCGTCGGGTCGTACAGCAACGACCAGGTGCGCGACGGCGGGCTGGACGACAACGACAAAGACGACGAGTCTTACGGCTACATCGATCTGCCGTGGGGTCCCGACCCCGACGGGTTACGGCACGGGCTGTGGCGCTTGATCGACGCCCGCTACCGCGAGGCCGTCGAGACGCTGCTCGACAAGAAATCCCACGAGCTG
Source organism: Acidobacteriota bacterium (assembly GCA_011773795.1). Lineage (GTDB taxonomy): Bacteria > Acidobacteriota > Polarisedimenticolia > Polarisedimenticolales > Polarisedimenticolaceae > WVWW01. The sequence continues at coordinate 12,511 of WVWW01000047.1, forward strand.
ACTTACCGCGACGAGAACCGCGGCCTGAAATCGTTCCGCCGCGCCGAGCCGGTCGTGGATCTCCGCTGGCGCAAGCTCCCGGAGATCGACGAGGATCACTGGCGCGGATTCGTCGAACGCACGTCCCGCAAGGTCAAGCGCTACGTCGACATCGCCGACGCGCACGTCGAGTTCCAGGCCGACCACCTGTGCCGCACGTTCGTGAACTCGGAGGGGAGTCGACTGCTCGAGTGCTCGGCGATCCTGTCGCTCGAGGCCTACCTGTGGCTGCTGTCCGAGCGTGGAGACGCGTTCCCCTGGTCGGTGCGCTACACCGTGTCCGATCTCGACGAACTGCCCGACGAGAAGGCGTTCATGAAGGCGATCGTGCACGCCGTCGAAACGTTGACGAAACTCGGCGCGGCTCCGCCGCTCAATTCGTTCAGCGGCCCGGCGCTACTCGAACCCGTTCCCGCCGGGTTGTTGCTCCACGAGGCTCTCGGGCACCGGCTGGAGGGCAGCCGGCTACTGGCGTCGGGCGAGGGACAGACCTTCAAGAACGCGCTCGGTGAGCCGATCCTGCCGGACTACATGCATCTGCGCGACGATCCGACGCGCGCGGCTTTCGAAGGGCATTCCCTCGTCGGGCATTACCGCTACGACGACGAGGGCAGCCCCGCGCAGGACGCCCGACTCATCGAGTCCGGTCGTTTGACAGGCTACCTGACGGGGCGTGCCGAGGTGCTCAAACGCCGCGCGGGTAACGGTCACGCGCGGTGCCGTTTGCACCAACGGCCGATCAGCCGCATGGGGGTCCTGATCGCGGAGACGGATGAGGGTCTACCGCCGGACGAGCTGAAGCAGGTCCTGCTCGACGAGATCGCCCGGCAACGCGTGCCCTATGGTGTGCGGATCCTGGAAGCGACGAGCGGGGAGACGGCGACCGACGCCTACAACTTCCAGGCCTTCATGGGCGAGGTCAACCTGGCGGCCAAGGTCTACCCCGACGGGCGCGAGGAGTGGGTGCGCGGCGTCAATTTCGTCGGCACGCCGCTCAACGCCGTGCGGGGCATCCTCGCCGCCGGCGACCGCTACGAGGTCGACAACGCGTGGTGCGGAGCGGAATCGGGCTATGTCCCGGTGTCGACGATCAGCCCCGCAATCGTCGTCGGTGAGCTCGAGCTTCAGAGCAAGCCGGACACGCCGTACACGCCCTACACGTTCCCGATTCCCTGGCGCCACTAGTCGGGTAGACGGAAGCTCACGCCCGCGCCGGCGAGCCAGTCGGGTGCGGCATCGGAGATCCCGGCTCCCACGAACAGGTCGAGCTGCACGTTAGGCCGCAAAAGAAAGGTCACGCCGCCGTCCAGCGCGGTTTCGGTCGGCCCGTCATCGCTGAGGCCGGTGTCGCCGAACGCCTCGACGAAGAATCCCAACCGGTCGGTCGCGCCGATCCCCAGGGCGGCGGTCCACAGGAACCTCGATTCGAGCTCCTTGTCCGGAACCGCCGGCATCCCGACCAGACGAACGGTCTCGTCCCACGAGACGCCGGCGTTGTACCCGAGCGAAAGCCGTTCGCTCAACGTGTGGCTGAAGGCGAACCGGAATCCCGGACGCAAACCGTCGGAGACGGGGGACAGGGAGTCCCCGAGCTTCTGATTGACCGCGGCGATCACGGCGATCGCCGGGCGCCGGTCGCCCTCACCCAGGAGACGGAACTTGGCCCCGACCGACATGTCGACCGCGTCCTCGGGTCCGCTGAGAAAGACCTCGTCGAGCCCGATGCGGAGCTCGACGCGTTCGGCCAGGCCGACGCGGACCAGTCCCGCCGCCGTGGCCTCGGCGCCGTCGGCGTCGCCGAGGCCGAGCTCGGTTTGCACCTGGCCCTTCGGGACAATCTCCGTGGATTCGGTCTGGTCCGGCCGATCCGTCACGAGCTCGGGCTCGGCTGCCACAACGCACGGCACGAACAGCAGAACCGTTGCCGCGATCGCGATCCGTAACAGCATGGGAATCCTCTTTTGATGAACCAAGAGTATGAATTTGATCAATAAAAAAATCAATCGCCGTGTACTCTACCGAAATCGAGCTGAAAGGACGAGGGGGCACGAGTGAAGAACGGTTTGTTGGAGCGGGCCGATGTGATCGCGGCACGAGAAGCTCTCGGCGAGGCCGTTCACCGGACTCCGTTACTGCCTTCGTCCACGCTCTCCGCGATGACGGGCAACCGTGTCCTGCTCAAGGCCGAGTTGTTCCAAAAGACAGGCTCATTCAAGCCCCGGGGCATCCTCTATCGACTGCTTCGGGCGTCGCAGGATGAACGGGCCGCCGGCTTCGTCTCCATCTCGGCAGGAAACGCCGCGGCGGCGCTGGCCTGGGCGGCGACGCGGATCGGGGCGCGCTCCGCGATCGTCATGCCGCGTGACGCCGTCCGTTCCAAGATCGAGGCGACCGAGGGCTACGGCGGTGAGGTCGTCCCGACCGATGGCGACTACATGGGGGATTGTCGGCGCGTCCAGGCCGAGCGTGGGATGACCTTCGTGCACCCGTTCGATGACCTCGACGTGCTCGCGGGGCACGGTGTCTCGGGGCTCGAAATCCTGGAAGACGAGGATGATCTCGACGCGATCCTCGTGCCCGTCGGCGGAGGCGGCCTCATCGGCGGCATTGCTGCGGCGGTCAAGAACACGAGACCGTCGGTTCAAGTGATCGGGGTCGAGCCCGCCGGTGCAAACGTCATGACCCGCAGTCTGGCTTCGGGTCGGGTCGAGACGGTCAAGCCCGATACGATCGCGGACGGGCTGGCGGCGCCATTTGCGGGCGAGCACACCCTGCGCCACGCCCAGGCGTGGGTCGATCGAGTCGTCACGGTCACCGACGAGCAGATCCTGGACGCGCTGCGGCTGCTCTGGACGCGCTCCAAGTTGGCCGCGGAGCCGTCCGGCGCCGCCGCTCTGGCGGCGGTGGTGAGCGGTGTGGCCGGGATCTCGGGCCGCACCGTCGCTTGCGTGGTCAGCGGAGGCAATGTGGATGCGAGCCTCGTTTCCCGTGTGCTCGCCTGACCGGTCCCTTCTCCAAAACAACCGTTCCACCGACCCGGCAAGAGCTCGAGCCGCTCGGAGTCCGCATTCTCAATCCAAAAAAGCTATTTTATAAGCTTTTTTGTTGCAAATGTTTCGATTTTTAGTACCCTTCACCCAAGAATTAGGATGCAACTCATTTTTGGCACGTTGGTGAGAGAGTCAGCCGATGGGTGTACAGCGCCTCAAAGCCCGAGTTTCGGCATCCGATCGGGGTCGGATTACAGGAAAGGGGATGGAATCCACGTCGAGAGTCCGTAGCTCCAACTACGGAGTCGAGACAGTGGGAGTCCAGCCGATGACATCGCGGAGGGAGAGCCGTGGGTACGGCGTGCTCGAGACACTCTCGCCCGGGCTGGCCCGAGACCTCGGTGATGCGTTCTGCCTTGCGCAGATAGGGTCCGCTCCCGAAAAAGAGAAGGGCAAATCCGCCGGCACGGCCCGCGGAGCTCTTCGCTTCGCCGGACGCGTCGCGGTGTTCCTGCTCGTCGTCGCCGTCGCGGTCTCGCTGACGGCCGCGGTCATGTACCTGATGCCGCTGCCCTAGGGCGCGGTCACGCGCGCCGGCGTGGTCGGCCCGTCGCACGACCTTTAAACTGACGCGATGCGCGCGGCCGTCTCATCTCGCTTCTGGGAATTTGCACGCCCTTACGCCCCGTCCTACGCGTTGGGGCTGCTGATGTTGCTGGCCACCAACGGCCTCAGCCTGTGGATCCCGTGGCTGCTGCGCGACGCAATCGAGCGGCTGGAGGAAGGCTCGCCGCTCGCCGAGATCGCCCGGCTCGCCCTGGCGATGGCCGGCATCGCGATCCTTCAGGCGCTCATCCGCACGGCCTCCCGACTGCAGATCCTGGGCAACAGCCGCAAGATCGCCCACGACGTGCGGCGGCGTTTCTTCGCCCACCTGCTGCGGTTGGACGCCCCGTTCTACGACGTCAACCGAACCGGCGACGTCATGTCCCGTGGGGTCAACGACATTCGCCTGGTTCAGGCGTTCTTCGGGCCGGCCGTGCTCAACCTCCTCAACACCTCGATCGTGTATGTCGCGGCGGTCGCGCTGCTGCTGAGTATCGACCCGCTGTTGACCGTCGTATCCCTGACGATCTACCCGCCGTTGATGCTGGCCGTCAACCGCGCGAGCCGGCGGGTCTACGCGCGCTCGCTGGCCGTGCAGGAGCAGCTCGCGACGATCTCCAACCGCGCGCAGGAGAACATCAGCGGCATCCAGCAGGTCAAGACCTACGTCCAGGAAGAGCGCGAGATCGCCGCGTTCCGCGAGCTGTGCGCCGAGTTCCGTCGGCGCAACATGTCGATGGCCGCTCTGCGCGGCGTGATGCTCTCCTTGATCGGGATCGTGACCGGCGTCGGGACGTTGGTCGTGCTCTACGTCGGCGGGAGATTCGTGATCTCGGGGCGCATCGGGTTCGGGGATTTCGTTGCCTTCAACGCCTACCTCGGACTGCTCGTCTGGCCCACGATCGCGTTCGGCTGGATCATCAACACGTTCCAGCGGGGGCTGGGTGCGATGGAACGGCTCGACGAGGTGCTCGTCGCCGTGCCGCGGATCGACTCCGGCTTCGATGCCGACGGCAAGCAGGAGACCGTCGCGGAACCGCTTGCCGGGCATGCGATCGAGATCCGTGACCTGACGTTCACGTATCCGGGCGCAGCCGCGCGCGAACCGGCTCTGAAGAACCTCAACCTGAAGATTCCCGGCGGCAGCCGTCTGGCGGTCGTCGGCCCGGTCGGCTCCGGCAAATCGACGCTCGCCAGCCTGCTCGCCCGTGTTTACGACGTGCCCTCCGGCTCGATCACCATCGGCGGCAAGGACCTGCGTGACCTCCCCGTCCGTGCCTGGCGCCGCTCGCTGGGTTACGTTCCCCAGGAACCGTTCATGTTCTCGCGCTCGTTGCGGCGCAACGTGACGTTCGGCGACCCCGACGCCGAAGCCGCGGCGATCGACCGCGCCGTCGAGCGCGCCCAGCTCCTCAAGGACCTGGACCAGTTCCCCGACGGCATCGAGACGGTTGTCGGGGAGCGCGGCTTCACGCTGTCGGGCGGGCAACGCCAGCGGGCCACGCTGGCCCGCGCGATCGTCGTCCAACCCTCGTTGCTGATCCTGGACGATGCGCTTTCGAGCCTGGACGCGGACACCGAGCGTTCCGTGATGCGCGGCCTCGACGAGCTGATGCGAAAGCGGACGGCGATCTTCATCACCCATCGTCCGTCGACGTTGACCGAGATGGAGCGCATCGTCGTGCTCGACGATGGGCGGATCGTCGAAGAGGGGAGTCACGAGGAGCTGCTGGCTCTCGGTGGGACCTACGCCCGCATCTTCGAGCGCCAGAAACTGCGCCAGGATCTGGAGGACCGGTGAGCGACTCCGACGCACGGGGCAAGATCTACGACGCCCGGATGATGCGGCGACTGTGGGGCTATATCCGCCCGCATCGCATGCTCGTCAGCGCTTCGCTGGTGCTGTTGTTCGCCGTGAGCGGCGCCCAGCTGGTTCAGCCCTACCTGATCAAACGCGTCATCGACGATCAGATCGCCGCCGGTCGGATGGACGGCCTGGGGTACCTCGCGCTGCTGTTCCTCGCTGCGCTGTTGGCCGAGTTCGTCCTGCGTTTTGCGCAGATCTACGTGCTCGAGCAGACCGGCCAGAACGTCGTCTTCGACCTTCGGAACGAGAGCTTCGCGCACCTGCAGCGCTTGCCCTCGTCGTTCTTCGACCGCAACCCGGTGGGCCGGTTGATGACGCGCCTGACGAGCGACGTCGAGGCGCTCCACGAGCTGTTCACGTCGGGCGTGGTGATGATCCTCGCCGACCTGGTCAAGCTCGTCGGCATCGTGGCGATCCTGCTGTGGATGGACTGGCGCCTGGCCCTGGTCACCTTCACGGTCATCCCGCCGACGCTGATCCTGACCTGGTTCTTCAGGGCACGGATGCGCGAGACCTACCGTCACGTTCGGGCGATGCTCACCAAGCTCAACATCGAGCTGCAGGAAAACGTCAGCGGGATGCGCATCGTCCAGCTCTTCGCGCGTGAGCGCGAGATGGCGGAATCGTTCGGTGAGACCAACCGCGAACACGAACAGGCGCAGCTTCGGGGCGTGCGCTACGACTCGATCTTCTCCGCGCTGGCCGAGCTGATCGGCTCGGTGACGCTGGCCGCGATCGTCTGGGCCGGCGGCTGGGGCATCCTGGAGGGCTGGGTCACCTTCGGCACGCTGGTCGCGTTCATCGAGTACGCCGCCAAGTTCTTCCGCCCGGTCCAGGAGCTGTCGCAGCGCTACACCGTGATGCAGGCGGCGATGGCGGCAGGCGAGCGGATCTTCGACCTGCTCGACACGCCGGTCACGATTCGATCAGCGGCCGCACCGACCCCGATCCACGGCCGTCTGAAAGGGGAGATCGTCTTCGACGGCGTCACCTTCGGGTACGACCCGGATCAACCGGTCCTTCACGACGTCTCGTTCCGGATCGCACCGGGCGAACGGGTCGGGATTGTCGGCTGGACCGGTTCGGGGAAGAGCACGTTGATCCGGCTGTTGGTCCGGCTCTATGACATTCAGGCCGGGCGGATCCTGGTGGACGGGGTCGACATCCGGGAATACGAGCTGGCCGAGCTGCGAAGGTCGATCGGCGTGGTGCTGCAGGACCACTTCCTGTTCGCCGGAACCGTCGAGAACAACATCTCGCTCGGCGATTCGCGCGTCACACGCGAGCAGGTCCGGGCGGCGGCCGAGGCCGTTCACGTACACCGGCTGATCGAACGACTCCCCGGCGGCTACGACGAGAACGTTCGCGAACGCGGGAGCAACTTCTCGACGGGCGAAAAACAGCTGTTCGCTTTCGCCCGGGCGATCGCTTTCGATCCCGCCGTGCTGGTCCTGGACGAGGCGACCGCATCGGTCGATCCGGAGACCGAACGGCGCATCCAGCAGGCTCTGACCACGGTGCTGTCCGGCCGAACCTCGATCCTCATCGCGCACCGGCTAGCCACGGTCCGCGACGCCGACCGCATCTTGGTGCTGCACCACGGCCGGTTGATCGAACAGGGCCCGCACGAGGCGCTGCTCGACCGCCCCGACGGCATTTACGCCACGCTGTACACCCTGCAGAGCGCCTAGTGCTCTAACTGCCGGCGATCTCCTCCAGACGCCGTGCGAAGTCCTCGTAACCTCTGCGCCTGGCGATCTGGATCGCGTTGAGACCGGAGGAGCTCTTCAGCGGGTTGGCGCCGGCCTCGAGCAGCATCTCCGCGATTTCCAGCCGGCCGCTGCGGATCGCTTCGATCAGAGGGGTGGCTCCCGGGTTCACGCCGTCCGGGTCGGCGCCGCGATCGAGAAGGAACTCGACGGACTGGAGGTGTGCGAACTCGATGGCGGCGAGCAGCGCCGTGCTGTTCTGAGCGTCTCCCGTATCGATCTTCGCGCCGGCATCCAGCAGCATCGTCATCGCCTTCAGCTCTCCGCGTGAGGCCGGAATCCGCAAGATCCCCGGTAGCTCATCCGCACGCGCCCCCGCGGCGATCAGGACCTTCATCGTCGGCCGGTGGGACAGACGCGCGGCCAGCATCAACGGTGCATCGTTCGGATCCTCGAACGAGTTCACGTCGTACCCGGCCGTAACGAACAGCTTCACCAGCTTGATGTCGTTGGACATCACGGCACGCGCGAGCCCCGCCGCGTCGAACGTCACATCGGAGCCTTCGATCTTTGCGCGGGCCCGCTCGGGCGAAGGGCTGCACGCACACGCGAGCAACACCAGGGACGCCACGACACCCTTGATCTGACCTGAACTCACGCCCATCTCTCGACCGATCCACCCGAATTATAACTTCGTTCGTGAAACCCGACGCCGGTCGGGTCCACACCGGAAGGCGAGCGAGAACGATACGACACGGATTCCGCTCATCGGGATAGCCTTCGATGAGACGGTTCGAGTAGATTGGGCCCGTGAACAGCCGGACCCAGGCCATGGGGGCGTTGCTGGCCGTCGCGGTTGTCGCGGTGCTCTTCACGCTTTCTCTGCGGACGCCGGTGCAACCGGCCGAGGCCACCGCGGCCCTGGCGGCGGTCGAGACCTGTTATTCCGGCGAGGCGACCATCGCCCACCAGCTCGGCGAGCCCGACCCCAATCGCCTTCCGCTCCACGTCTGGATCCTGAGCGCAGCTGCTGGCGGAGACCCCGGGAGGGTGAGCATCCTCGCGGCGCGCGCTGCATCGTTTCTCGCCCTTCTCGTCGCCGCAGTCGCGGCCGCTGCCGCGTTCGGAAGGTGGCAGGTCTCCACGGTGTTCCTGATCCTGTGGACCCCGGGGCTCTGGGCCGAAGCGACGCGGGGGACGCCGGGTGCGCTGCTGGCGGCGTTGATGATCCTCGGCCTCGCGGCCCACGAGGCGGGACGGCGATTGAACGCGCCGAGCCTGCGATGGGCACTACCACCGATTCTCGGGGCGGTCGCATCGCTCGTATGGCGCCCCGCCGTTTTCTTCATCGGTCTGGCCCTGTTGGTGGAGGCGTTACGTCGCCCCCGTTCGCGCGAGGTGTCGTGGTCACGGTTGAGTGCCGGCGCGATCGCCGCGGTGGCCGTCATCGGCGCGTGGCGCATGGCGTATGCAGGCTTCGCCGCCGACTCGACGGGATGGTGGACGGCCGCGATCCGGGACCTGTGGGGCGGGGACGCCGTCCTCGCGAGTCGTTCGGTCGGTGAACGGATGGTCACCGTGGCGCTGGCGTGGCTTCCCGCGCTCGTCTTGCTGGTCGCTCGCAAGCCATCGAGAGAAGACGGGAGCGAGCCGCGCCGATCGATCGGGAAGGGCACGATGGTCGCGGTGAGTGCGGTTGCGGCTCTGGCACTCTTCGCACCGGGGGTGCCGCCGGCGTTGCTGCTTCCGGCCACAGCGCTCGCCATCGCCGTAGCGGCAATCGAGAGCCGGCGGCGCGCGCGAACCGCGCTGCTGGTCGCGATGCCGCTGCTGATCGCCGCGATCGTGTTGCACATGCCGCATCGCTCCGCCCGGCTGGACCCGAACGCGCTCGATGGGATCGTGGAGGACGACGTCGTCGTGATCGATCGGGAGATCGACGTCCGCGATGTCTGGGAGATCGTCAAGCACCTCGGACGCCCGGGTAGGCGCGCGGCCGCATCCGGCTCCTCCGCCGCCTTCATCGGGCACGCCGAGGTCGGTCCGGGCATCGTGGTCGAGCGCCCGGAGAATCCGGAAGGCTGGTCGCTTCTGGCGCGTCCGTTGTTACGCCCGGAGCTCCCGGACGACACGCGAGAGGATTTCGAGGCCAAGCTCGTGGCGGCGGAAACGGAGTACGCCGCGAATCCGTCCGACGCGCTGAGCTCGATCTGGGTCGGTCGCCGCATCGCCTATCTCGGCCGCTACCGCGACGCGATCGAGCACTACGGCGCGGCGCTCCTCGTCCACCCGAACGACTCGCGCCTCTGGCGCCATCGCGGGCATCGCTTCATCTCGGTCCGCCGGCTCGATGAAGCGATCGCCGATCTCGAGCGCGCCGCAGAGCTGGAGCAGGGGAGAGAGGACCGGGTCGAGCCCGACGGTTTGCCCAACGCCGCCGGCATCCCGACCAGCACGACGCAGACCAACATCTGGTACCACCTCGGCCTGGCCTACTACCTGAAGGGCGACCTGGATCAGACCGTTCGTTGTTATCGCGAGTACCTCGCTCGCTCGAAGAACGACGACTCCCGGGTCGCCGGCACGCACTGGCTGCACATCGCGCTACGCAGGCTCGGCCGGGACGGCGAGGCTGCGGAGTTGCTCGCCGCCCTTCACGACGACATGCAGATCCTCGAGAATCACAGCTACCACGATCTGGCCCTGCTCTACGCCGGACGTCTGACGGCGGTCGAGCTCCAGGAGCGCCTCGACCGCGGGAACGGTCCCGGTCAGGCCGCGCTGGCCTACGGACTCGCGCGCTGGTACGAGGACACGGGAGAAATCGAGCGCGCACGCGAAGCGTACAGGCACATCGTCGCCGCGGCGGGTTGGGCGGCCTTCGGCACGATCGCTGCCGAGGCCGAGCTCGCACGCGAGTTGGTTCGGTCAAGACCGCTCTGGTGACCGTGCTAGAGTTAGCCGCTCCGATCCGCGCCGAGGTTCTTCGTGGCACAAAAGAAGCTTCCCCGCACCGCGTACGAGCTCCGTAAGGGCGAGACGTTCGAGCCCTACACGCACGGCCAGACACCCGCCGAGTTCACGGTCAAGGCGGTCGTCGCCGGCATCTTCCTGGGCATGCTGTTCGGCATGGCCAACACCTACCTGGGGCTGAAGGCCGGGCTGACGATCAGCACGTCGATCCCGGTTGCCGTCCTGTCGGTCGTCTTCTTCCGCCTGCTCGGCCTGTTCGGCGGACGACACAGCATCCTCGAGCTGAACAGCTCGCAGACCGTCGGCTCGGCCAGCTCCTCGGTCGCGTCGGGTGTGCTGTTCACGATCCCCGCGCTGTTCATGTGGGGCATGTCGCCGGCGTGGCGCCAGATCACGCTGCTGGCGATGGCCGGCGGCCTGATCGGCGTGCTGTTCATGGTTCCGCTACGCCGGTTCCTGATCAAGAGGGAACACGGCAGACTGCCCTATCCGGAGGGGATGGCCTGTGCCGAGGTGCTCGTCGCCGCCGAGCGCGGCGGGCGGCAGGCGGCGGGCGTGTTCTGGGGCATCGGCATCGGCATGCTGGGCAAGCTGCTGACCAGCGGTTTCAAGGTGCTCGGCAGCAAGTTCGTGCTGCCGCTGGTCGGCAAGGCGGAGATCGCGATCAGCGTCTCGCCCGCGTTGACCGGGGTCGGGTACATCTTGGGCATCCGCATCGCCTCGGTGATGGTCGGGGGCGCCGCACTGTCCGCGCTGGTCATCATCCCGCTGATCAACTGGATCGGCTCGGGCTGGACGGAACCGTTCTACCCCGAGACCGAGATGCTGATCCGCGACATGACCGCCCACGACATCTGGAACCGCTACGTGCGCTACATCGGCGCGGGCGCGGTCGCCTGCGCCGGCTTCATCACGCTGATCAAGTCGATCCCGACGATGGTCGAATCTTTCAAGATCGGTTTCGCGCAGCTTCGCCAGGCCAAGGAAAACATCGGCAGTGTGGACCGCACCGATCGCGACCTGTCGTTCAAGATCGTGATCGGCGTGATCCTCCTGATCCTCGTCGTGTTGACGGTCGTTCCCGGCGTGCTCGGTTTCATCGATTCGATCGCGGTCCGTGCGATCGCCGCGGTGTTGATCGCGATCTTCGCCTTCTTCTTCGTGACGGTCTCCTCGCGCATCGTCGGCCTGGTCGGCGTGACCTCCAACCCGACGTCGGGGATGACGATCGCCACGCTGCTCGGCACGAGCCTGATCTTCGCCGCCGCCGGCTGGACCGACACGTTCGGCAAGGCGACGGCGCTGATGGTCGGCACCGCGGTGTGCATCGCCGCCTCGATCGCGGGCGACACGTCCCAGGATCTGAAGACCGGCTTCGTGCTCGGCGCGACGCCGCGGTTCCAGCAGATCGGCGAGCTGGTGGGCGTCATCACCTCGGCCGGCATCGTCGCGTGGACGATCGGTTACCTGCACCAGAGCGAGGCCGCCAGCGGCGGACTCGGCGGCAGCGAGCTCCCCGCGCCGCAGTCGGTGCTGATGAAGCTCGTCGTCGACGGCGTGCTCGATGCCAACCTGCCCTGGATGCTGATCCTGATCGGCGCCGCGCTGGCCGCGGTGGTGGCGTTGTTCAAGCTTCCGGTGCTGGCCTTCGCGGTCGGCGTTTACCTCCCGCTTTACACGATGGCGGCCGTCTTCGTCGGTGGCTTCACTCGATGGCTGTTGACACGCAAGCAGGAGGAAGAGGAAGCCGAGCGGCGGCGCGAGCAGGGCGTCTTGCTGGGCTCGGGCATGGTCGGTGGTGAGGGGCTGACGGGCGTGATCCTGGCGATCTACGTCGTTTCGTTCGGGGGCGGCGAGCCGATCCGCGGGCTGATCCCCTGGTTCGAGGAGACCGCCGGCCTGGGCTGGCTGGCAGCGTTCCTGTCCGACGAGTGGGTCGTCCCGATCCTCGCCATCCTCGCCATAGCGTGCATCGCGTCGCTCCTGGCCAGGTTCGCCAAGCGCAACCTCGAGTCCGCCTCGTGAGCACGGTCAAGTCGCAGAAGGCCAAACTCGGTCGGGTGACGGTCAAGGCGATCAAGGAAGTCGCCACGACCATCGACAAGCGCATCGTGCGCATGCGCAAGCCGGAGGTGACGTTCCCGGTTCGATCGCTGGGCAACGTGCGCTACGACCCGCGTAAGGGTTACTTCGAGATCGGGCGGGACCGCTCCGCGCGCACGCTCACCGTCAACACGGCCAAGACCTTCGCCCAGACGCTGAAGATGATGGCGCTGTCCAAGGAGCTGGTCGAGACCAACGACTTCGCCACCAAGCGGGACGCCTACTACCAGTCCAAGAACTGGGGCGAGGCGAAGTTCGACGAGCAGACCGAGTCGGACACCGTGATGGACGACATCGAGGCGATGTTCTCGATCCACGGCGTCAGCCGCGAGCAGCTGCGCTACATCCCCGACGAGCACGGCGGCGCGGTCGCCGGCGAGCTGATCGTCTACGACACCGACATGGAGACCGGCAAGACCGAGAAGATCGACTGCACGCGGTTCGGCTCCGGGGCCTACTCGATCCCGTCGCTGGTCGAGCAGCTGACCTTCGAGACCAAGGCGANNTTTCGAGACCAAGGCGAAGTTCATCCTGTGCATCGAGACCGGCGGCATGTTCCAGCGGCTGCAGAGCCACAAGTTCTGGCGTAAGACGAAATGCATCCTCGTCTCTATGGCCGGCGTGCCGACGCGTGCGACGCGGCGCTTCGTGCGGCGGCTGTCGGACCAGTGCAAGCTGCCGGTCTACGCCTTCGTCGACTGCGATCCCTACGGCATCTCCAACATCTACCGCACGCTCAAGGTCGGCTCGGGCAACGCCGCGCACATCAACAAGTTCTTCTGCGTGCCCAAGGCGCGGTTCCTCGGCGTGACGCCGCAGGACATCGTCGACTACAAGCTGCCGACGCATCCGCTGAAGGAGGTCGACGTCAAGCGCGCCAAGGACGCGCTCAAGAACGATCCGTTCTTCAAGCGCCACAAGGAGTGGCAGACGGCGATCAAGCAGTTGCTCAAGATGAACGTCCGCGCGGAGCAACAGGCGCTGGCGCGCTGGGGCCTGAACTACGTGATCGAGGAGTACCTGCCGAACAAGCTGAAGGCGGTCAAGAAGTTCCTGCCGTAGCAGTCTAGGCCTGGACGGAACCGCCCTGCACCAGGGCCCCGGGCTCGATGCCTTGGCTCCGTAACACCTCGGCCCACATCTCTTCCGGGTCGGCGTCCAGCACGCTCTTCGCATCCGCCGGAGCGTGGACCCAGGCGCCTTCCTCGATCTCACGCTCCAGTTGGCCCGGCGCCCAGCCGGTATACCCGGAATAGCAGTGGAACCGCCCACTCTTGAGGTGGCACAACCGTCCGAGAGTCCCGCGTGACGCGCTGACGTGGAGGCCCTCGCAGATCCGGTGCCCCTCCGGGTCGACGTGCTCTTCGCCGTACACGACGATGCCCTGTTCGGGCTGGACCGGGCCGCCTTGGCGGACGCGTTTGTCGGCGTCGCCCTCGTACGGGATCTGATGGTCGCTGCAAAGGTCGGCGAGCAGCATCGGGCTCTCGCGGTTGATCACGACACCCAGCGCACCCTCCTCGTTGCGCTCGAGCAGGAATACGACCGACTGCTTGAAATTGGGATCCTGCATTTGCGGGACGGCGATCAGGAAGCCCGGTGCCAGTGCGTCGTCCATGTCTTCATTTTGCCCCCAAAAACGCCTACGCGCACGGGAAACTGGATTCGGGGTTTCCAAGACCTATCTTTCCATTGAGGAAAGGGCTCGAGGCTTGGTCATGGAAGTGCTGATCGTCGAAGACGAGCGCGAAATCGCGGAGCTGATCCGCGACTCGCTCAAACCGCTCGGGATGAAATGTCGCATCGCGCCGGACGCCGGCGCCGCCGACCGTGCGCTGGCCGAACGCCGCGTCGAGGCCGTGACGCTGGATCTGGGGATCCCCGGACGTCCCGGCGTCGAATGGCTCGAGATCATCGCCGAGCGGCAGCCGCAATTGGCGCGCCGCACGCTCGTGATCACAGGGCTCGATTTGCAGCGCGAGCTCGTCGAACGGCTCGCCCGTTGCGGCGCGGGAATCCTGGCCAAGCCGTTCAGCGTCGCGGGGTTGCATGAGGCCGCCCGCAGCCAGTTTGCGCGCCCCATCCACCTAAGTGCTAACCTGAATTGACCTGGCCGGAACCTGTTTGTATATTGCGCCATCTCCCTGCACGGCGGCGTGGCCAAGTGGTAAGGCAGAGGTCTGCAAAACCTTTATTCACCGGTTCGACTCCGGTCGCCGCCTCCACGCAGCACCGCGAATCCAACGCCTGCCTTCCGCTCGACCCTTTGTTGACGCGCCCCCCGGTCGCGGCGATCAGGAGCGGGTCTCCGTAACGGTTCCCAGGTAATACCGCTCGGCGTACTCGCGCACCATCCGCGCCGTGCCGAAGCGTGGGGCCAGGTCCCCGATGGCACGCTTCATCCTCTTGATCCACTCACGCGGCAGCCCGTCCGGATCTCGATCGTAATAGCAGGGGACGACCTCGTCGGTCAGTACGCGATAGATCGCCGCCGCGTCGACATGATCCTCTTCCGCATCGTCGCCGGGACGCTCCTCGGGTCCGATGGCCCAACCGTGGGCGGCGTCGTAGCCCTCGAGCCACCAGCCGTCGAGCACGCTGACGTTGAGCACGCCGTTCATCGCGGCCTTCATGCCGGACGTCCCGCTGGCCTCCAGCGGGCGGCGCGGGTTGTTGAGCCACACGTCGACGCCCTGCACCAGGTAGCGGCCGATGCGCATGTCGTAGTTCTCGAGGAACAAGACGCGCCCCAGGAGCTCCGGATCGAGCGTCGACTGCCAGATCCGGCGAATGAGCTCCTGTCCGGGACGGTCGGCCGGGTGCGCCTTGCCCGCAAACAGGAACTGCACCGGGCGCTCCGACGCCGTCACGATCCGCTTCAGCTCGTCGAGGTCGCGCAGGATCAGGTCGGCACGTTTGTAGGTCGCGAAGCGGCGCGCAAACCCGACCAGCAGGATGTCGGGATCCAGGACGTGATCGAGCCGGCGCAGCTCGTCGGGGGAACGACCGTGACGCGCGAACTGGTCGCGCAACCGTTCGCGTGCGACCCGTACCAGACGGTTCTTCTGGATCCTGTGCGCCTCCCACAGGTCCGCGTCCGTCGTCTGTTCCATCGCCTCGGCGAACGGCTTGATGGATTGATCGTCGTCGAACTCGCCGAACCGCGAGCACAACAGCTCGTGCATTTCCGGACCGATCCAGGTCGCCGCATGCACTCCGTTGGTGATGTGCTCGACCGGGCCGTGGCCGCTACCCTCCAGGAGACCGTTCCAGATGCTGCCTGCGATGCGGCCGTGTCGTTCGCTGACGCCGTTGGCGCGACTGCTCGTACGCAGGGCGAGCGCGGTCAGGTTGAAGCGGTTCTCTTCGACGGCCCCGAGGTCGAGCGCCCGGTCCACGGGAACACCGTATTGCGTTCCCCAGGGTTCGATGTAGCGACGAACCATCTGCGCCTCGAACACCTCGTTGCCTGCGGGGACCGGAGTGTGGGTGGTGAACACGGCGTTGGCGCGGATCGCCGCGAGAGCGGCGTCGAAGTCCAAGGTTCCACGAAGCGCCATCGCCAGCCGGTCGAGGGACAGCAGGGACGAGTGGCCTTCGTTCATGTGCCAAACCGACGGCTCGGTCCCGAGCACGCGGAGCAGCTTCGCCCCGCCGATGCCCAGAACCCACTCCTGACAGAAGCGCATCTCGCGGCCGCTGACGTAGAGCACCGACGTGATCGCCCGATCGGCGGGGTGGTTCTCGGGAAGGTCGGTGTCCAGCAACAGCACAGGCACCCGGCCGATCTGCGCCTTCCAGGCACCGAGCCGCACGATGCGATCGGACAGCGGGAGATCGATCCGCAGGTCGCGCCCCGCTTCGTCGACCACGGCGAGCAGCGGGACGCGCCACGGATCGTAGTCCGGGTAGAAGTGCTCCTGCTGCCCATCGGGATCGACGATCTGTCGAAAGTAACCGTGCCGGTACATCAACCCGACGCCGACGAACGGCAGTCCCAGGTCGCTGGCCGACTTGCAGTGGTCGCCGGAGAGGATGCCGAGACCGCCGGAGTAGACGTGGAGCGACTCGTGCCAGCCGAACTCGGTCGAGAAATAGGCGATCGGGCCATCCGTGGCCGTCCCGCGCTGCTCGAACCAGGTCGGTTGATCCGAGGCCATGTAGCCGTCGAACCGCTCGACCAGATCGCGGTAGCCGCGGATGAACTCCTCGGAGTCCGCCAGCTCGTGCCAGCGCTGCGGGTCCATGTCGATCAGCAGCTCGATCGGGTTGCGGTAGCGCGCCCAGCAGCCACGGTCCATGCCGTTGAACAGCTTCCGGGCCTGGGGTGTCCAGGTCCACCACAGGTTGTAGGCGATGTCGCGGAGGCGCGAGAACTGCAGAGGAATCTGGATCCTCTCGGGAGCACGGGTCTTGATCTCGGGGAGTGCCATCCGCAACGACCTCGGCCGCGATCGAGCGGCGATTTTCGGAGCGAGAGAGATTACACTAGGGCTCTGCTTTCGCACCACCATCCGAGGAACGCCCCGTGGCCGCACTGGAGTTGACCCGACCGATCGTCTGTTTCGACCTCGAGACCACCGGGGTGGACCCGGCGACCGATCGCATCGTCCAGATCTCGATCCTGCGTGTGGAGCCCGACGGAAGCCGGGACGTGCGCACGCGGAAGATCAATCCGGAGCGGCCGATTCCGGCGGAGGCGACCGCCGTTCACGGGATCCGCGATGAGGACGTCGCCGACGCCCCGGCGTTCCGGAGAATCGCCCGGGCGTTGCTCGATCTGCTCGAGGGTGCCGATCTGGCCGGTTTCAACGTCGCCCGCTTCGACATCCCGCTGCTCGACAGGGAGTTCCGCGACTGCGGTTTGAGTCTGGGGCTCGATCAACGCCGCGTCGTGGACGCGATGACGATCTTCCACCGCATGGAGCCGCGGGATCTGTCCGCGGCGACCCGCTTCTACCTCGGTCGCGAACACACCGGCGCGCACGACGCCGAGGCGGATGTCGCCGCGTCGTTCGACGTACTCGAGGCTCAGCTCGAACGCTACGAAGACTTGCCGCGCGCGGTGGACGCGTTGGACGCCTGGATCCGCCGGGTCCCCGAGAACGCCGCCGATCCCGACGGGAAGTTCGTCCACGAGGACGGGAAAGTCGTGTTCAACTTCGGCAAGCACAAGGGGAAGCCTTTGACCGAGGTCGCGGCAACGGCGCCGGACTACCTGCAGTGGATACTCGGGAGCGATTTCCCGGACGACGCGAAGCGCTTCGTGCGCGAGGCGCTGGACGACCAGGGTGGCTAGTCGACGTAGCCCAACGACTTCAACGCCTTGACGCTTTCCTCGTCGAGCGGCGCGGGGATCGTGCTGTCGAACTCGCCGAGGCCCTCGTAAACCGTGCGCATCCAGCCCAGCAACCCCTCGGTCGGGTGTTCGTTGACCCGGGTCAGGCTGTCGAGCTCTTTAGGATCGGCCTCCAGGTCGAAGAGCCAGCGGCGATTCCGCTCCATGCGGAAGATCTCCTTGCGGTTCTTCTCGATCAGCCCGACCGCGAGCAACCCGGCCTTGCGGGCGAGGTCCGAATCGTGCTTCGAAAGGACGGCGCCGCGGTGGGCCTGGTAGCGGGTGATCCGGTCCATCGGCGGCTCACCGCCGTCCAACACCGCGGTCCAGTCGAAACCGGCGAACGGCGCGTTGCCTTCGGTGTCGATCAAGCCCAGGATCGTCGGCGCCAGGTCGATCAGCAGGGCCGGCGCATCGACGGTTCCCGGCGCCACACGCCCGGGCCAGCGAATGCTCATGGGGATGTGTAACGTCGGTTCGTAGAGATGGCGCCCGTGGCCCCAGTAGCCGTGCTCGCCGAGGCTCTCGCCGTGATCCGAGGCGAACACGATCAACGTCTCGTCCAGGTTGATCTTCTTGCCGGCGATCTCCAAGAGCTCGCCAAACGCGGCATCCACGGCGGCGATCTCGGTGTCGTACTTTTCCTTGTCGCCGAGCGCCTGGTTCTTCGGGAAACCGAGCTGCCCATGGAAGGCCTTCTGGTTTCGGTACGGCGCGTGCGGTTCGACGTAATGGACCCAGGCCATGAACGGCCGGTCGCCGTGACGCCCGGCGTGATCGTCGAGCCACACGTCGAATGCCTCGTTGAGATCGTCGGCGGTCGCCTCGCCCTTCACCAGACCGAACCAGCGACGGCGCGAGATGACCTCTTCGTAGTACTCGAAATGTTCGGCGAGACCGGAAAGCTTGTCGCGCAGGGTCCAGTTTCCGACGAAGGCCGACGTGCGGTACCCCTGAGCCTGAAGCGCCTTCGGGAGCGACGCCATCCCACTGCGCATGCGCAGGCCGTTACGCGATCCCCCGTGCTCGTGGGGGTAGCGCGACGTCAGCATCGAGCACAACGCGGGACCGGTCAGCGGTTCGACGGTGCGGGCTTGCGTGAAGCGCACGCCTTCCCGCATCAGCTTGTCGATCACCGGCGACGTGTTGCGGCTGTAGCCGTAGGCGCCGAGTCGATCGGCGCGCAGCGTGTCGACCGTGACGATCAGGACGTTCGGTAGACGCCCGGTCGGCGGCTCGACACCGCCGGTCTGCGACAGCATGGCCGCACCGCAGAGGATCAACAGCGCCACCCGGCAGGAGGAACCCGTTCGCAACATCCGCTTGCTCACCTCATCGAACCCGACCCACCCGGGCCGCTGATCATCCTAACCGCGGCGACTTCAGCGCTGCAAGGGCACGGTCGGCCAAATCGCACTCTCCGCGGGCGCGTTCCACGCCTGCGCCCCGGGCACGCCGCAATCGCGCCTTCGCGCGGGACGATCGTTCGGTCCAGTAGTCGATCGCCGCGGGATCCCGGTCGCGAAACCAGCAGGGTCCCAGCTCGAACCATTCGCGTTCGTCGAAGCCGGCGGGGGGTGTGAAGACCTCCACGCCAGGAACGGCACGCATGACGGTGTAGAAGCGGCCGCGATCGCGAACGAGCGTCTCGTCCGCGACGCGCCAGCCGCGACGCGCCAGCCCGGCGCGGAGGGCAGCCCAACCGGATTGCGGTTGCAGCACCAACCAACTCACGCCCAACGCCTCGAGTTTCTCCGGTTCGAGGATCGACAGCATGGTGGCCCCGCCCATACCGCTCAGCACGAGGCCATCGAAACGGTCCTCGGCGTCCAGTGGGGTCAGGCCGTCGCCCTGCCGCACCTCGATGCGCTCGGCCTCGGGGCAACCGCCGACGCCGGAGCGCAGCCGTCCCGAGGGCCCGGCGCCGAACTCGGTGGCCACGCACCAGGACGCCCGGCCGCTGCGGATCAGCAGGCGCGGCAAACGCCCGTGATCGCTGCCGATATCGGCGACTCGGCTACCCGCGGCGACGGCTTCCGTGACGGCCAGCAGCCGAGGTCGCACGCGGGGAAATAACTCGCTCATGACCGCGTCTCCCGGTTGCCTTATAATGCGACGCTTCCCGACCCGTTGTCGACGTATCGAGAGGAGCACGCGCCGTTGAACGTCTCCGTGACGGACCGCTTCAAGGTCGCCCACGCCGCCGAGTTGTACGGCCTCGAGGGCTGGGGGGACGGCTATTTCGCCATCCGGCCCGACGGCCACCTGGCGGTGACCCCCCATCACGGCAGCGACCTCGGAGTCGATCTCTACGAGATCGTCTGCAAGCTCAAGGGGCAGGGAATCCCGACGCCCGTGCTGCTGCGCTTCCCCCAGGTGGTCATCAGTCAGGTCGAGCGCCTGACCGCGGCCTTTCAGCGGGCAATCGACGAGTACGAATATGCCAACCGGTACGCCCCCGTCTTTCCGATCAAGGTCAACCAGCAGCGCGCGGTCGTCGAGGCCTTGCTTCGCGGCGGCCAACCGTTCGGCATGGGACTCGAGGTGGGCAGCCGACCGGAGCTGCTGGTCGCAGCGGCGCTGCCGCTGGCCGATGAAGCCCTGATCGTCTGCAACGGTTTCAAGGACGAGGAGTACCTCGCCTCGGCGGCACTGGCGACGCGGCTCGGCCGTCGCGTCATCGTGGTGATCGAGAAACCTTTCGAGATCGACGCCGTGCTGGAGATGGCGCGGAGCGAGGACCGGATGCCGCTGATCGGTTTCCGCCTGCGGCTGCAGGCTCGCGGCTCCGGCCTGTGGGAGAAGTCCGGCGGGGTGGCGAGCAAGTTCGGGCTCACCACAAGGCAGTTGCTGGCCTGTCTCGAACGCTTGCGGGGTGCCGGTCTGGAAGACAGCGTCGCGCTGTTGCACTTCCACATCGGATCGCAGATCACTGAGATACGAAAGATCAAGAACGCCGTGCAGGAGGCCGCACGGGTCTACGCGAAGATGCGCGAGATCGGTGTCGACATCCGCTACCTCGACGT
Organism: Acidobacteriota bacterium; assembly: GCA_011773795.1. Taxonomy (GTDB): domain Bacteria; phylum Acidobacteriota; class Polarisedimenticolia; order Polarisedimenticolales; family Polarisedimenticolaceae; genus WVWW01. The sequence goes on from WVWW01000047.1 coordinate 33,162, forward strand.
CGGGGGCGGCCTGGGCATCGACTACGACGGGTCGCGGACCTCGTCCGACGCTTCGGTCAACTACAGCGTTCAGGAGTACGCCAACGACGTCGTGTTCGGCATCAAGGAGGTCTGCGAGCAGGAAGACGTCGAGCCGCCGATGATCTTCAGCGAATCGGGCCGCATGCTGGTGGCGCACCACTCGGTACTGGTGACCGACGTGCGCGGGTCGATCGCCGGAGTGGATCCGACTCCGATCCCGCTCGACGGGGACGAATCGCAGGTCGTCCAAGACCTCGCGGAGGTCGCCAAGATGATCAACGTCAAGAACTACCGCGAGTTCTACCACGACGCGATCGACTACCGCGATCAGATGTATCAGCTGTTCAACCTCGGCATGCTGCGCCTCGACGAGCGGGCCAAGGCCGAAAGCCTGTTCTGGTCCGTCGCCGACAAGGCCGTGCGTTACTCCAAGACGGCGAAGTTCGTCGCCGAGGAGTTCCTCGAGCTGGAGTCGCGGCTGCACGACAAGTACATCTGCAACTTCTCGGTGTTCCAGTCGCTGCCCGATCACTGGGCGCTGGACCAGCTGTTCCCCGTGATGCCGATCCACCGGCTCGACGAGTCGCCCACACGGCGAGCGTCGCTCGTCGACATCACCTGCGATTCCGATGGCGAGATCGACAAGTTCGTCGACCGCAACGAGATCAAGGACTCGCTCGAGGTCCACAAGTTGATTCCGGGCCAACCGTACTACCTCGCGTTCATGCTGCTCGGCGCCTACCAGGACACGATGGGCGACCTGCACAACCTCTTCGGCCGTGTCCACGAGGCCGAGGTCGTCCTCGGGAACCAGGGGCCCGAGGTGCGTCGCGTCGCGCGCGGTGAGCCGGCATCGGAGGCACTGCGCTGGTTCGGTTACGACGCCGACGAGCTCGTCGAGGGGATCCGGCAGTCCCTCGAGGGTGGCGTGGCGGCCTCGCGGATCGCCGCCGAGGAAGCACCCACTTTGCTGGAAGATTACCGCGCCCGCTTGGCGCAATACACGTACCTCGACTAGGCTGATAAGCTTCTCGTCCCCGGACGGTTCGGGCTTATACGGAGATCCTTGATGAAGCTGACCGCTGACGCCGACTCGGTGCTGCGTGTTCAACGTTACGACGGGTCGCCGTCCATCGACGGGGTCGAGTTCACCGAGCTGCGCCGCTTTAACGACGACGGCGGGGCCATGACCGAGCTGTTGCGTTTCGAGGAGGACCGGCCGGCCGGTCTCGAGGGCTTCGAGCCCCGGCAGTTGAACTACTCGATCCTGCAGCCCGGCGCGATCAAGGCGTTCCATCTCCACCGGCGGCAAACGGATGTGTGGTTCGTCCCTCCCGAGGACCGTATCCTCATGGTCTTGGTGGACGTGCGTGCCGGTTCGCCGTCCGCAGCGGTGCGGCAACGGTTCATGCTCGGTGACGGTACCAGCCGGTTCGTGCGCGTGCCTCCGGGTGTCGCGCATGGTTGCCGCAACATCGGTGCCGAGGAAGCGCGGATTCTCTACTTGACGGACCTGGTGTTCGATCCGGATCCCGAGCAATGCGACGAGGGGCGTCTGCCCTGGGACTTCGCCGGCGCCGAGATCTGGGATGTCGTGAAGGAGTAGCTGGCCCCGTGGCACTGGAGCTATTGATCCTGACGCCGGATCATCAGACCCGGCGGTACGAACTCCAAGGGGACTCGGTCCTGCTGGGGCGCGCCCACAGCAACGACCTGAGTTATCCCGACGATGCGAGCCTGTCACGCAAGCACGTGCGCTTCACGCACGATGCGCAGGATTGGTGGGTCGAGGACCTGGGCAGCAAGAACGGCACGCTGGTCAACGGTGTACGGATCGCCGCCAAGCAGGTGCTGGGTCCCGGCGATCGCCTGTCCGTCGGGCACCTGCTGATCACGTTGATCGACTCTGAGGACGGTGTGGAGAACAACGTCGTGTTCGTCGGCGACGGCCCGAAGATCGCACCCAACGCGACGGTCATGACGAGTCTCGAAGGGCTGCTGTCGGCGGAAACCACCGCGGCCGGAACCGGCACCAACAAGAAAACGGGCGCCGCGGTCTCCGGACCGGCCAATGCATTCGCCACTCCGGTCGTACGCGCATTGGTGCGCGCGGGACGCGAATTGTCGGGCCACCGGCCGCTGGAAGAGCTCTTCCCGCTGATCCTCGATCTGTCGATCTCGGCGGTCAACGCCGAGCGCGGGGTCGTGATGATCCTCGACGGCGACAAGCTCACGTCGCGCGCCGTACACGGCGAGGGCTTCCGGATCAGCACCACCATCCGGGACCGCGTCCTCAAGGAGAAAACCTCCGTGCTCGTCCGTGACCTTGCGCAGGACGAGGCGCTCCGCCAGCAGGTCAGCATCAGTGAGCAACAGATCCACACCATGATGGCGGTGCCGTTACAGACGGAAGAGCGCGTCATCGGTCTGATCTACGTCGACTCGCGCTCGTTCGTCCGCGAGTTCACGCCCGACGACCTGAATCTGCTCACCGTGCTGGCCAACGTTGCGGCAACGCGGATCGAGCACACGCGTCTCGCCGTCGTCGAGCGGCGCGAGCAGCAACGCACGCGGGACCTTGACCAAGCGGCCGAGATCCAGCAGGCCATTCTTCCGGCCGGACCGCCCGACAACCGCTTCGTCGATGCGGCGGGGCACAACAAGTCGTGCCGCACGGTCGGCGGCGACTATTACGATTTCTTCCCTTACGACGACGGGCGACTCGGTCTGGTCCTCGGCGACGTCGCCGGCAAGGGCATGTCCGCCGCGATGTTGATGAGCAACCTGCAGGCACGCGTGCAGATCCTCGCCGAGGATCCGGAGCAGCTGGCGAAGAAGGTCTGGCGTCTCGATCAGGCGGTGGCCAAGAACAGCCCGGACAACCGGTTCATCACGCTGTTCTTCGCCGTCGTCGACCCGGACAAGCAGGAGATGACGTACTGCAATGCCGGCCACAACCCACCGTTGTTGATCCGCGCCGATGGATCGGTCGAACGTCTGGGGGTGCTGGGCACCGTGCTCGGCATGTTGCCCGAGATCGGATACGACGAGAAGACCTGCAAGTTCGGCCCCGGCGACATGCTCGTCGTGTTCAGCGACGGCGTTACCGAAGCCGAGAACCCGGCGGGTGAAGAGTACGGCGACGAGCAACTCGCGTCGTGGCTGACCGACAACCGCACCTCTTGTGCCACGGACCTCGTGGCGGGGATCCTCTCCGAAATCGACCGCTTTACCGACGGTGCTCCGGCAGGGGACGACGTGACGGTCTTGGTGGCCCGACACCGCGAGACACCGTTGTCCGATTGATCCGATCGCCCGCGTTTGGGCCAAAAAACACCGAAAAACCGCTTCCCGTGACAATCGTGGGGTCGGCCCTATATTCGATCCCGAGGGGCTCTGGGGGGCAGCAGAGCCACCCTGTTTTCTTGATCGTCGGGTATTTCGGCGAACAAGGGAGGTGGAGCATGGCCGATATCCTGCTCGTCGGTCCGCAGCGCGACCGGGTCAGCGGAGTCCGCAGCCTGTTACGGCACGACGGACACCAGGTCTCGTGTCTGCGCCGCGTGGACCAGTGGCGAGAGGCCGAACAGGAGATTCGCCCCGACCTCGTCGTCGCCGCGGTCGAGAGCACGGACAGCGTCCTCGACATCCGCGGACGCAGGCCACGCGGCTTTCCCGCACCCTTGTTGTTCGTCCAGAACGAAACCGATTTTTCCCACGACCCATACTTGCCGACCCGGCTCGTCGATCGCATCACGAGTCCTTTTCTGAGTGAAGAACTGCTCGCCCGGGTCGACGCCCTGACTCGCGTCCGCAAGGTCGTCTTGCGTGATCGCACCGTGTCGCATGAGCCCCAGGAATCGAAATCCGGGAGACCTTGGGATCGCATCGGTAAGCGCGTGACGGCGCTACTCGGCAGCCGCGTCCCGGGTTACACCAAGCCGCTCGGTCCCTACCTGGAGGTCGCCGCCCGGCTCGCCGACTGGGCCGATCGGCGTGACGCCTTCGAACCCGGGCATGCGGAACGCGTGACCGGCGTGTGCGCGATGATCGCCGAGGGCCTGCACATGAGTGCGGAGGACACCGCATCCCTGCTCCGCGCGGCGGTGCTACACGACATCGGCAAGATCGCCCTGCCGGTCGAGATCTTGCACCAGAGCACCCCTCTCCAAGAGAGTCAGAAGCGATTGATCCGCACCCATCCGCGCCGCGGAGCCGCGTTACTCGCCGCACTCGACCGCGATGACGACGTCGCGTCGACGATCCTCTACCACCACGAACGACCTGACGGCGGCGGCTACTACGGCCTGGACTCCGAATCGACACCGGTCACCGCCAAGGTGCTGGCGCTGGCGGAGATCTACGACGCGATGACCTCCTGCAAGCTCAGGACCCCGATACCGTCGGAGCGCGCTCTGGACCAGCTCGCCGAGCTCAAAGGGGAGAGCGTCGACGCGGACAGCGTCGAGGCGCTGGTCGACCGGCTGCGTACCCCGCCGAAGACGATCCCGCTGGCACCGATGCCCTAGAGTGCGTCGAGGGCCCTATCCAACTCGTCAGCATCGGTGATCGGCGCGTCACAGACGCGGTCGCGGCAGACGTAGGCCGCGGCTGTACCGTCGATCGGGCCGCGTCCCTGGAACAACGGCAAGTCGTGTACGTCCGCACCGTCTCCCACGGTGAGTGTCAGGTGCGGTAGGAAGCGGTCTCGAATACGCCGGACGAGCGTGAGGGTGGCATCGTCATGAGGCGGTCCCGCGATCGCGATCTCGAGCCGCGGTCGCAGCTCGCGCTCGGCGGCCAGCAGCAAGGTAGCGAACGCCCTGGGCGACCGACGGACGGCCGGCGCCAGCTCGACGCTCGTCCGCTCGGCGGCGGAACGGAACGGCTGGTCGTCGAGGTGATCCCCCAACCGCACGAGCCATCCCGCGGCGACACCGGAGCCCGCGGGAAGCGCGCCGTCGTGCACACTGCGATTGCGTGTGAGCAGCGTCTCGTGGTCGTCGGAGACGAAGAAGAACCCGCCGCGCTCCGCATCGCCGAAACGGTCGAGCATCGTCCGCGCGATCGATACCGAGTGGTCGAGCCAGCCGCGATCGAAATCGGTCTCGTAAAGGTCGAGCAACGCACGGCCCAGAAAGGCGTAGTCGTCGAGGTAGCCGTTCAGCGCCGCGGTGCCCTGCCGCCAGGTAGCGCGGAGCCGGCCGTCGCTCCACAGCTGATCGAGGGCAAAGCCCGCCGCGCGCTGAGCGGCGCCGAGATCCTCTTTGCGGCCGAAAACCTGATGCGCGCGGGCAAATGCGCTGATCATCAGGCCATTCCAGGAGGTCAGCACCTTGTCGTCGGTCCCCGGCCTCACGCGTTTCTCTCGCGCCTCCAGTAGTTTGCGGCGCAGCGGTTCGAGGCGGTCGTCGAGAGCGGCCTCGTCACTGCCGGCGTCCGCCGCCTGCGCGGCCAGGCTCCCGTGCAGGAGGTTCGGGATGTTGCGGCCTTCGAAGTTGCCCGTGGCGCTGATCCCGTACACCGTGCGGAAGAAATCGGCATCCCCGGCGAGGATCGTCTCGATCTCGGCGGCATCCCAAACGTAGAAACGCCCCTCTTCGCCCTCGCTGTCGGCATCGAGAGACGAGTAGAAACCGCCCGCCGAGTCGGTCAACTCGCGGCGCACGAAATCCAGCGTCTGCAGCACGACACGCCGGAAATCGGCACGCGCGGTCATCTGGAAAGCATCGCAGTAAACGGGCACCAGCAACGCCTGGTTGTAGAGCATTTTTTCGAAGTGCGGGACGAGCCAGCGATCGTCGACGCTGTAGCGCGCGAAGCCACCGCCGACGTGGTCGAACATCCCGCCGCGGTACATTGCCTCGAGCGTGTGCTCGGCGATGCGCATCGGGGTAGTGTCGCCGAGGCGCTGGGATGTGCGCACCAACAGGGCCAGCGCCGCATCGGGTGGGAATTTCGGTGCGGCGCCGAAGCCCCCGAACTGCTCGTCATGATGCGCGGTCAGCTCAGCGACGGCGCGCTCGATCATTTCGCTGCCGACCGGACGGCCATCCGGCTCGCCATGATCGGATTCGGCGATCGAGTGCAAGTGCCGGGTCAGCTCGTCCCCCGCCTGCAGCACGCGCTCGCGATCTTCGTTCCACAACGACACGATGCGCTCGAGCAGCGAGCGGAAACCGATGCGCCCGAAACGATCGTCGGGCGGGAAATAGGTCCCGCCGGCAAACGGCCGCAGGTCCGGCGTCAGGAAGACCGTCAGCGGCCACCCGCCTGCGCCGGTCAACAGCTGGACGGCGTTCATGTAGATCTCGTCGATATCCGGCCGTTCCTCGCGATCGACCTTGATGCTGACGAAATGCTCGTTGAGGTATGCGGCGATCGCCGGGTCCTCGAAGGACTCGCGCTCCATCACGTGGCACCAATGGCACGCCGCGTAACCGATGGAGAGGAAAACCGGCCGATCCTCGTCGGCCGCGCGTTGCAGGGCCTCGCGGCCCCACGGTTGCCAGTCGACGGGGTTGTAGAGATGCTGCAAGAGGTACGGGCTGGTCTGGCCCTTCAGCCCGTTGGCCCTGCTGGATTGCCCGGACATCGGTTCAGAGCCCGTCGGTGGGTTGATCGGAATCGACGGCCGCAAACTCCAGCGTCGATGTCGTGAGCTCACGATCCGTCTTGTCCACCACCTTGAGCTCGTAAGTAAACCGACCCCCGGTCATCGTGCCCGCGCGGATGATGTCACGCAGCTGGACACAACGAATCTCACTCTCGGACAGATCCAGATCGGTGAACGGTGCTTCGGTTTCGCCGACCAGCCGACGCGAGACCACCAGTCCTGCTTTGCGCGCCCGTTTGGAGTCCTTACGGCAGACGAGACCGATGACGGCCGCGGGGAGTCCCGGTTCGACGAACTCGTCGGCCGTCCGGCCGAGCGAACCGCTGCGGCGCAGCGCGCCGTCGCGAAGGAAGGCGCCTTCGGTGGGCTGCAACAACGTCAACGGGCCGAGCGTGACTTCCTCGGCGTCGGGGTCGGGCCAGTCGGCCTCGATCTCGGCCCGTGCGATCCGATCGGTCGTCTGTTCATGGGCCACCATGACCAGTTGGTAGGGGCCGGGTCCGAACGTCATCTCGGCCTCGAAGATCACCGGGATCGCGGGGCGATCGACCTCGATCCGACCGGCGATGTCCTGGCGCACCTTACCTCGCGAAACCAGCGAGGCCCCGATCTCCCAGGTCGAGCTGGGCAGCGGGGTCGAAGGGGCGCGGATCTGCACCAATGCGGTGTACTTGCCGTCGTCGAAGCCGGTGGGGATGACGACGCCCTCGAGCTTGATGGCGTCGGTGTCCGGGACGATGCCCGTAAACGCCGCCAGCAACCGAGACGTCTTGCGCTTCCCTTCGCTGGCAAGAACGATCTGGCCGCGTGTCGTGGCCTTGACCTTGTCGCGTTTGCTGCGCAGGTTGACCGCCAGCGAGCGATCCTCGGGCATGCCGGTGACATCGAAGCTGATCAGGTACAGGCAGGAGAGATCCCGCTCGATCCGTGTCGCGATCTTCTTGCCCGCTGCGCCGTGCAGGAACGCCTGGCCGCCGGTTTCGCGCGCCAAGCCGACGAGCGAGTCCTGTGCATCGAAGCGGCGTCGGTTGTTCGCGTTGGGCGCGCCCTGGTTCCTCGTGTTGCCGCGGTTGACCGTCATGCTGGGCGCCAGCAGCCCTTCACCCTGCACGGTGTAGAGTCGCACCTCGTTGGCCGACGCCGCCTCGACGACGCGGTCGAAAGCGTTGTTGGCCATGAAACCGTCCGTCTCCATCTTAGAGATCGTCGGGTCGGGATCGCCCGCGGTACGCGGGAAATAGCTGACGTAATGTTCGCCGGCGTTCTTGCGCATCGAGTCGGCGAAGTACAGCACCGCCTTCGGCGGGTCGAGATCGGTGAGCCGTCCGATGGTGATCTCGAACAACCTCAGCGCCTTGTCGGTGCGGTAGCGCTCCTCGCGCTGGTACTGCCGCGCCGTCATCAGTGCTTTGCTGATGTCCTGGTCCTGCTGCAACTCGCGCATGACGTGCTCGATGCGGCTGTCTTCCTGATAGGCGTAAGGGTCCCACTGATCGTTGTCACGCTCGAGCCGGTCCAGCGCATCCTGCATCAGGTTGCGATCGTCGGTCATCGGCTGGATCGTGGCGATGTACTTGCCCGCGGAGACGATCATCCCGCGCGCGCCGTCCTTGATCAGTTGATCGACGATCGTGCGCGCCGTGTCGAGCGAGTTCTGGCGGCCGGCCGCGGTCAGGTGATGTTGATCGAAGTAGAACAGGTAGGTCGGCTTGGGCGCGGGCGGGGCCGGCATTGCCGGTTCATCCGTGCCCGGCGACGGTTCCGTGATCGTACGGACGACCCGCTCCTCGACGTTGCAGGCGCGGTCGACGATGAAGGACTCGATGAACTCGCCCCCGACGGAGAGCTCGAAGTCCGCTGCCGTCAGATCCGCGATCGCCTGATCCGGCCCGCTGACGGAGACGTCGAGCTGGGCCAGCCGCCGGCCCGTCTGCTCGACCAGGCCGACCTTCTTGGGCTGTTCCTGGGGCCCCTGCGGAACGGCCCCGGCCGTCAGCGTCAGGGTCGCTCCCGCCAGGGCAGCACAAGCCCAGCTTTTCCCACGGTTTGACATGGCGTCCCTAACCGCGGCGCGAGGCCGCCGGCATCCCCTCTACTCGCATATTCCACGGACCCGACCGATCCGTCAACCACGACCGGGATTTGCCGTTGCCGATGCTCAACGCCCACAAAAAGCGGCCTAGGGCGCTACCGAAAAACTCACGTGGGCGAGCTCCTCGGCCGCGCCCTCGCCGCTGTAGGTGATGCCGTAGCGATAGTGACCGGGACCCAGCGTCCCGGACGGGATCAGGTCCCGCACCTGGGCGCAGCGGTCCGACGTGACGTTCAGCGACAGGGGTGGGAGCTCGACCGCCGATTCGCCGACCAGGACGCGATCGACCCGGAGCGGTCCGCGGTCCTTGCGTCCGCGACAGACCACCGCGACGAGGGCCAGCGGCTGCTGCGGATCGATCCACTCGTCGCTACCGCGGGCCAGCGACCCTCGGGCGCGCGATTCGTCCCCGCGCATGAACGCGGCGTCGATCGGCTGGAGCATCGCGATCGGGCCCGATGTCGCCGGCCGGCCGTTCGGATCCGGCCAGACCGACGTCTGCTGGTTCGACGAGATCATCCCGGTCCGCGCTTCATGGGCCACCGAAACGATCTCGTACTCGCCCGGATGGAACCGCATCTCGTACTCGAGCACCACCGGAACCCCGGGGGAGGAGACCGTCAGCCGTCCCGACGTCTCGTCGTGGATTTTCTGACCGTGAACCACCGAGGCCCCCAATTCCCAAGTCGCGGATTGCAGCGGGGTCCCCGGAACGGCCAGCTGCAGCAGCGCCGTGTAAGCCCCGTCCGAGAAGCCGGTGGGCACCAGGTGCGCGTGCAGTTCGAAGGGATCCTCGATCGAGTCCGGCGAGCCGAACGCGCGCAACAGGCTGGCGGTCCGTTTTGCCGAGGGGCTCTGCACGATCAAGCGGCCGCGGACGCGCAGCTCGATATCGTCCCGCACCGTGGTCACGACCGCGCGCAGCGGTGAATCGTAACGGAACCCGGTCGGGTCGAAACTGATCAGGAACACACAGGAGCTGTCGGTCCTGATGCGCTCGGCGATGAACTCGCCGCTGGATCCTTGCAGGAACGACTCCCCACCGGTCTCCGCCGCCAGCCCGCGTAGCGTGTCGCGCGCCTCGCGCGAGCGAATCGAACGGGGCAACCCGACCGTCTTGGTCTGCGTCGCGGCGGCCGCGCCCGGGAGATCGCCGTGCATGCGCTCGGTGAGTCCCTCGGCCTGCACGGTGTAGAGCCGCACGCCCTGGGCGGTGGCCTCGTTGACGACGGCATCGAACGACAGGCTGCCCATCAGGGTGCCCGTCGCCATCCCCGGCAGCCCGATCTGGTCCATCTGGACGATCGAACCGAAGAACGAGAGGTAGTGACCGCCCGGTTTTTGCCGCAGGGTGTCCCCGAAGTAGATCAACGCCTTGGGCGGCCGCAGATCCGCCAGCCGGGTCAGTGTCAATCGCAGCCGCCGCATCGCGCGGTCCGTCAGCGTGATCTCTTCCTTGTGGAACCGCCGCGCCATCGCCACGGCGGCGGCGATCTCGTTCTGCTCGTTGAGCCGGCGCACGACCTCGCTGACGCGGCTGTCTTCGAGCTCGGCGAACATCGTCCACTGGGAGCGGTCGTTCTCGAGGCGGTCGATCGCGTCGACCAGTCTTTCCCCGTCACCGCCGAACGGCTCGACCACGACCAACTCGTCCGCGTTCGAGACGACCATCACGCGCGCCCCGTCGACGGTCAGCCGCGGAAGGAGCTCGCGCGCGACGTCGAGCGCCTGTGCGCGACCCATCAACGTCAGGAACGGTTGATCGAAGTAAACGACGTAGTGCGCCGGCGGTAGGATCGATGCGGGCGTCACGTCGGCAGCGGTCGAGGCGGCGCTTGGCCTCTCGATGTTCGGGCAGACCCGGTCGAGCGTGAAGTCGCGTNNCATCCGGCCCGAGCACCGTCACGTCGATCTGCGCCAGCGCCGCGTCGGTCCGTTCGATGATCCCGCTGTCGCGCAGCGGGTCCTGCTCGGTGTCGTTCGCGTGCCCGTTCGACGACGCGTACCCGAGCAGCGCGACGGCGCAAGCCGCGGCGATCCGACCCCCTGCAAACCGCGCGTTCATCCGCGTCGGTAGACCAGATTCGCCGAGGCCTGATCGGTCGGAAGCAACAGGAGATCCGCGACGGTGACGTGCGCGGGGCGTGTCGCGGCGAACAGAACGGCCTGCGCCACGTCGTCCGCCGTCAGTGGTGTCATGCCGCGATACACACTGTCGGCTCGTTTACGGTCGCCGCGGAAGCGCACCGTGCTGAACTCGGTGTTGACCAACCCGGGATCGATCGAGGTGACTCGAACAGCGGTGCCCGCGAGGTCGAGACGGAGTCCGTCCGTCAGCGCACGGACGGCGTGCTTCGTCGCGCAGTAGACGTTGCCGCCGGGGTAGACCTGACGCCCGGCGATCGAGCCGATGTGGATCACGTGGCCGGCGCCGCGGCGCACCATCCCGGGAACCACGGCGCGGTCGACCCACAGCAGTCCCTTGAGATTCGTGTCGATCATCTCCTCCCAGTCCCGGGGGGCGCCCTCGTGGAGTGGGTCGAGGCCCCGGCTCAGCCCCGCGTTGTTGACCAGCAGGTCGATCGCGGCCCACTCCGCCGGCAGGGACTCGATCGACTCGTTCACCGACTCGCGACGACGGACATCGAGCTCCACCACGTGGACCGCGGCCCCATGGCGCTGCTGCAACTCGTCCGCCAGGGCACCGAGCCTGTCGCGCCGCCGCGCGGCCAGGATCAGCCGCGCCCCTTCGGCCGCCAGAACGGCGGCGCAGGCCTCGCCGATGCCGGCACTCGCACCCGTGATGAGAACCGTCCGATCCTGAAGCATCGCCTGGAACCCTCCACGGCGAGCTTACCAGTTTCGCCTCGCGGAGCTCCGCGCGAACGTCTTGTTCAAGATTCTTGTCGGGGTCGGGATCAGGGGCGATCGCCCAACGCGGCACGGCGGATCGTATCCGGTTGTGCGGGCGCTTCGCGGGTCGGTATCGGTTCCCTTCCGTTGCCGGCGATCCAGCGTTTGGTCTCGCGATTCTGGGTGATACGGATCGCACGGTCGGACTCGAGCTGTGAGAAGTCGCGGAAGATCCCGAACCGCTGGTTCGGTGTGGGGGGCGTCGCCTGGGCGAGCTCCAGCGGTTCCCGCTCGTAGGTATCGGTCGTGGAAACCGCTTCGCAGTAGGCCAGCAGAACCGACATCGGGGTCGTCCCGATCACCTGGGTCACGCGGTTGTTCGCGTCGCGCACGACCTGCGGTTTCATGGCGTTCGGGACGGACGAGCCGCGCTGCTCCTCGCGGGCCCGGGCGACCGCTTTCTCCTCCGCACCCTCGACCGCCTTCGCGGAGGCACTGGTCATCTTCTGCGCGTTCTTTCCTTCCTCCACGAGGCGTTGCCAGGTGCGGTACGCGTGGCGGCCGGAAAGCCCGAGCGTCAGGCTGGCCAGCACGGCCAGCAGGATTCCCTGACTCCAGGTGAGCTTGCGGCGCTGCTCGGCCATCTCGCGTTCGACATGGATCGTGACTTTCTCTTCTTTCGCCCGTGCTCGACGGTGTCGCGCGGCATTCGAGTAGCGCTTTCTCGGTTGCGCGGAGGAAACCGGCAGGGCGTCGCTCGTCCTATCGTTATCCGCGTCGTCCGCGTCGAGAACCAGCACCGCGTCGTCCGGGCCCGGGTCGGGCTTTGCGGCATCCGCGGCGGCTTGTGCGGCCACCATCGGGTCGATCTCCGGGAGCGCTGTGGAACCGTCGTTCAGCGGAGCCGGAGCGGGCTCCGGGGTGTTCTTCTCGCGCTGCTTTTCTTTCTTTGCCGCCGTCGCCTCGTGAGCTTCCGCCAGCGTCATGAGGCCCAGCAGGATGGAGTAGGCCGAGGGGAGCTCGACGCCGTGGCGCGTCGCGAACTCGTTGGCCAACTCGTACTGCTCCTTGGCCGTTTCGCCTAGCCCGCTCGAACGGGAGAGATCGTGCTCGTGGCCGCAGTCCTGACACCGGATGGTCGGATCGACCAACCCGGGAACCAGCGATCGAATCCAGGTCGACTCGTGGCAGCGACAGCACTGGATATACATCCTGACCTCTCCGGGGCCCGGGCGGACCGGCCCTCGGTCTGAATCTAGGTCCCGGCCGCCGTCCGGGGCAAACCGGGCTAGCGAGTTTGAGTGGTGGCCTGCTCGTTGCGGTCCAGGCGCGTCAAATGGCCCTGCGTTTCAGCCAATTGTGGCGAGAGACGGAGGGTTTCCCGGTAGTGGGCCCGGGCCCGGTCGAGGTCTCCGGCGGCTTCGGCCGCGATGCCCAAGGCGTTGTGGGCCGTCGCCATCGTCGGATGGACCTCCACGGCGCGTTGGAAGCGGGCCAGGGCCGCCTCCAGGTCCCCGCGCGAGTAATACAGCGCGCCGAGGTTGAAGTGCGCCTCGGCGTAGTCCGGGTCGATCGACGAGGCCCGAATCCAGCTCTGTTCGGCCTCGTCGGCGCGCCCCTGCCTGTACAGTGCGAGGCCGAGGTTGTAGTGCGCTTCCGGCAGGTACGGGTCGAGACGCAGCGCCTCACGGCAGTAGGTCATGTAACCGGCGAGGTCGCCGAGGCCTTCCATCTTCAGAGCGCGGTGCAACGCGTCGACCGCCGCGACGTCTCTCGACGAGGCCCGCACGACCGGCGCCACGAGGTTTTCGATCGGCGCGAAAGAATCCTCCAGCACGATAGCCTCCGGACGGGCCAAATAGGCGGCGAACCGCGGGTCGCTCACGCGCCGCGCGCCGCGCGGGTCGTGCCCCTCGGGAAACCAGCCGATCGGGCGGTTGCTCGCCGCCAGGACGAGCGCGACTCGCCAGCCGCCGTGGGCTCGTTCGATGTCATTCGAGCTGAACAGCACCACGTGCTCGAAGACGTCTTCGAGAGTCTGCCCGAGCGCGCCGACGAGCAGCCCGCTGTCGACGACGTCGATGAAGTTCATCATCAGCAGGCCGTCCTCGGCGAGCAACCTCTCGGTCTTGGCGAAGAACTCGCGCGTCGTGACCTGGAACGGTACGGAAAAATCGTTGACCGCGTCGATGCAGATGATGTCGTAAGGCCGGGCTTCGGCGGACTCGCGGAGGCGACGCTCGGCTCGATTGACGAACACCCGCCCGTCGGCGTGGTGCACACGGATCTTGCTGTCCGCGGGGAATCCGAAGGCGGCGCGCGCGGCGCGGGTCACCGCGGGGTCGATCTCGACGACATCGATCTCCGCCGCGGACCAGCGATCCTCGACATGGCGCGGAAAAACGTAGCCCCCTCCGCCGATCATCAACGCTCGAAGCCGCTGGTCGTGCGCCCGATGGCTCTGCGTCAACCCGGCAAAGACCTTGGTGTAGCCGTAGTGCATCTCGTGCGTCGATCCGACGGTGATCTGGCTGTGCAGCAACTTGTCGAGGTACATGCCGCGGATCTCGGGGTCCGCGGAGAGGCGGCGGATCTCGATGTTCGAGTACCGACTCTCGGTGTGATAGAGAAGGTTCTCGTCGGGCGCGACTCGAAGCGCGAGCGTTTCGCCGAGCTCCGTCGCCCATCCCACACCGCTCGACGACAGGAAGAAACCGATCAGCACCAATCCGGTCCAAGTCCAGGAGCGCACCGCCCACGAGGAGTACACGAGTCCCGCGACCGCGAGGACCAGCGACACGCTCCAGATGATCGCCGCGGTGCCCATCACGCTGACCAGGAAGTACCCGGTCAGGAACGTTCCCGCGATGCTGCCCACGACACCCCAGGCGTAGATTCCGCCGAGCGTCTGTCCGGTGGCCCGGCCGAAGGACAAAGCCAGCTTGCCCACGACCGGCCCGATCGTGCCCATCAACGCGGCGGGGATGAAGAAGACCAGCGCGACGTGGACGGCGACGCGGAGCGGCCAGGCGAGCTCCCACAACAGCGCGGACTCACCGACGAGGTTGTTGAACAGGTTGATCGCGACGCAGGTGGCCGACGAGGCGAGAAACAGCCGACTCAGAGCAGGGCGCGCGGGATAGCGGTCGGCGATGCGACCCCCGATCCAGTTGCCGAGCGCCAGTCCCCCCAGGATGATGCCGATGACCGACGTCCAGGTGTAGATCGACGAGCCGAGGTGCCGCGAGATGATCCTCCCGGCCACCAGCTCCACCACCATCACGCAGAAGCTCGACACGAACACGGTCGCGTAGGCCGAGAACCAGGCGGCTCGTCTCTCGGGTCCGGCGGGGCTCATCGTAGTCGAACCTAGGCCCCCGCGACCGCGGGTCAAGGTCTAGTGCTGGCGGAACTGCTCGATCGCGTAGGGATGGGCCTGCTCGACGATGTCCAGGACCGTCGAGCAGTAGACGGTGCCTGCGTTGCCGCCGCCGCGCTCGTCGTACACGCCGACCCCGAAGCCGTCGTTCGGCCCCGTGCAGTCGTCGGAATTGCCGTACACGCCGTCCGGGCCCGCGATGTCCGCGATGATCAACGACCCCGCGTTGATGCCGGTGCCGGCACCGTTGAAGCGCAGCCTTCCTTCGCCGACGACGAGAATCAATCCTTTGAAATCGATATCTCCGCCCAGCACCAGCTCACCGGTCACGACCAGCACGCCCGCATGCGGGACGGGCCACATGACCTCCAGGTCGCCTTCGCCGAAGTAGATGTGCTGCGGATTGGAGACGTCCGCAGGGCAGGAGGGTGAGGCGAGCCGGGTCCCGTCGGCGCAGTTGTAGTCGGCCACGCGACGCATGCCCTCGATCATGTCCTTCATGCCCTCGCAGCTCGTCCACTCGGTGTTGATTGAATAAGTCGTGTCGGACATGCCCGGCACGGGGCTGGCGCTCATGTCGGAGATCGCGTCGCCCGGACTGCTGTAGGGCCCCGTGGCCCAGTTCGGGTTCGGGTGGGCGCCCGATTCGGCGTTGGCCTCGGCCGCCGGGCCGATTGTGCCGACCACCGGGTAGTAGTCGCCGCCGGCGGTACCGCAATCGTTTCCGATGTAACTCTTCGCCTTACTCGTCGCACTGCCGAACGCGGGCGTCGGTCCGAGCATGAAGATCGCCGCCGGAGGCATCTCGGGGAGGAACGGATCGAGGTCGATGACCGCCTCGACCACCTCGAACGAGCGGTCGGGACCGACACCGACACCGGCGAGGATGACGCGGTTGTCGGTGTCGACCGAGTTCGTGCGCGTTTCGCCATGGTCGTTGGACATGAACGCGCCGTACCAGCCGTTCTCGAACTTGCGCAGCGAGACCAACGGGGTGTCGTTCCCGTACCCGCTGAAGCCGATCACGTTGTCCTGCGAGTCGTAGATCGGAGCGATCGTCGACGGATCGAAGCCGATGGGATCGGCGAACGTGCCGCCCGTGGCGGCCTGCAGGTCGTCATCGAAGTCTTCGGCGCGGTTCACGAGCCAGAGCGCCCGCCGGGCATGCTCCAGACCCGCCTCGGCATAGTAAAACGCCTGCTTGGGCTTGATGCTGGCCTCGCCCATCTTCTTCTCGTTCTCCGAGTAGAACAGCAGGGCGGCGCCCATCGCCGTCAGCAGGGCGAGGACGAAGACGGCCATGACCAGGGCGGAGCCCCGGTCCTTGCGGTCGTGCTGGATCATAGATCCTTCCTGATGAAGACGTCGCTGGTGACCGTGTAGCGACTGAAGTCACGGGTGATCGGATCGATCACGGGCGACACGGCGGTGATTTGCACGGTGATCTGCTGCGGGTCGGTCGTGCTGTCGGGCACGAACATGTTTTCGATGGTCCCGTCGCCGTCGGCATCGTTCGAGATGTTGACGGCCAGAACGTCGAAGTTTCCGTCATCGTCGTTGTCCCAGAGGATCTGGTTGTTCACGTGACGGAACACGATGACTTCATCGACCTGGTCGGCGAGGCCATCGGGGGTCCCGGGTGTTCCCGCCGTGTGGTAATCCGCGCGGACGGTGATCTCGGCGACGGTGTCGCCTGTATTGGTGTCCAGCGTCAGGCCGTTGAAGAGGTCGGTGCCCAGCGGGTCCCAGCCGGCGCTACGCAGCTTGGCGACCACGATCGACAACACGTTGCGGGCGTTGGCCTGGGTTTCCGCCTTCATCTGTTCAGACTTGTTCAGCCGGGAGTTGTGCACCAGCAAGCTGAACAGCCCGGTCATCGCGAGCGCCAGCACGGTCAGGGAGACCAGCGCCTCGACCAACGTGAACCCGCGCTGTTTTTGAACTCGTTGCATCGCTACGGACCTCGAATCGACGTGAGAGTGACTTCGCGGCTGGAGCCGGGGATCGTGCCGGCCGGGATCACGCGAACGGTGATGATCAGCGACCCCGTCGGCGCGGTGTTCGCCTCGATCAGCCAGCGCACGGTGTGATCCGGGTCGCTGGTGTCGACGTAACCCGTCGTGTCGACGGTCAGGCTGCCGCCGACGGTCAGCGAGCCGTAGTCGGTGGCCCGCAGGATTTCCATCCGCTCGACGGCCAGCGCGCCGGCCTCGCCCTTCTCACCGCCGACGGCGTTGCCTTGCATCGCGTACATGAACATCGGGGCCGCGGCGAGCACGCCGAGCCCGATGAGGAACAGCGCCACGATGACCTCGACGAGCGTGAAGCCCGCACTCGATTCGCGCATCGTCAACTCCCCACCGCCCAAGCGGTTCCGTTCCACTTCTGGATGCGGATGCCTCCGGCGCCGAACACTTCGACCTTCTCGTACTTGGAGCCGCCGAACATGTGCACCATGCCGGTACCGAGGTTCACGATCCCGTCGTTACCGAACCGGGTTTGATAGATCGAGCCGGAAACGTTGTCGAGCGTCACCGCGGCACCGCTGTCGGGGCGCGCGAAGCTGACGGTGTCGGGCAAATCCGATTCGTAGAGCAGGATGTCGTCACCGACGCTCGTCGTACCGGCCGTGTCGAGCACCGAGATGCGGTTCGTCGAGGTGTCGATCACGAAGCGGCAGTCACGGTTGCGGCTGATCGCCTCGATCCGCGCCAGCTGCATGTAGGTCTGCACGTCGTAGACCGCGCTGCGCAGGCCCTCGCGTGCGATCCACGGGACCGCGTACGTCCCGACGGCCAGCAACGCGAGCGATGCGACCGCGAGGACTATAAGGAGTTCGGTGAGTGTAATGCCTCTTTGCCCATTCATATATATTTATTCTCCTGCTATCAACAATGTATTCAGGCAAAAAAACATTTTCAATGCCACGTTTTGTAATCGTGTGACGACGGATGTCGACGAAGCCGCCAAGCCCGAAAACGGGAGCGTCCAGGGTTTCGGTCGGGCTTCGGAGAGGTCGAAAAGCGGGCGCCGATTTCAGTCTTGAAATCGGGTCGCTGTTCGAGCGCCGGCGCGCTCGTTCAGCACGTCGAGCACCCGTTCCGCGAGCGGACCGGCTTCCTCGATGCAGCAGTTCACCGCGATGCCATGCAGGCCATTCCCGCCGATCTCGAGCCCGGTGCGGTCGGCGAGCGCCTGCTCGATGGATGCGACGCGGTCGAGGTGACCCAGCGTGTACTGCGGGATCGCGCGGCGGTGACGGATCACCCGCTTGAAACGCGGGGCGACGACGAGATGCATCGCGCTGCGCAGATCGTCGAGGACGAGNNCCTCGTCGTGCGCGCCCCCGATCATGGTGGTGGTCAGGCGCCGTCCCGAGGGTGCCCGGTCGGGGAAGATGTCGGAGGGCCAGAGACATCCGAGGCTGCGCATGTTCTGCGAGCGCGGGGCCAGGAATCCGAACCCCTTGGGACCGGCGTCGAGCGTCTCGTGCGCAAAGCCGAGGTGCACGACCGCGAGACCCGCGTAGGGGATCGAATCGAGCTGCGCCGCGATTCCGGCGTCC
Organism: Acidobacteriota bacterium; assembly: GCA_011773795.1. Classification (GTDB taxonomy): domain Bacteria; phylum Acidobacteriota; class Polarisedimenticolia; order Polarisedimenticolales; family Polarisedimenticolaceae; genus WVWW01. The sequence goes on from WVWW01000047.1 coordinate 51,688, forward strand.
ATGTCCCGCAGCATGTCCGCGCTGACGAATGCCGGCGTGGTCAGCACCACCGCATCGGCCTCGACCGGCGCCCCCTCGTCGAGATGGACCCGGAAACCGCGCTGACCGAGATCGGAAACCGCCCGGACCGGTGTGCGAAGTCTGAGCCGATCCCCGAGGGCCGCAGCCAGCGCATCGGTCAGGGTTTGCATGCCGCCGCGGAACGAAGTGAGCGTGCCGCCCGGGCCGAACGCGCTGCCGCGCTCACCGTCTTCGTCCCCGTCTTCCTGCTTGCGCGTGCGTCCGGCGAGCATCGCGCGGAACAGGCCACCGTGGACACGCTCCATCTCGGCCATCTTCGGGAACGACGCCTTCAGCGAAAGCTGCCTCGTGTCACCGGCCCAGATCCCGCCGACCAGGGCATCGATCAGCGTCTCGGCCGCCTCGCGTCCGACTCGCCGCGCCGCGAAGTCGTGGATCGTCTCATCCGCGCCGGACTTCTTGCGACGCACCAGGGCCTCGCCCAGCACGCGGAGCTTGCCGCGGGCGGACAGGACCCCGGAGGTCACGAACTCGCCGGGGGAGGTGGGCAACTTCTGCAGCGCGCCGCGCCGGAAAAGGAAGCGCGTACGGGCCTCCTCGCGCGCGGGCGTCAGCTCGTTCTCGAGGGAAAGCCGTCGCACCAGCGTCAAGGTCGCCGGGACGTTGTCGAGGAAGCCGGTCGGTCCCCACTCGCACAGGAAGCCGCCCTCCCGGACGCTGCGGATGTGTCCACCCGCGCGGTCGGCACGATCGAGGCAGAGGACCTCCAGCGGCCAGGGGAAGCGCTCCGCCCGCTGCGAGATCTCGAACGCCGCGGCGAGGCCCGAGATCCCAGCACCGACAACCACC
>WVWW01000089.1 GCA_011773795.1 Acidobacteriota bacterium
CCGCGACGAGGAGACGGCGCAGATCGCGATCCAGTCGGCGCTGACCGGCCACCTGGTGTTCACCACGGTCCACGCCAACAACGTGGTCGACGTGGTCGGCCGCTTCCTGAACATGAACGTCGAGCCCTACAACTTCGTCTCGGCGCTGAACTGCATCCTGGCCCAGCGGCTGGTGCGGCTGATCTGCGACTCGTGCAAGCGACCGGTCAAGGCGACCCGCGAGCAGCTCATCGAGTCGGGGCTCGATCCGGTGCGCTACGGCGACTACACGTTCTACGAGGGCAAGGGCTGCATCGACTGCAACGGCACGGGCTACCGCGGGCGCACGGCGATCGCCGAGCTGCTCGACATGTCCGACCGCATCCGCGAGATGATCCTGCAGCGGAAGCCGGGCTCGGACATCAAGCGCGCGGCCAAGGAAGAGGGCATGACGTTCCTGCGCGAGGCGGCCCTGGCCAAGGTGTTCTACGGCAAATCGACGCTGCACGAAGTCAACAAGGTCACGTTCATCGACTAGGGACTTGAAGGGAAGGCGATGACATCGTTGCAAGAAATCTGGGCCCGGTTGGACGGCACCGCCGCCGCGGTCGGCCTGCGTCCGGCCTACCCGCCGGTCGCGCTCGACCTCGAGCAGCGGGTCGTCTCCCTGGTGCGCTGCAAGCCGCGCCGGGGGCGCAAGGCGCTGCTCGAAGCGCACGTCCAGCGCCGGCTGGACGACCCGGTGTTGCCCGATTCGATCTTCCAGCCCGCGGGAAAGACCACGCCCGATCTGGTGGATCGCTTGCGCGAGCTGTTCGAGGCCGGGGGCACTCGTCCCGGCCGCGTGTCCCTGGTGTTGCCCGACAACCTGGCCAAGATCTCGATCCTGCAACTCCCCGAACGACCCGCCAGCCAGCGCGAGCTGGACGAGCTCGTGCGATCGAAGATGCGCCGCGCCGTGCCGTTCCGCCTCGATGACGTGATGATCTCCTACCAGGTCGTGCCGGGAACGGGGAGCGCTGTCGGTGTTCTCGTGGTGCTGGTCCACCGTGCCGTCGTGGAACGCCTCGAAAGCACCTTCGAGGCGTTCGGAGCGCGTGCCGGGTTGATCGACCTGGCGACCCCGAACCTGATCAACCTGGTGCGGGCGCGGATCGACCGACTCGGCGCCGACGGCGGCGACGTCGCCCTGGTCAACTGTGCGGAACGCTACTTCTCGTTGGTCATCACCCGGGACGGGCAGGTGATCTTCTACCGCTGCAAGACGTTCGCGGCGTCGGCCGACGGGACGCCCACGCCCAACGGCAGCCTCTCCCGCGAGGTGGCGCACTCGTTCGCGTACTATCGCGAGAAGCTCGGCGGCGAAGGGATCGGTGCCGTCCTGCTGCGCAGCACGTCGCTGCCGAACGAAGAGGTCGTCCGGCACCTGGCCGGCCTGGAGTGCGAGAGGATCGAGCCGATCCGCTTGGAGCACAACATCGAGCTCGCCGACGGCGTGCAGCTCGACAACGATGCGGCGCAACGTCTGGCGCCGGCGATCGGCGCGGCGATCGCGAGGGGCGGATGATGCGGCCGCTCGACCTCAACCTCGCCACGCGGCCGTACAGCAACAACATGCTGGTGTGGGCGGCGTACGTCGCGCTGCTGGCCGCGGCGGTGTTCTTCTCCTACTGGAACATCTCGTCCTATCGACACTACCGAGCCGAGCTGGAGGCGCTGGACCTCGAGCAGGGCAACATGGATCAGGAGCGGATCGACCTGACCGCTCGCCACGGAAAGGTCCTCCGGGACGTCCGGAAGTACGACCGCGTCGCGATCAACCGGCGCACGACCAAGGCCAACGAGGTCATCGAGTGGCGCGCTTTCTCCTGGACGCGGTTGTTCAACCGGCTCGAGGAGGTCTTGCCCAACAACATCAAGATGACCTCCATCCGTCCGATCTTCCGCGGCCGCGATCGCGAGACGGAGGAGGCCGACTCGCGACCCCAAATGCCGGTCAAGGTCGAGGGCCTGGCCCGCGACTGGGACTCGCTGTTCGAGCTGGAGACCGATCTGATCGACGACCCCTCGTTCGGTCGCGTGCTGCCGCGCAACATCGACAAGCGGGACAACGGGGAACTCGCGTTTTCCATCGAGTTCACCTATTACCCGGAGGAACCGGTCGGTGCGGAGACCCCCGCCGTGGCCGAGCGGGAGGTTGCGGAAGCGGCGCCGGCGGAAGAGGCCGCGCCGGGGGACGCGCCGGGCGTCGCGGACTCCGGGGACACGCCGCGCAAGCTCCCGCCGGCGAACGAGCAGGCCGCCGAGGTGACCGACGAGTGGGCCGCGCAGTCCACCGACGAGGCCGCGGCCGACACGCCTGCCGCAAATGATCGACCGGGCCGCCGGAAGTTGCCGACGGTGCCGCAAGACCGAGACGATGACGATGGAGAAGGAGAATGAAGCCGCGCCGCGTACGTTTCGACATCCGCCGGCAGGGGCTGCCCTTCCTGGTCGGGCTTCTCGGCCTGATCGCCGTGAACCTGCTCGTCTGGGTCGTGCTCGTGCGACCGAACGCCGTGGAATACTCCCAGCGGACGCGCGGCGGCGAAGGGGAGGAGCGGCAAAAACTACGTGAGGACCGCGCGTCGGTGCAGAACGCGGAAGCCTACGTCACGGCCCTCGGCAAAGCCGCCGACGACTGGCGCTACCTGCGCACCGAGATCCTGTCGACACGCGACGAGAAGCTCGTCGAGGTCATGCAGGAGCTGACGCGTCTGTGTGCCGAGTTCCGCATCGATATCAACACCGTCCAGATCAAGAACGAGGTCCTACGTGAAGAAGGACTCGACCGTTTCGCCATGATCGTGCCGTTGCAGGGTGGTTACGCCAGCCTGCGCAAGTTCCTCCAGGCGGTCGAGGCCTCGGAGAAGTTCATGGTCGTGGAGCGTGTCGCGCTCGACGGCGTATCGCACGGGGCGGCCGCGCGGAACCTGCAATTGAACATCACCGTCGCGTCGTACTTCTCGCTGGCGTCGCCGGGCCAGGACGAGTCGTAGGGCGGGAGGAGTCGAGATGCGCAAACTGACGGCACGCGAGATCGTCCTGCTGCTCGTCGTCGGGGGCGTGGCGATCCTCGGCTGGGTCTACAGCGGAGGTGGCGGCCTGGGCGGTGGCTCGGGCGACGCGCAGGACCTCAGCGAGCTCGACTACGGCGAGCCTCCGGTCGTCGAGCTGGCGCGGCTGGAGGTGGCCCCGGTGCGCTACGACGCCGAGGCGCGCAACCTGTTCGCGTACTACGTGCCTCCGCCGCCGAAGCGGCCGGCGCCGCCGCCGCGCAAGACGACCCCGCCGCCGCGCCAGGCCCCGCCCCCGCGTGTGGTCCAGCAGCGGCCGCCGACGCCGCCGCCACCGGTCACGCCGAAGGCGCCGCGTCCCAACTTCCGCTACATCGGATTCCTGGGGCCCAAGGACAACAAGATCGCCGTGCTGGAGCACGGGGACGAGGTGCTCCTCGCCGCGGTCGGGGAACCGATCCTGAACCTGTACAAGGTCGTCGAGTTCAAGTACGAGATGCTGGTGGTCGGCTACACCGAGGAGCGATTTGCCGATCAGACGACCGAACTGCCGTTGAAACGATGACGCCGCAACGAAACGTCCGAAGACGAGAGGGTGGAGAGACGATGTCCCACGCAACACGCTGGAGGCGGGTCGCCGCCGTCGGGCTCCTGCTGGCGCTGTCGGTCGGGTGCGCCGCGCAGAAGGCGTACAACCGTGCCGAACGCGAGATGCGCCGCGAGAACTACGACAAGGCGGTGCTCGAGTACTCCAAGGCGCTGGCCATGGAACCCGGCAATACGCGCTACTCGGTCGGCTTCGAGCGGGCCAAGCTCAAGGGCTCGGCGCAGCACTTCATGAAGGCGCAGCGTTATCACCAGGCCGGCCAGTACGAGCTGGCGATTGCGGAGTACCAGCAGACGTTGCTGCTCAACCCCGGCAACGAATACGCGCAGAACGAGATGAACAAGGCGATGCACGAGCTGCGGCTCAAGCAATCGGGCCCGTCGCGCATCGAGGAGATGAAGCGGCTCGCCGAGTTGCGCGATCTGGCGCCGCCGAAGCTGCACCCCGGAGCCAACATCCCGATCCTGATGCGTTTCGAGGAGGCCGAGATCGGCAAGATCTTCGAGGCCATCGGCAAGGCCTCGGGGATCAACTTCATCTTCGACGACAAGGTCGACGTGCACAAGCCGATGACGATCGACATCGGCAACGTCTCGCTGGAGAAGGCGCTCGACATCCTGATGCTCCAGACCAAGAACTTCTACAAGGTCATCGACGAGCACACGCTGCTGATCGCGCCGGACACGCGGCAGAAGCGCCAGGAGTACGAGGACCAGGTGATCCGGACGTTCTTCCTCAGCAACGCCGACACCAAGACGGTCGTGACGGTGCTGCGCTCGTTGCTGCAGTCGCGGCAGATCGCCGAGAACGCCGACCTCAACTCGGTCACGATCAAGGACACGCCGGCCAAGGTGGCCATCGCCGAGCGCATCATCAACGCCAACGACAAGTCCAAGGGCGAGGTGATCATCGACGTCGAGCTGCTCGAGATCAACCGCACCCTGACCAAGATGCTCGGCATCGACCTGTCGAGCAAGACGCTGAGCCTGACGTTCCAGGGCGGGGCCGCGGCGGTCCCGTTGAACAACCTGGACATCATCCGGCAGACCGGGAACTGGACCGTCGGCGTGATCCCGAGCGTGATCCTCGACTTCCTCAAGTCCGACTCGGAGAGCAAGCTCATCGCCAAGCCGCAGCTGCGCGTCGCCGAGGGCGAGGAGGCGGAGATCCTGATCGGTGACCGCGTGCCGATCCCCACGACCACGTTCAACACCTCGAACACGATCGGCAGCAACGTCGTGCCGATCACGTCGTTCACCTACCAGAACGTCGGGATCACCGTGCGGGTCAAGCCGCGCGTGCACCACAACAAGGAAGTCACGCTGCAGGTCGAGGTCGAGATCAGCCAGCTGTCCGGCAGCGTCGAGACCAGCGCCGGGCAGAACCAGCCGATCATCGGCACGCGGAAGATCCAGACGGTGATCCGCCTGCGCGACGGCGAGACCAACCTGCTCGCCGGTCTGATCCAGCACGCCAACAGCGACAGTGTCTCCGGCGTCGCCGGTCTGATGGACATCCCGGGTCTGGGGCGGTTGTTCTCCGGGAACAGCCTGGAGAACCGCGAGACCGAGATCGTGATGACCCTGACGCCGCGGATCGTGCGCATCCCCGACATCACCGAGGAGGACCTGGCCACGCTGTGGGTCGGCACCGAAGAGAACATGCAGCTGCGTGGGAGCGCGCAGAACGCCCTGGGGCAGAGCCCGTTCGCCGAGGTCCTGGACATCTCCGGTGGCACCGACAGTGGATCGGATGATGCCGGCACGACGGCCGGTAACGTGTTGAGGACCGCCCCGTCGGACGAGGTCGAGGCCGACACCCGGCGCTCGGTCGAGGAGCGGCAGCGCGAGCAGCAGGAGGCGAGCGCACCCGACGAGGCCCCCGACAGCGCCGCCGACGACCTGCCCGCCGGCCGCCGCGGGCGTCCGGGGCGGACCACCCCGGATGCCGAACCGCCGGACGACTCCAGCGCCGATCAACAGGACGACACCGTCGATGACGATCAGCCGCCCACGGGCCCGGCGATCGTGTCGCTGATCCCCTCCAGCACGACGTATCGCGTCGGCGACACGGTGGTCGTGGACGTCGTGATGTCCAACGCCAACAACGTCGGGTCGACGCCGTTCCACCTGCGCTACAACCCGCAGGTCCTGCAGTTCATCTCGCCCGCCGCCGAGGGCCCGCTGATGCGCAGCGACGGAGCCAACACGGTGTTCCTGGCGACCCCCACGGGTGGCGGGGGAGAGCTGGTCGTCGGCCTGTCGCGCATGGGCGCCGGCCAGGGTGTCAGCGGCACCGGGTCGCTGGCGACGTTCCAGTTCCAGGCCATCGGCGCCGGGGATTGCGGCTTCGCCTTCACCGGCGCCGCGATCAAGGACCCGCAGGCACGCAACCTTCCCGCGGCGTTCAACACCGCGGCCGTACGGGTCGAGCCGTGAGCCCGCTTCGTGCCATCGGCGCCCGTCTGCGCCGCCTGCGCGATCAACGCGGGTTGACGCTGGTCGAACTGGCCTCGGTCAGCGCGATCATCATCATCATGGCCAGCGTGACCTTCCCGGTCGCGAACACGATGGTCAAACGTCAGAAGGAGATCGAGCTGCGCCGGGCCCTGAGGACGATCCGCACGGCGCTGGATCGCTTCCAGATCGACACCGAGCGGTTCCCCGGGATCCGTATCCGCTACCTCGACCGGACCAACGAAGAGGGCTACCCCGAAGACCTCGCGTGGCTCTACGAGGGGGTCGACATCGGTGACGCCGCCGGGACCACGATCAAGTACCTCAGGCGGCTGCCGCGCGATCCGATCACCGGCCTGGACGAATGGGACACGCGTTCGAGCCGCGACGAGCCGGAGTCGATCTTCTCCGACGGCATCAACATCTTCGACGTGCGGTCGAAGAGCGACAAGATCGGACTCGACGGGACGCGGTACAACACCTGGTAGGTGAGGCGATGAAGCAAGACGCACGAACACAACGCGGTTTCACGCTGATCGAGATGCTGATCGTCGTGGCGATCATCGGCATCCTGGCGACCATCGCCGTCGGCCAGTACCAACGTTCGATCACCCGCGCCAAGGAGGCGGCGCTGCGCGAGAACCTGTTCGTCATGCGGACCCAGATCAGCAACTACTTCGCCGACAAGGGACAGTATCCGCTCGATCTGCAGACCTTGGTCGACGAGAAGTACCTGAAACAGATCCCCAAGGACCCGATCACGCGCAGCTCGGAGACCTGGGTCGTGACGCATTCCGACGTCGGGGACGAAGAAGACATCTCCACCGAGCAGGGGATCGAGGACGTGCACAGCGGGTCCGACGCTTCGGGACTCGACGGGACGCCGTACGCCGACTGGTGAGCGGGCAACGAGGATTAGGAGTAGAACAGCATGTTGATTTCAAAAGCAAAACCCGTCTTGGCGGCGCTGTCGCTCGTCGCGGTGGGCGGCTGCATCAGCAGCCCGGCCGTGGCGCCGCCAGAGAGCCAGATCTTCGTCAGCGCAGAAGAGACCAGCATCGTCCTCGACGCGTACGACGAGCCCCCGTTGACGGAGGATTCCACCCTGATCACCGCGCAGGTGCTCAACATGAGCGGTGTGCCTCAATCCGGCGTCGAAGTCGTGTTCTCGACCACCGGCGGTGCGCTGGCGTCGCAGCCGGACCCCGACCAGCCGCCTGTGGCGCTCAGGACGGACGACGATGGCCTGGTGTCCGACACGCTGACCCTGGAAATCGGCGATCCGCCCACGGTGACCGTCACGGCGCGCTCGGGCACGCTGAGCAACTCGATCGAGATCACCAAGACCGAGATCCCGCGCAACCAGCTGCCGTTCGCCGTCCTGGATGCCCCCGACACCGCCCTGACCGATCGACCTACGGCCTACGACGGGACCGCAACCGCCGACCCCGACGGCGATCCGATCACCTGTTACCAGTTCCAGATCGAGACCTCGGAGGACATGACGAGCCAGGAACTGGCGTGCTTGCCGCCGCGCAACAACTCTCTCCGCTGTGAGATCGAGCAGGGTCAACTCTCGATCATCACCCGGGTGTGGGAGACGGAGATGGCGAACGTGACCGTGCAGTTGCGTGTGTCGGACGACCCGTCGATCGCCTGCGGTGCCGCCGACCCCGTTCTGCCCGAGTCCGCGTTCAACGGGCTGGCCGTGGCCTCTCACAACGTCGTCTGCGACCGTTTCATGCCGATGGCCGACGCGGGACCCAATGCCACGATCCAGCGCCGCTGTGTGATGAGCAACGCCGTCTGCACGTCGGACGCCCAGTGCGCCGCGATGAGCTCCGGCGATACCTGCCAGAACGTCGTCGTCGCGACGCTCAATGGAGGGGGCTCGACGGGTGGGGACACCGACCTCGTCGAGTGGATCTGGGACTGCGACAACAACACGACCCTGGTCTGCCCAGCGGCACGCCGTTGCCAGGTGGGCAGGACCATCTGCACCTCGGATGCGGAGTGCGACGCGATCATCACCAACGACATCTGCGAGATGCTGTTCTCCGGCGGTCCGACCTGCACGGCCGGTTCTCCCACGGAGAACTGCTGCCTGACCGGCCCGAGCGGGGACCCGGACCGGGCGAGGTGCGTTTACTCGGTCTCGACGGCGACGAACTTCTTCCCCAGCCTGACCGTGATCAACGGTTGCGGCAGGCCCAGCGGCTCCGACAGCGTCCAGATCACGGTGGAATAGGAGAGTCTCTTGAGTCGTCCCGCCGCAACGCCGAACCGCACCGCGAGGCGCCAGAAGGGCGCGTTGATGGCCGGGGTGGTCGCGATGCTCGCGGTGTCGCTGATCTGGTCGGCGATCGCTTTCCAGGCCTGGATCGACGTGCTGCGGCGCGACAACGAGGCGGAGATGATCTTCCGCGCCCAGGAGATCGTCCGCGCGATCCAGCGCTACCGCCGCGATCACGGCGGGCAGGGCCCGTTGAAGCTCAAAGACCTGTTGGAGCCGTCGCCCAAGCGCTCCTACTACATCCGAAAGGAGTACGAGGACCCGCTCGTCCCCGACGGCAAGTGGGGGCTGCTCTACATGGGTCCCGGAGGCACGATCGTCGACCCGTCCGAGCAGAACGAGGGCCTCCCCGGCGCCGTGCCGGGGTTCTCCGGGATCACCGCACCCGGGACGACCCAGGCGACGGGGGCCTCGGGGACCAGCCTCGACCAGGCGCTCGGCAAAGGCCAGTCGAACCTCCCCGGCCAGGGCCAGGACCTCGCCGGAACGCAACCGGGTCAGGCGGGGTTGCTCGGCGGCCCCGGGAACAGGAACAACGACGGCGAAGGGGTGGGCCTGCCGATCGCCGGCGTCAAGACGCTCTGCGAGGACAAACCGTTCCGGGTCTACAAGGGTGAGACCGAGTACGACAAGTGGTTGTTCACCTACCTCGACATCGCGGGACCCGCCGGCGGCGCCGCCAAGGGCAAGCGGAAAAAAGGCAAAGGCAAGGCCGGCTTCAACCCCAATCCCTAGGTGGTATACTGCCGCTTCTTCACCCGCTCACGCGAGTTTCTCGGCAACGAAGGTTCGACGGTTGATCCGCTCAGGGATACAGGGACTCGACTTTTCGACGCATCGGGACTCGCTCGGCTCCATCCCGGCGTCCGGGAGGCCTGTCCGTGCCCGCTGAGATCCGCCGCCGCAAGCTCAAGAACGGCCTCACGATCCTGACCGAGCGGATGCCCGACGTCCGGTCGGTCTGCATCGGGATCTGGCTCAAGAAGGGCAGCCGCGACGAGGCCAAGCGGCTCAACGGGATCTCGCACTTCATCGAGCACCTCGTGTTCAAGGGCACCGAGAATCGCAGCGCGCGCGAACTGGCGCTGGCGATGGACTCCATCGGCGCACAGATGGATGCGTTCACGAGCAAGGAATACACCTGCTTCTACGCCAAGGTCCTGGATCAGCACGTCGGCGAGGCGATCGAGCTGCTCGCGGACATCGTCCAGCGGCCGCTGTTCGATCCGACCGAGCTCGAGCGCGAGCGCCGGGTGGTCCTGGAGGAGATCCAGATGGTGGACGACAGCCCGGAGGAGGTCCTCTACGACCTCTTCTCGGAGTCGTTCTACCCGCGCCACGCCCTGGGTCGACCGATCCAGGGGACGGCGGAGACGGTCAGCAGCTTCTCGCGTCGTCAGCTGCTGCGGTTCTTCAAGGAGTCGTACCGGCCGGAGAACATGCTGGTCGTCGCCGCCGGCAACCTCGACCACGCGGACGTCTCCGCGCGAGTCTCCAGGGCTTTCGCCGGCCTCACGGCGGGCCCGGAATCGAACGGCCGGCCCGCGCGGCCGCGTACGCGCGGGGGCATCGTCCTGCGTGCCAAGAAGGGCGTGGGGCAGCTGCACCTGTTGCTGGGGCTGCCGGTGTTTCCGAACGACGACCCGTCGCGGTACGCCTTGCACGTGCTCAACACGCTGCTCGGCGGGACGATGTCCTCGCGGCTGTTCCAGAAGATCCGCGAGGAGCGCGGGCTGGCCTACAGCGTCTACTCGGCGGTCAACGGGTTCGTCGACACGGGGTTCCTCGCGGTTTATGCGGGCACGAGCCCGTCCAAGGGGAGGGAAGTCGTCGGCCTGATCACCCGGGAGCTGGCCGATCTGCGGGACAACGGGCCTTCGAAACAGGAGATCGAGGTCGCCAAGGAGCACCTGAAGGGCAGCCTGATGCTCGCCCTGGAGTCGACCGCCAGCCGCATGTCGAACCTGGCGCGGCAGGAGATCTACCAGAAACGCCAGCGCTCGCTGGAGGCCACGCTCGCCGGCGTCGACGCCGTGACCCCGGCGCGCGTCCATCGGATGGCTCGCGAGCTGACCGGCTCGAAGGACATCGCGCTCACCGCCGTCGGGAGCGTCGGCCGGTTGAAGTTGCCCGAAGGAGCGTTGGCACTGTGAGGCCGGAAGTTCCTGCCGTTGCGCGTGTCTTGATCAAACGGCTGGACGACGCGCGCGACCTCGATCTGCCGCTGCGCGCCAGCGAGCAGGCCGCGGGCTTCGACCTGCGTGCGGCGATCAGCGGTTCGCTCACGCTGGAGCCGGGGGAGCGGTCGCTGGTCCCGACCGGGGTCGCGATCGCCCTGCCGACCGGATACGAGGCCCAGGTGCGGCCCCGGAGCGGTCTCGCCGCGAGGCACGGGATCGGTCTGGTCAACGCCCCGGGGACGATCGACGCGGACTACCGCGGGGAGATCAAGGTCATCGTGATCAATCTGGGCCGCGAGCCCGTGACGTTCGTGCGCGGCGATCGCATCGCCCAGCTGGTCGTCCAGAAGGTACCGGCGATCGAATGGACTCCCGTCGAAGAGCTTCCGTCGAGCGAGCGGGGAGAGGGCGGTTTCGGTCACACGGGGGATCGCTAGTGAGGTTCTTGCCGCTGGCCAGCGGTTCGCAGGGCAACGCGACGGTCGTCGAGTTCGACGGGACGCGTCTGCTGCTCGATGCGGGGCTCGCGGCCAAGGAGCTGGCCGCCCGTCTGGAGGCGTGTGACGTCGAGCCCGCGTCGATCGACGCGATCCTGCTCTCACACGAGCACCAGGACCACGTGCGGGGTGCGCAGAAGCTTTCCAAGCACTTCGGCATCCCCGTCGCCGCCAGCTGGGCCACGCTTCAAGGCATGGACCGCTCGCCGCAGGCGTTCGCCGGCTGGATCGACCTGCCGGTCGATCACGGGGTGCGCATCGGCGCCGTCACCGTCGTCCCGTTCCCCGTGCCGCACGACGCCGCTGCGCCGGTCGGGTTCGTGCTGGAGGGCGATTCCGTTCGCATCGGCGTCGCGACGGATCTGGGTCATGCGACGCCGCAGATCGCCGAGCGGCTCAGCGGTTGCGATCTCTTGATGATCGAGTCGAACCACGATCCGCTGCTGCTGCGCGACGGCCCCTACCCCTGGCGGCTCAAGGATCGAGTGGCCGGCAAGCTCGGGCACCTGTCGAACTCGGAGGCCGCCGCGTTGATCAAGCACAGCGTCGACGAACGGTGCCGTTGCATCGTGCTGGCGCATCTGTCGGAGAAGAACAACACGCCCGAGCTGGCCCGCTCCAGCGCCCTGCGCGCGTTACGGGCCCGCGGTTGCGAGCGGGTCGAGGTGAAGATCGCTCGCTTCGACCGGCCGATGGCAGCGGTTCATCTGTAGAAAGGGAACGTCGTGATCGAACGCTACTCGAGACAGGCGATGCGCGAGCTCTGGAGCGACCAGGCGCGCTGCCAGAGCTGGCTGGAAGTGGAGTTGGCGGTGTGCGAGGCGCTGGCCGGGCGGGGCGTGATTCCCGCCGGGGACATGCAGGAGATCCGCGACAAGGCCGGGTTCGACCTCGAGCGCATCGACGAGATCGAGCGCACGGTGGGCCACGACGTGATCGCCTTCCTCACCAGCGTGGCCGAGAAGATCGGGCCGGCCGGCCGCCACGTGCACTACGGGCTGACCTCCTCCGACGTGGTGGACACGGCCCAGGCGTGGCGCACCGTGAAGGCCTGCGACATCTTGCTCGAATCGCTCGACGACTTGATCGTGACGTTGCGCGAGCAGGGGTTGGCCCATCGCGACACCGTGATGGTCGGCCGGACCCACGGCATCCACGCCGAGCCCTACACCCTGGGGCTCAAGTTCGCGAGCTGGTATTGCGAGGCGAAACGCAATCGCGAACGGCTGACCGCGGCGCGGGAGGAGATCCGTTTCGGGAAGATCTCCGGCGCCGTGGGGACCTACGCCCACCTCGATCCCGGGATCGAGGCCGACGTCCTGGAGCGGCTGGGGCTGCGCGTCGAGCCCGTGGCCACGCAGGTGATCCCGCGCGACCGCCACGCGGTCGTGCTGTCGACGCTCGGCGTCCTGGCCTCGTCGCTGGATCGGATCGCGACGGAGATCCGCCACCTGCAGCGCTCCGACGTGCGCGAGGTGGAGGAGCCCTTCCGCAAGGGCCAGAAGGGCTCCTCGGCGATGCCGCACAAGCGCAACCCGATCAAGTGCGAGAACGTCTCCGGGCTGGCCCGCGTGGTGCGGGCGCACGTCCAGGCGGCGCTGGAGAACGTGGCGCTGTGGCACGAGCGGGACATCTCCCACTCCTCGGTCGAGCGCGTGATCCTCCCCGACGCGACCACGCTGTGCGACTTCATGCTGCACCGGATGACGCGTGTCCTGGCCGAGCTGCACGTCTACCCGGAGCGCATGCAACAGAACATGCAGCTCACGCGCGGCCTGATCTACTCCCAGAAAGTACTGCTCGCGTTGAACGCCGCGGGGCTTT
>WVWW01000064.1:0-11561 GCA_011773795.1 Acidobacteriota bacterium
TTCGAGCTGCAGTTCGAGGCGATGAACAGGCCGACGTCGTCGGGGAGAGCGGTCCGCTCGCGCTCCGCCTTCTTGCGCAGGATCGCGATCTTGGTTTCGAGGTCCGGCGGCTGGATGTCCGCGATGAGGCCCCATTCGAAGCGCGAGCGGAGCCGCTCCTCGAGCGTGGGGATCTCCCGCGGCGGCACGTCGCTGGTGATGACGATCTGCTTCTGGGCGTCGTACAGCGCGTTGAAGGTGTGGAAGAACTCCTCCTGGGTCCGCTCCTTGCCGGCGAGGAACTGGATGTCGTCGATGAGCAGGACGTCGACGTTGCGGTACATCTTCTTGAATTCCATCGTCTTCTCGAAGCGGATCGCGTTGATCAGCTCGTTCATGAACGTCTCGCTCGAGATGTAGCGCATCTTCGTTCGCGTGCCGGAGAGCATGCGGTTGCCGATCGCCTGCATCAGGTGGGTCTTGCCCAGACCGACGCCGCCGTAGATGTAGAGCGGGTTGTAGGCGCGGCTCGGCTGCTCGGCGACGGCCATCGCCGCGGCGTGCGCGAACTGGTTGCACGAGGAGACGACGAACGAGTCGAAGGTGTACTTCGGGTTCAGCGGCGCGCCGACGGCCACCGACGGAACATCGGCGGTGGTCGCCGGCGCCGTGGTCGCGGTCAGCGTCGCGGAACCGTCCGGGACGGGATGGTGGCTCCCGTTGCCCTCGGTGACTTCGGGAAGAAAGTCGACCGCAAGCCCGGGGCGAGCGACTTCGCGCAGGCAGTCCTGGATGAGTTGCGAGTAGTTGGTCTCCAACCACTCCGCAAACCAGGTGTTGGGCACCCTGACGGTGACCCGCGCGGCATCTTCTTCATGGAACGCTGTCGGCTTGAACCAGGTGCTGTACGAGTGACGGCTGACCCGACCCTCGATTCGGGTCAGGACCTGGTCCCAAGTGTTCGTGGCGGTGACCGGCAACGGTATTCTCCTACATAAACTAAATAGTTAAAAAAACTAGCGGCTCTCAGCAGCCCTCACGCCTATCCGCACACAGGTTTTCCACACCTGTGGACGCTTGTCGAAACCGCTAACTGGTTGTTCGGGATCGGGTTGGAGGAAAACAGGCGCCGAAGGGGCCAAAAATTATGTAAACCTGAGGAGGCGAATACCGTAAGATCTTTATTTTCAGATAGATACGAAAAGACCTGAACGGCTTTCGAAGGCACCTATCCCCACTTTCGACGACGCTTCACGCGCTGAGCTGTTGTGGTTTCGACCCGTGCTGAGGACCGTCGGAGGATAACATAGAGGCTCTCCGGGAAGCAAGATCCAACGCACGGATCGTGACATGATGTTATTATATGAATTATAGATAAAGCGTTCCTGGGGAGGGGGCCGGCGGGCGCTTTCTTGACACGTTTCGGAGGCTCTCCTAAGATACCGGCTTTCCTCAAGACAACGATACGGATGACGCAGTGAAGCGGACTTTTCAGCCGAACAACCGAAAGCGTGCGAAGACGCATGGGTTCCGCGTCCGCATGCGTACGAAGGGTGGGCGTCGTGTCATTGCCCGTCGTCGTAGAAAAGGGCGGACGCGTCTCGCGGCCTGATCCAGCGGCCGCATACAGCTTTCCACGCACCGACCGACTGACCTCGCGCCGCCAGTTTCTCGCGGTGTACGAACGTGGCCGGCGTGAGCGCGGCCGACTCGTCACGGTGTTCGGCCTGGAGAACCGTCTCGGACGCTGCCGCGTCGGATTGACCGTGACCCGTAGACTGGGAAGCGCGGTCGTGCGAAACCGAACCAAGCGCGTCCTGCGCGAGATCTTTCGCCTCCACCGGCTGGCCGAGGCCGGCTCCCTCGACATCGTCATCAATGCGCACGTCTCGCTGCCCGAGCATTCGCGCACGGAGATCGAGCGCGATGTCCTCGAGTGCGTCGAACGTCTCAAGCGCGGGGGTCGCAGGTGATCCGCGCGTGCATGCTCGCGGCGGTTCGTTTTTACCGCCGCTTCGTTTCACCCTTGTTGCCGGCGGCCTGCCGTTTCGAGCCGACATGCTCGCAGTACGCGCTGGATGCCATCGAGATGCACGGCGCTTTGAAAGGCGGCTGGCTGACGTTCCGCCGCCTGCTGCGTTGCCAACCCTTCAGCCGCGGCGGCTTCGACCCCGTCCCCGTACCCGACACGCTTCCGGGCGAGCGCACCGACGTGTCCCGGACCGAATGCCATGGATGAAAAACGAGTCCTACTAGCGATCGTTTTGTCGATCGTGATCATGGTGGGCTGGTACGCGATATTCCCGCCGCCGAAACCGGTCCCGCCGACTCAACCGGTCGAGGTCGAGCAACCGACCGGTCAAGACGACGCGAGCACGACCCCCGGGGATCGCCCGGAGACCCTCGCTCCGGAAGACGCGGCGCCGGTGCCGACGGACGAATCGGAAGAGACCGAGCCGGCCTACGCGGAGGCGCGGGCTGCGGCCAGCGAGGAGCGGTTCACGATCGAGAACCAGCATTTCAGCGCCGAGTTCAGCAACGCCGGCGCGCGGTTGCTCTCGTTCCGTTTGCTGGGTTTTACCAATGAGGGCGACCCTCTCGAGCTGCTACTGCCGTTCCCGGTCGATGACCAGGCCTACCTGGCGGTCGACATCGACGATCGAGAGTTGGCCAAGGCGATCAACACGTCGCTGTTCGAGACCCGTCGCGAGACGGTGACCGGCGGGCCCGAAGGGGGCGGCGGGCAAAAGATCTCGTTCGAGTACTCCGATGGCGCCGGGCTCGAGGTTCGCAAGAGCGTCACGATCTGGAACGACGAGTGGATCTGGGACGCCGAGCTCGAGGTGATCGATCGCGGCCGCAGGCTCCCCGCCCGGCTGGTGCTGGGTCCCGGCTTCGCCGCCCAGGAGGAGCGCGGGTCGCGCACCTATTACTACGGCAGCCAGATCCTCTGGTACGACCGTACGGGGGTCCAGCGCAGCGCCGAGCATTGCGGCTTCCTTTTCTTCACGACGGCGTGCCGCGACTGGAAGTCGGCGATCCGCAAGGACGGCGTTCCCGATCAGAGCGTGGTGACCGGTCGCATCGGCTGGGCCGGCCTCGAGGATCAGTTCTTCACCGCGCTGGCCGTCTCGCGCACCGACGAGACCGAGATGCGCTGGGTCACGCGCGAGCTGGCGCTCACGGCGGACGGGGACGACGAGGAGCCGCCCGAGCCCAGCCCCACGCCGCTGGTCTCCGTCTCGGTCCCTTCCGAGGGCGCGCATTTCTACTTCGGCCCGAAACGTTACGCCGAACTCAAAGAGTACGGCATCGGCCTCGAGCGCACGGTGTGGTTCTCCAGCAAAGCGTGGCTCGCGGCGATCGTCCGAACGATGTACCTCGGGCTGCGCTGGCTACACGGCAACGTGCTGGCCAACTGGGGCGTCGCGATCGTGCTGGCCACGTTCATCCTGCGCGTCCTGCTGTTCCCGCTGAACCAGTTCGCGATGGTGCGGATGCGCAGGACGCAGGCCGAGATGCAGCGGATCCAGCCCAAGATCAAGGCGATCCGCAACAAGTACGCCAAGAAGAAGGACGCCCAGAGCCGCCAGAAGATGAACGAGGAAACCATGGCGCTGTACCGCGCCGAGGGGATCAACCCGATGGGCGGCGTGACCGGGTGCCTGCCGATCTTCCTCCAGTTCCCGATCCTGATCGGCTTCTATAACATGTTGACCGTGGCCGTCGAGTTGCGCGGGGCCCCCTTCATCCTCTGGATCAAGGACCTGTCGCAACCCGATCCTTACTTGGTGATCCCGCTCGCCATGGGTGTCACGATGTTCGTGCAACAGAAGATGGCGATGACGAAGGTGACCGACCCGATGGCCCAGCAGCAACAGAAGTTCATGATGTTCATGCCCTTCATGTTCACGTTCTTCTGCCTGCAGATGCCCGCGGGCATGGTGCTGTACTGGTTCGTCAACAACCTCCTGGGGATCGGCCAACAACAGCTGGTCAACCGCCAAGCCGCGCGGTCGACCGCCTGATTCGCGAGGAGAACGATGGATCGTATCTTTGAGGGCAAGGACCTTGCCGAGGCGCTGGCCGAGGCTTCCAAGGGGCTCGGGATCGCCGAGCCCGAACTGGACTACGAGATCGTCGAGCAGGGCCGCCGCGGGCTCTTCGGGCTGGGTGCCAAGAGCGTCCAGATCCGGGTGATGCCGCCGATCGACGCCGAGACGAAGGAGGCGGGGCACGGCGAGCTGGCCGGGGTACCGCAGAGTAACAAGCGTCACCGCGAGGGGCGTCGCCGCCGCTCCAGGCGCGGCGAGCGTTCGTCGGAGCGACCGCCGCGTGCCGCACGCCGCGCACGCGCCGAGGAGCCGGCCGAGCCCGAAGAGGAGCGCGAGCCGGCGCCCGAGGCTCCGGCGGAGGCCGTCGGCCAGGTGCGGGAATCGGTGCAGAAGATGGTCGGCCTGCTGGGCCTCGAGCTGACGATCGAGGCCAAGGGCATGCCCGGCGGCACCCAGGTCGAGATGGACGGACCGGACCAGGAGCTCCTCACCGAAGGCGATGCCGAGGCGATCGGCGCGTGGCAGTTCCTACTCAACCGGATGTCGCGGCGGGCCTGGCCCGAAGCGGGGCGCATCCACGTCTACTGCGACGGCCACGAGCAGACGCGCGACGAGGATCTGCTCGCCCTGGCACGCGAAACCGCAGAGCAGGTGCTCCAGGACGGTCGCGTCCAGAAGCTGCGCCCGATGAACAGCTACGAACGCCGCCTGGTCCACCTCACCGTGCGCAAGATCCGTGGAGTGGACTCCCGTTCGGAGGGTAACGGAGCGATGAAGCGGGTGCGCGTCTTCAAGCGCCGCCGCCGCCGTCGCCGCCGGGGACCCCGCAACGCCCAGCAGTAGCCCCGGCCCCATCGACGGGACCCGGCGACCCCACATATGTGGCGCGTTCGAGTGCTACCCTGGGCGCTGGCCAAGCAGTTCCGACGGACCCGACATGCACGATCTCGACACCACCGTGGTGGCCGTGGCGACGCCTCCGGGCCGGGGCGGCATCGGCTGCCTGCGCCTGAGCGGGGAGCGGTCCGCGGCCATCGCCCGGACGATGTTCGAGTACGGCGGCAAGGGGCCTGGCCATGGTCTTGATCAAGGTCAAAAGCCTTATTTTGGAAGATTTCTCGATCGTGACCAGGCTCCCTTGGACCACGGTTTCCTGATCTTGTTCGACGCCCGCCACGCCTACACCGGAGAGCCCACCGCCGAGCTCTGGACCCACGGCAGCCCGGCCGTCCTCCAGGAGCTGATGGACACCGCGATCGAGGCCGGAGCGGTGGCCGCGGGCCCCGGCGAGTTCACCTACCGGGCCCTCCGGAACGGCCGGCTCGACCTCGCGAGGTCCGAGGCGATCCGGGACCTGATCGAGGCCCGCACCCGCTACCAGGCCCGGGTCGCGTTCGAGCAGGCGGAGGGCAGTCTCTCCCGGCGGATCGCACCGCTGACCTCCTCGCTCGAAGAGTGGATCGCCCGCGGGGAGGCGGCGGTCGAGTTCGTCGACGAGTCGGAGACGCATCTGCCGGCCGGCCGGCTGGCGGCGGCGATCGACGAGACCATCGAGCAGTGCAACGAATTAGTTGCAGTGTTTCGCACCGGTCGTGTCGTCCGCGATGGTGCCCGGTTGGTTCTCGTCGGACGTCCCAACGTCGGCAAGTCGTCGCTGTTCAACCGGCTGCTCGAGCGGGACCGGGCGATCGTGACCGAGGTCGCCGGGACGACCCGGGACACCCTGGAGGAGGACCTGGTGCTGGACGGGATCCCCGTCCGGCTGATCGACACCGCGGGCCTGCGTGAGGTACGCGACGCCGTCGAGCGCGAGGGGGTCAGCCGGGCGCAGCGCGCTCTCGAACAGGCCGACCTGGTGTTGTTCGTGCTGGACGGCTCGCGCGAAACCGACGACCTGGAGCGGGCCACCCTGACCAGGGTCGAGGCCGAGGCCGCGCGCTGGGTGGCCGTGGTCAACAAGAGTGACCTCCCTCCCCGAGCGGAGCTGAACGGCAACCTGGCCGTGTCGGCGAAGACGGGCGACGGGGTCGCCGAGTTGCGGGCGTTGTTGCGAGAGCATTTGATCGGGGGTGCCCCGCCCGAGCATCCGGTGGTCACGAACGGGCGCCACGCGGCGGCGCTGGGACGGGCGCGGGACACGCTGACCAAGGCCGCGACCGCGGTCAAGGAGGGTCTGTCGGAGGAATGGGTCCTGGAAGACCTGAAACAGGCGCGTACCGAGCTCGCCGCGATCACCGGTGCGTTCGACGTGGAGGATCTGTACGATCGGATCTTCTCCACCTTCTGCATCGGCAAGTAAGAAGAAGATGAGTCGACCCGTGGAATTCGATGTCGTGGTGATCGGCGGCGGCCATGCCGGCTGCGAGGCAGCCCTCGCCGCCGCGCGGATCGGTTGCCGGACGGCCATGGTCACGCTGAAACGGGACGCCGTGGCGCGGATGTCCTGCAACCCCGCCATCGGCGGCCTCGCCAAGGGCCACCTGGTGCGCGAGATCGACGCCCTCGGCGGGACGATGGGCCGGATCGCCGACGCGTGCGGGATCCAGTTCCGGCTGCTCAACCGCAGCCGCGGTCCGGCGGTGCGCGGTCCGCGGGCCCAGCAGGACAACCGTCTCTACCCGCGGGCGCTGCTCGCCGAGGTGCTCGGCGTCGACGGACTCGAGCTGATCGAGGACGAGGTTTGCGGCCTGATGGTGGCCGACGGGGCGATCGCCGGGGTGCGGTTGCGCAACCACGGCGACGTCCGGGCGCGGCAGGTGGTGATGACCACGGGGACGTTCCTGCGCGGCCTGATGCACACCGGGCTCGATGCGGTTCCAGGGGGGCGCGTCGGGGAAGCGCCGGCCAACGCGCTCTCCGAGGAGCTGGCGACGCTGGGTTTCCGCATGGGTCGTTTCAAGACCGGGACGCCGCCACGGCTCGCCCGCGACAGCGTCGATCTCTCCCGCTTCGAGGAACAGCCCGGCGACGACGAGCCGACGTTTTTCAGCGCGACGACACGCAGGACGACGCTGAGACAGGTTCCCTGTCACATTGCCTACACGAACGATGCGGTCCATCGATTCGTGCGAGACAACCTCGACAGGTCGCCGATGTTCAGCGGCGCGATCGACTCCACGGGACCGCGCTACTGCCCGTCGCTCGAGGACAAGGTCGTGCGCTTCGCCGACCGGACGTCGCACACGCTGTACATCGAGCCCGAGGGGCTCGATTCCGAGCTGCTTTACCTGAACGGCTTCTCGACCTCGCTCCCGGCGGAGGTTCAATTGAAGATGGTGCATGCCATCGAGGGGCTCGAAGGATGCACGATGGTGCGCCCCGGGTACGCCGTCGAATACGACTACGTCGATCCGACGGAGCTGTTGCCGACACTCGAAGCGAGGCGCGCGCCGGGACTTTACCTCGCCGGACAGATCAACGGGACGACCGGCTACGAAGAGGCCGCAGCGCTCGGCCTGGTGGCCGGAGTCAACGCGGCGCTGGCGGTTCGAGGCGAAGCGCCTTTCGTGTTGCAGCGCGACGAGGCCTACATCGGTGTGCTCGTCGACGACCTCGTGACGCGTGGAACGAAGGAGCCGTACCGCGTCTTCACCTCGCGCGCGGAGTACCGTTTGTTGCTCGGAGTCGACACGGCGGGCAAGCGGCTCGCCGAACACGGACGACGCATCGGTTTGCTCGCACCGCAACGCGCCGCCGCGGCCGTCAACCGTTGGCGCCGCATCGACGAGGCGGTCGCGGCCCTCGAGAGCGAGCGCTGGCTACCCGATCGCGAGACCAAGCAACGGCTCGTCGATCGAGGGATCCGGCTGGAGAATCCGGCCAGCTCCGCCGATCTGCTGCGGCGCCCGGAGGTCCGGCCCGAGACGTTGCTGGGATTGAGCGACGCGCTCGACGCGTTGCCGACCGGCGATCAACGCGTCGCGGCGGAGACGATCAAGTACTCGGGATACGTCGAGCGTCAGCGCCGTGAGGCGCACCGCGTGCAGCGGGCGGGAGCGCGCCGCATCCCCGACGCGTTCGTCTACACGGGTCTCTCAGGCCTGTCCAACGAGCTCGTCGAGAAACTCGACCGCGTGCGTCCGGAAACGCTGGGACGAGCCGCGCGCATCGACGGGATGACGCCGGCGGCGCTCGCGTTGCTCGCCGTTCACCTCGAGCGCGGCGCCGGCGGGCTCGAGGCGTGAGCGTCGAATCGTTCGACGGCCTCGATCTCGAAACACGCATCGCCGAACGTGCCGCCGCGGCCGGTCTTCAGATCGACGATCGCGCGATCGACGTCATCACGGATCACGCGCGGTGCGTCCTCGAGCACAACGAACGACTCCAGCTCACGACCGTGACCGACGCGGAGACGTTCCTGGAGCGACACATCGGCGAGAGCCTCGAGGGCGCCGCGCTGCTCGACGAGCACGCGTGCGGGCGGTTACTGGATCTGGGAAGTGGGAACGGTTATCCGGCGATCCCGATCGCCGCGGCGCTCCCCGGCCTCGACCCGGTGTGCATCGAGGCGTCGGCGGGCAAGGCGCGGTTCCTCGAGGAGACGCTCGCAACGACGTTGCGCCGCGGCACCGTGTGGCACCGACAAGTGCAACGACCCGCCGACTTCGTGGACACGAAACCGGTGCGCGTGTTGACCAGTCGGGCGATGGGAAACTGGGAGCGGATCTTCCCGCGCGTCGCACCGATGCTCGCGCCGAACGGCATCGCGATGCTGTGGGCCGGTGAATCGGTCGGTGAGATCAGGATGCGCGCGGCATGGCGTCGATTGAGCCTTGTCGCTCGACACGGACTCCCGGGCCGCCAACGCTCCTGGATCTGGTGCTTTCGAATCAGAACCAGTCGCGTTTCTTGAAGAACCAAAGCAAACCCACGGCGACCCCGGTCATCAGCAACAGGACTGCAGGATAACCGTAGCGCCAGCCCAGCTCCGGCATGTTCCAGGGTGAGTCCGCACTGAAGTTCATCCCGTAGACGCCGGCAATGAAGCTCAACGGGATGAAGATGGCCGCCATGATCGTCAGGACCTTCATGACCTCGTTCATCTTGTTGCTCATCTTGGCCATGTGCAGGTGCATGAGGTCCGAGCTCTCTTCGCGGTACGCGTCGATGAGGTCGGATACACGGACGACGTGATCGAGGCAATCCCTNNACTCCCGCAGCTCGTGGCGAACGGCCTGCAGGGCCCCGGGCACGTCTTCGCCCGGGGTGGACAGAACCACTTCCTCCAGGGATTCGAGCCGCTCGCCGACGCTGTCCAATTTTGGAAAGTAGCTGTCCACGATGGCATCGATCAGGGCGTACGCGAGGTAGTCGGCGCCCCGATGCCGGATGCGCCCCTTGCCGACACGCAGACGCTCGCGCACCGGTCCGAGGCAGTCACCGGGTCGCTCCTGAAAGGTCAGCACGAGCCGCTCGCCGACGAACAAGCTGACCTGCTCGAAATGAACGTCGCCCTCGCGCGGGGGCATGCTGAGGACGACGAAGAGGTGCTCGTCGTAAGGCTCCAGCTTGGGTCGTTGACCCACGTTGGCCACGTCCTCGACCGCTAGCGGGTGCAAGCCGAACTCCTCCTGGAGCTGTCGAAGCGTCGCCGAGTCCTTGACACCGTCGACGTTGATCCATACCACCGGCCACTCCTTCATGAGGAGGCCGAGATCAACACCTTCCAGCCCGCTTCGCTCGACGAGACCAGCGGCACCGTAGGCCATGATCTTGACCGCTGCGGCGGGAGCAGTCTCGTCAACGACGATCGTTCCGGGCGCCGCACCGGGACGGACAACGATGGGCCGTCTCCTCCGCTTCTTCGGGAGCTTCGGNNCCGTCGCCGCCGACGCATTCGCACTCGGGTTATCCACGTGGACATCGAGTTGTGGGAACGCGATCGTGATCCCCGCAGCCTTCAGCGCCCACCAGACAGAGGTATGCAGTTCGGAACGGCGCGCAGCGACGTTCCAGGGATCATCGATCCATACCGAAACCGTAAAGTTGACCGAGGAATCACCGAAGGCGCTCATGAACACGCGTGGATCGCGATCCTTCACGCGCCAGGCAATCTCCGAAGCGGCGTTCTCGAGCGTCTCACGAACGACGTTCATATCCGAAGCGTAGCTCACACCGACCCCGCAGGAAACGCGGTACAGCGTGTCCTGTAACGTGTAGTTCGTCACAATCGATTGAACGAGGTGCGAGTTGGGCAGGATGATCTCCTCATCGTTCAGCGTCCGGGCGTGCGTGGTACGGATCGACATCTTGGTGACGCGCACGATCTGACCCTCGACCTCGATGATGTCCCCCGGTGTGATCGAGCGCTCGATGAGGAGAATCACGCCGGCGACGAAGTTCTGGGCGATCGTCTGCATCGCGAAACCGATGGCCACGGCCAGCACGGCACCGGCTGCGAACAGCGCCGTGAGATCGATGCCCAGCGTATTCAGCGCGACGCCGAATCCGATGAACATGATGGTGTAGTGGGTCAGCCGAGTCGTGACGGCGATCGTTCCCTCGTCTTTGACCCGCTTCGCTTCGAAACCACGCGCGATCGCGCGACACACCAAACGCGAGACAACGATCGTCGTGGCGATGATGGCGAGGAACATCAAAACGCTGGTGACGGTGACATCGACACCGCGGATGGAAAACAGGCGCTGGTCGATCAGCTCACTCCAGCGAAACTCGGCGAGTTGCTCCATGAGTCACTCCTCGGCGGGCCAACNNTTTCTTGCCGAAAGACGGAGACCCCGCAATGTCCAAGAAGCCTTACGAGAAGCCCGCCGTCATCCACACCGAGAAGATCACTGCACGCGCGGTGACTTGCACCAAGACCGATGAGGCGACGTGCGGGACCGTCCTCCAGAGCTAGCCTCACTCCCCCTAAACACCCTTCCCTTCGGTCCGGAGCCGGGCGCCCAAAGCGGTTGCCCCCCGGGGTCGTTCCCAAAAAAAGAATCGTCACCCAAACACACACCCATTAGCACTCGATGAATCGGGACACCCAAAGCGTTCTAAATATTTGATCCTAAACAACTAAGATTTNNTACCCTCATCGCGGCGCGGCAGATTGTTCCACGTGGAACATCAGGCAGTGATTCACTACTGCAGAATGTTCCACGTGGAACAATTCGCGCTGTGTTAAATTCAAGGTGTTCCTGAGATTGTTGGTGATCATTCGAGAGAAACCTCAGGGCCCGGCCGAATCACGGCGCTTCCGACGCAAAGAGGGCAGGCTGGAAGTAATCCCTGCAAAGAAAAGTGCTTAGGGAAATCGACCAACAATCTCGCGTACACGTTGTGTTAGATTACGCGGCGAGCGAAGACCCGCCCCCACGACGTACTGGGTTGCCTGCTCGAGAGGATAAAAACATTATCATTTAGGCCCTTTCGAGGTTCCCTTGGGCACAATCATCGCCGTGGTCAATCAGAAGGGCGGCGTCGGAAAGACGACCACCGCGGTCAACCTCGCGGCCGCGCTGGCCATCGCGGAACGGTCGGTCTTGTTGATCGATGCCGACCCACAGTCGAACTCGACCC
>WVWW01000064.1:11571-14674 GCA_011773795.1 Acidobacteriota bacterium
CCGCCGACAGCAACCTCGTCGGATGCGAAGTCGAGCTGATCGAGTCGGATGGACGGGAGTACCGCCTGAAGAACCTCCTCGACGCCAACCGCGACCGTTACCAGCACATCCTGATCGATTGTCCGCCCTCCCTGAACCTGCTCACGCTGAATGCCCTGACAGCAGCGGACGGGGTGCTGATCCCGGTCCAATGCGAGTACCTCGCGCTCGAGGGCATCTCCCAGCTGATGGAGACGATCACGCTCGTTCGGGAGTCCATCAACCCGAATCTGGCCATCCGCGGGGTCATCATGACGATGTACGACGAGCGGACGAACCTCTCGAAGCAGGTGGTCGAGGAGGTCCGCGAGGTCTTCGGCGAGCAGGTCTTCGAGACGGTCATCCCGCGCAACATCCGGCTGGGCGAGGCCCCCAGTCACGGCAAACCGATCTTCCTCTACGACATCCGGTCCAAGGGCTCACAAGCCTATTTCGACCTGGCCAAGGAGTTCGTCCATGAAGCGAAAGGCACTGGGCAAGGGGCTGCGCAGCCTGATCCGAGAAGCACCGCCGACGCAACCGCCGGCGCGCCAGGAGGCGGGCACGGAGAGCCTGACTCGACTGGACATCGACCGCATCGTCCCGAACCAGGCGCAGCCTCGTAAAGACTTCGACGAGACGGAGCTGCAGGAGCTGGCCCACTCCGTCAGCCGCGACGGTGTGCTCCAGCCCGTGGTCGTGCGGCCGATCGACGGCGACCACTACGAGCTGATCGCCGGCGAGCGGCGCTGGAGGGCCGCCCAGGCCGCCGGGCTGATGCGGGTGCCGGCCGTGATCATGGAGGTCTCCGACGACCGGATGCTCGAGCTGGCCCTGATCGAGAACATCCAGCGCGCCGACCTGAACCCGATCGAGGAGGCCACTGCCTACCAGACCCTGATGCACGACCTCGGCCTGACGCAGGACGAGCTCGCCGAACGGGTCAGCAAGTCCCGCGCGACGATCGCCAACTTCGTCCGCCTCCTGAATCTGCCGCTCGAGGTCCAGCACTACGTGAAGTCCGGCGAGCTGAACGCCGGCCACGCCAAGGCGCTCGCCGGGATCACCCGGGCGGATCTCCAGCTCGAGCTGGCCAAGGAGATCGTCCGTCGGAACCTGAACGTCCGGGACGCCGAGCGGCTGGTTGCGGCCGCACGGAAGAGCGGGTCGGCCAAGCCCGCCGCCCGAGTCGCCAAGGCCCCCGACCCGAACCTGATCGCGGCCGCCGAGAAGCTCCAGACGGCGGTCGGGACGAAGGTGAAGATCATCCAGTCGGGGAAGAAGGGGGGCGGCCGGATCGAGCTCCACGCCTACTCCTCGGAGGAGCTCGACCGCCTCTACAACCTGGTCCTCGGGGCGGCAAACCAGCCGATTTAAGGGAAACATCGGGCCGACCGATCTGTCGGCGGCCGACTTCCTTGTCGGCATAGGTGAGTATTCAGTCAAAAAAGACTGTAAGTTGGCCGTTCTTAAAATCATTCCAGAACATTTATGGACTTTTGCGGATCGACCCGTACCTTAGTCGGGCTGTGCCGAAGCCGAGGTCAAACGAGAAGGAAAACGGCTCCGCCCTGGTAGCTGCGATCCTCGTCCTCGCCCTCCTTGCCGGCATGGGAGCCGCGGTGCTCTTCCTGTCGACTTCGGAGGTGCGCTCGAGCAATTCCGATGTCCAGGCCAAGCAGGTCTTCTACCTTGCCGAGGCGGGGATGGAGGCCGGCCGCGCGACCCTGCGGAACTTGAACGGGGCGGGGCCCTTCACGGACGACCTGACCACCTACGCCGGTGCCGACGGCGTGCTCGATTTCGACCCCTCCACGGTCCAGGTCAGCTACGACGTCCTCGGCAACGTGACCGGGTTGACCGGGTACGACGACGACGTCCCGCTGATCCCCGTGACGTCGTTCGGCGACGGCTGGTACGCCGCCTTCATGACCAACGATCCGGTCAACGGCACGAGCCCCAGCGATACGAACGACCGGGTGGTGATCACCGGCATCGGCATGAGCAAGCAGAACGCGGTCGAGATCGTCCAATCGATCGTCACCCGGGAAATCCTGATCCCGCCGGCCGCGATCACCCTGCTGGGTCCTTCACCGAGCTTCGTGGGCGGTCACAGCAATCCTAAGACCTACGTAGGGGAAGACTGCGCCGGCAGCGGCGGGCAACCTGGCCTCTACGTCCCGGTCATCGGTCTCGTCAGCACGACCGCCGAGTCCCTCGTCGAGACCGCGATCGAGAACGATCCGGCGTACACCTCGGGGTCGTACACGGGTCACCAGACCGCCGCAAACCTCACGGATCCCGGCGATCCGATGTACAACGGACCGATCGATGCCTTGTGGACCGACTGCGAGGCCTTGCGCGACAAGATCGAGGCGATCCGCGTGATCGCGGACGTCGTTTGCACCGACGGCAACTCCTGCACGCTCCCCGCGTCCTCTCCCGACCGCGTGATCTTCATCGACGACGACTACGCCCTGAACGACAGCGGCGAGGGGACGATCGTCGTCACGGGCGCCTTCACGACCAACGGCGCGGTCTCCTGGGCCGGTCAGATGTGGGCCGTGGGGGAGGGCTACTTCCGTCGCAACGGCGGCGGCAGCGCCGCGATCGACGGCACGATCGTGATCGCCGACATCGCGGGGCCCGATGGCGTCTACGGCAACAGCGATGACTGCAGCGGCGGCGTCGACGGGTTCGGAAGCGCCAGCTTCGACGAGAACGGCGGTGGCAACGGGACGACAACCTACTGCACCGACGACATCGTCGCCTCGAACCCGGCTTACCCGTACGAGATCGTCGAGTTTCGTCAGCACTGAGAACAAAGCCGAAATCCCGTCCCATTTCCTTTCCGCCGCGTGTCGCATGCACCGACATCGTGTCGACTCCCGCGACAGACCCGGAATAGCTTGTTCCCTCCGCCTTTATCCGGTTCGCACCCACCGGGTCGAGTATTCGTGTCGCGATCCTCGACAGACGGTCTCGGAGACGAGATGGAAAAACGTTCTTTTTGGGACCTTTCTCACTCGTTTGCCCAGGGAACGCATCTTGCAAATTCGAGAGCGGCGAATCATGTTTAGGAATG
>WVWW01000248.1:0-11087 GCA_011773795.1 Acidobacteriota bacterium
GGTAAGTCTCTCGAAAGAAACCGGCCTCCTCGGGATGCGGCTCGAGCCCGAGGATCCTGCGGATTTCCTCACCTGTCATCTTGTCGGGGCTCGACCTACTCGGGAACGCCCGTCGACGACCGAACCACGAGCTCGGCCTGCAGACGCTGATCGAACTTGATCTCGGACCGGCCCTGCAGCTCGTCCATCAGGGTCTCCGTCGCGAGCCGAGCGACCTCCGCGATCGGCTGGCGCACCGTCGTCAACGGGGGCCACGCGTGCCGGGCCAGCGGCGAATCGTCGAAGCCGGCGATCNNCGCCATCGGGTCGTTGCTGGCGAAGATGGCCGTCGGGCGCGGGTCCAAGGCGAGCAACTCACGAGCGCACGAGTAGCCCGACTCGTAGTCGAAGAAGCCTTGGCGAACGAGGGCGTCATCGAACTCGACGCCGTGCCGCTCGAGCGCGCTCCGGTAACCCGAAAGTCGATCGTGGCTCGATCCGTGTTCGGGGTGTCCGATGATGAAACCGATTCGCCGGTGGCCGAGCTCCAGCAGGTACTCGGTCATCTCGTCCGCGGCCTCCGAATCCCCAACGGAGATCCAGGGGAACCCTTCGAAAGGCCGTTGCGAAACGCGGACGCAGGCGATGCTGCCCTTGAGCAGGGATTCGCAGAGGGTCTGGATGTCCGACACCGGCTGAAGCAGGATGAAGCCGTCCACCTGGTGATACAGACCGCGGACTTCCGTCATCAGGTCCGGAGCGTCTGCACGGCACGGGTGGATGAGCAGGTTGTAATCGTTTTCGCGACACACCTGCAACGAGCCGTACTGCACGTCGGTGACGTAGTCGGAGTTGGGGTTGTCGTAGAGCATGCCGATCACGAACGTCAGCTTGCTGGCGAGCTGACGTGCCGACAGGTTCGGCCGGTAGTTCAACGTCTCGGCGGCCGCGACGACCTTGTCGCGCGTCGAAGGCCGCACGTGCGGCTCGCGGTTGAAGACGCGGGAAACCGTCTTGATCGACACCCCCGCCAACCGCGCGACGTCGTTGATGGTGGTTCGTTTCGTGATCATGGAACCGAACAGATGATGCTTGGCACGATTGTCTTCGTCAGGTGGAGAAACGATCGACCGCGGTCTTCGCTGCGCCTCTCAGCGCGAGGTTGCCACTCTTCACGAGAAACACGGGCATGCACTCGAGCAGGCCGCGCATTCGACCCTTGTCGCAAAACGCGGAGAGGAACCGATCTGCTTTTTCCCGGCCGAGAACTCTCCCCGCGACGCCCCCGGCGAGATAGAGTCCCCCGCTGGCCATCAACGTCAGCGCGACGTTCCCGGCAGCTGCGCCGATGTAGCCGCGGAGGATCTCGACCGCGCGCGCGCACAGGTCGTCCGACGGAGCGCGCCGGACGATGTCGGCGGCGTCGAGGCTCTGGCCCGGGGAGAGCAGCGCATGGATGACCGGAAGGGCCATCCCGGACGCGACGCGTTCCCAGCTCACGTGCCCGTGCATCGAGTGCAGGCTCGCGTACAACTCGAAATCGAACTTGGTGCGAGGCGAAAACGTCGTGTGGCCGGCTTCCGTTGCCAACGTAAGCCCCGCCGGGGAGAGGGCGCTCACGCCGAGCCCGGTGCCCACGGTCACGACGACTCGATTTCCGGCAGGATCGGCCTGCCCCGGCTGGAGGCAGATCAGGTCGCTCTCGGAAAGCTCCTCGATCCCCACGGCCGTCGCTTCCGCGTCATTGATCAGCGCGACCCGGTCGGTCCCGATCTCCCGGAGCACTTTTTCCAGGTCGATCAGCCAACTGAGGTTTGTGAGCGGGAGGACTTCCCCCGCGCGGATCGGCGCAGGCAGGCCGAAACAGGCTGCATCGACCTCCTCGCGGCCCTCCTCGAAGAAACTCGCCAGGACCTCCGCCAGGCCGTTGTGCTCCGGGCTCAAGTAAGTCTCGAGTCGCTCCAGCTCGTACCCGTCAGCTTGTTGGCTGAAGATCGCCAGCCTCGAATAGGTCCCGCCGATGTCCCCTGCGAGAATCCGACTCGGGCGAGAATCCGTTTGATTTTTGGGAACTTTCAAAGCCTTCTACCGCAGGACGTCCCTGCTTTTTCGGCTCACCGATCCGATGGTGGCAGAAAAGAAGGGGCGTGTCCAGACAAACTGACAGCGTTGTCAATAAGTCTTGACAGCGCTGTCACTTATTTCGTACGTTCATGCAACACAAAAGGCAAGGACAGCCCTCTGGAGGGTATCGTTGAGCCCTTCCGAGGCGCGGCGGTCCCGCCCACCGGCAGGTAGCCGGAAGGGCGGGTCGTCCGNNGTGGTTCTTTTGATTTCCGGGGCGAATTTTGCCCGGGCACAAGACCCGCAAGAGCCGGTAGAGAAGCCCAAGACCGAAACCGAGAGCCAAGAGCCCTCTAAGAAAGAAGACGACAAAGATAAAGAAGATAAGGAAAAGGACAAACAGGAACCGAAGAAGCCCGAGGGCCTCACCGAGAGGGTCAAGGTCACCGCGTTTCACATCGAGACCGAGCTGATGAAGACCCCCGTCGCGGTTTCGGTGTTCGACCAGGACGAGCTGGACCGGGAAGGCGTCAAGAACGTCCGGGACATGGCCCAGATGGTGCCGAACATGGACATCGCCACCATCAACGGGCAGTCCACCCCGATCATCTCCCTGCGCGGCGTGCGCTCGACCAACGAGACCGAGCTCGGCGACCCGGCCGTCGGCGTGCACCTGGACGGCATCTACTCGCCGCGGATGCAGGGCATCCTGGGCCTGATGTTCGACAACGAGCGGGTCGAGGTGCTGCGTGGGCCGCAGGGGACGCTCTTCGGGCGGAACTCGACGGTCGGCAGCATCAACATCATCACGGCCAAACCGAAGTTCGACCGCTACGAGGCGAACGCGGTCCTGCGAGTCGGCACCTGGAACTCGCGGGAGTTCTCGAGCGTGGTCAACGTTCCTGTATCCGACAAGTTCGCACTTCGTGTCGCCGGACGCAGTCTGGAGCGCGACTCTTACCTCAACGGCTACTGGGATCCGAACCAGTACGACCAGCGTCGGATCGCCCACCTGGTGCAGGACGCGGACGTCATCGCGCCCGGAAGCCTCGACACGAACACCGGTGAGACTCTCTGCACCAGCCCCAGATGCTACACGAGAACACAGAAGTTCAACTGGTGGAACAACACCGCAAACAACGGTGCCGGCTACGCGATCCGTGAGCTCATTCCCGCCAACCCGGAAGAGTTCTACATGAACGCGGACGAGTGGGGAGCTCGCGTGAGCGCACTGTGGCAGCCGGTAAGAAACGTGTCGGTCGATCTCCTGTGGCAACGCTTCAAGACGGAAAGCGCCGGCGGGATCGACCTGATCAACTGCGATAAGCTCCGCGGTCGGCCGAACTACGTGGCCGTGTACGACGAGGATCCGAACTCACCGACGTTCGGGGACCTGACCGGTTTCGAGCAGCGCGGCACGAACGACTGCGGCGACATGTTCCCGGCGGACGAAACCTACCAGGCCGTGGTCAGCACGCCGGGTCTATTCAAACTCGGCATCGACTACTGGCGCTCGCGCGTCACGTGGGACATCAACCGGGACCTGCGCCTGGTTTACATCGGCGGCGGCGAGGAGATGGGCCGCGAATCCGCGCAGGACATGGAGCAGAGTCTGAACGCGTGGGACCAGGCGTTCTACTTCTTGCCCGGTACGGGGGCGGAGTCTTGGTCTCAGGAGTTCCAGCTTCAGTCGTACGGCGAGAAGGACTTCAACTGGATCGCCGGCGTGAACTACTTCCGCGAGAGAACCTCGACGCTCGGCTATTTCGACAACACGATCGATATCAAGTCGATGTTCCACCAGCCGAACCGCGCCACCAACGCGGGGGCGGCCTTTGCGCAGGGGACCTATTCGTACAGCCCCAAGTGGCACCTCACGCTGGGATACCGGTTCAGCGACGAGACCAAGGAAGACAAGGGCGGACGCACCCTCGACTGCCACGTGCGCAACGGATGCGCGCCGCAGATTTCCCGGGAACAGATCATCCCCGGCCTCACCGCTTTCGAGCGCAACGATTTGAACGACCCCACGCTGGTGCCGATCGGCTACTTTGCGGATCCCCAGAACTATCCTGGCGACGTGCCGTGCCCGCCAGACGACCCGAACTGCGATCGCTGCGACGCGGCCCTGGGCTGCCAGGAGAACGACAACAAGGGATCCTGGTCGCATCACGATTTCCGCATCGGCCTGGATTACGACCGGAACGAGGACTCGTTGCTCTACGCCTACCTGGCCACCGGCTTCAAGGCGGGCGGCATCGGCGACGTCTTCAACATCGTCAACCCGAGAACGCAGGATGAAACTCGCGTCCAGACCTCGTACGTTCCCGAAGAGGTCACGACCCTCGAGCTCGGGGTCAAGCAGCGGCTGTTCAACCGAAAGCTCGACCTGAAGGCCAACTACTTCTACTCCGACTACGAGAACATGCAGTACGCCTCCGTCGGTGCGATCGGGTTTACCGAAAGACTGGATTTCATCCGCGACGACTTCGGGAATCCCATCCCCGACCCCAACGGCGGATTCCTCTTCGGCTGGGTGCCCGCACCCGTCGTCGCCTACTTCACGCAAAACGTCCCGGGCGCGCGGATCCAGGGGCTCGAGTTCGAGTACGACTGGCGCCCCTGGCCCGGCGGCCGGATCAAGGGCTATGCGAGCTGGCTGGACACCGAGATCACCGACGACTGGATCACCAAGTGGAGCTACGACCCGGTCTCCTACTTCAACCTGTCCTACGAATCATCGATCAACCCGGAGAACGAGCTTCTGCAGGTCAACCTCAAGGGCAACGACCTGGCCGTGTCGCCGCCGTTCAAGTTCCACGTGACCGTCGATCACGCGTTCCTCCTGCCGCAGGGAAGGACGACGATCGTCCCGTGGGTGACCGCTCACTGGGAGGACGACTCCTACCTGACCGTCTGGAACGTCGACAAGCACACGGGCGGCGGCCAACCGTGCCCCGTTCAGGAACCGAACGAGATCCCGGACGGTTGCATGGACTTTGTCATCTTCCCCCAGGATCTCCGCTTCACCGACGACCGGCGTGAAGCGTGGTCCATGCTCCACGCGGGGCTCCGCATCTATCGTGGGGACTGGACGGTAGAATTCTACGGGTACAACCTCACGGACGAGGTGGTCCAGTGGTGGGGCGGCGCCGCAGAACAGGTGGCCAAGGGCAGCTTCAGCGTGCCGCGGAACTACGGATTCCACGTCGGGCTGAAGTTCTGATCCCCGGTTCGACAAGACATCGTCGTATCTCGCCGGTCCCGACGAAGCGGGCCGAACCTTGACGAACCGCCGCGCTGGAGAACGCGTGTTCCTCGGCGAATCGCCCATTCGTCTGCCGGGCGCTCCCGGCGGCGGCGATTGCGTGGAGCGGGACGGCGAGCCCTTCAACCGCATCTCGAATTACCACGCGATGCCACCCTTCTTCATGTCGGTGGTCAGCGGCTACGATCACTGGCTGTTCGTCTCCAGCACCGGCGGCCTGACCTGCGGGCGACGGGATCCGGAAAACGCGCTCTTCCCTTACTGCACGGACGACAAGATCCACGACGCGGCGGGCACGACCGGCCCCCTGACCGCCCTGCTGGTGGAACGCGACGGCCGGACACGTCTCTGGCGCCCCTTCGATCGTGGCGACCTGGTCTACGACGTCGAACGCAACCTGTACAAGAACGTCGAAGGCAACCAACTGGTGTTCGAGGAGATCAACCGAGACCTCGATCTCTCCTTCAGTTACTCGTGGACCACGGGCAACCGCTTCGGGTTCATCCGGAAGTCGCGTCTCGTGAACGCCGGGACGGCCGAGGTTCGGGTCGATCTGCTGGACGGGTTGAGGAACCTGCTTCCCCACGGTGTCGATCGCTCGGCACAGTCGGAGCTGAGCACGCTGGTCGACGCGTACAAGCAGGCCGAGCTCGTGTCGGATCTTTGCGCCGGAATCTACTCGCTCAGCTCGATCCTGACCGACCGGGCCGAGCCGACCGAAGCGCTGAAATCCACGGTCGTCTGGGGTGCAGGCCTCGAGCGTCCCCGGGTGCTGCTGTCGGAGGACCAGCTCGAGACCTTCTGCCGCGGCGGGAGGGTCGACACGGAAACGTCTCGCCGAGGCAAGCGTGGAGCGTTCTTCGTGCAGGCGTCCGCCACGCTGCCGCCCGGAACGGATCGTCACTGGTACATGCTGGCGGACGTCGAGCAGGGTCCGTCGAAGACGGCCGGGCTGCTGCACGAGATCCGCCAAGGCGTCACGGCGGAACGAATCGAACGGGACGTCGCGGAAGGAACCGCACGCTTGCGACGGCTGGCCGCTGGCGCGGATGGCTTTCAGAAGTCGGCGGACGAGCTGGTCACCGGCCGGCACTTCTCCAACACGCTGTTCAACATCATGCGCGGCGGCGTGTTCCCCCACGGCTACGAATTCTGTCGAGCCGACTTCCTGGATTTCGTTCGACACTGGAACCGCCCGCAGAGCGTCTCGATCGAAGCGGCCCTCGACGCGTTCGAAGGCGATCTGACGCAGCAATCCGCACGGAAGCTGGCCGAGGAGTGCGGGGACGAGACGTTCGAACGGCTCGTCTACGAGTATTTGCCGCTGACCTTCAGCCGCCGGCACGGCGACCCCAGCCGGCCCTGGAATCACTTCTCCATCCGGCTCGAAGGCCCCGCAGGTTCGGAGCGCCTGGACTACCAGGGCAACTGGCGGGACATCTTCCAGAACTGGGAGGCCCTGGCCCTCTCCTTCCCGGAGTACATCGAGAGCTTCATCGCCAAGTTCGTCAACGCCTCGACCGCCGACGGCTACAACCCCTACCGCATCTCCCGGGACGGCATCGACTGGGAGGTGCTCGAGCCGGACGTCCCGTGGTCGAACATCGGCTACTGGGGCGATCACCAGGTCGGCTACCTGCTCCGGCTGCTCGAGCTCTCGCGCGACTATCACCCCGGGCGGCTCGGCGAGCTCCTGGACCGCGAGATCTTCGTCTACGCCGACGTGCCCTACCGACTCAGGACGTACGGGGAAATGCTGGCGGACCCCAGGAACACGGTCGAGTACGACGCCGACCGCGCGCGCGCGGCGGCGGCCCGGGTCGCCGACATCGGCGCCGACGGCAAGCTGGTCACGCTGGAGGACGGCTCGATCTACCGGGTCAACCTGCTGGAGAAACTGCTGGTTTCGGCGCTGGCCAGGATGGGCAACCTGGTTCCGTGCGGCGGCATCTGGATGAACACCCAGCGGCCCGAGTGGAACGACGCCAACAACGCGCTGGTCGGCCACGGGCTCTCGATGGTCACGCTCTGCTACCTGCGCCGCTATCTGTGTGGGCTGAGTGACTTGCTGAAGGACAGTGACTCGACGGGCTTCGAGGTTTCCGGCGAGCTGGTCGAGTTCCTCGAGGATCTCCGGTCGGTCTTGAACGATCACTCGGCTCTGCTCGCCGGGCGCGTCGACGCTCCCACCCGAAAATCGTTCGTCGACGGCATGGGTGCGGTGAACGACCGTTTCCGCGCGCGCATCTACCGGGGCCTGCGCGGGGGGAAGGCGCCGCTCGGGAAACCGAACTTGCTCGACTTCATCGAGCTGGGCCTCCGATACCTCGATCACAGCCTCCAGCACGGGCGCAGGGAAGACGGCCTGTACCACGCCTACAACCTCATCCACTTCGGATCCACTGGCTTCGATGTGGAGCCGCTCGACGAGATGCTGGAAGGCCAGGTCGCGGTGTTGAGCTCCGGCTACCTCGACGGCGAGGCCGCGCTGGCGCTGCTGGAGGCGCTGAAGGCGAGCCGGCTGTACCGGGAGGATCAGAACAGCTACCTGCTCTACCCCGACCGGAAGCTGCCGTCCTTCCTCGAGAAGAACGTGATCCCTCCCGCCCTGGTGGAGGGCTTCACGNNGACGTCGACGGTGCGGTGCACTTCAACGGTGCATTCAGGAACGCGAAAGAACTGCGGGAAACCCTGGAGAGCGACCCTGCCGTGGATTCGGCGACCGCGGACCGACTCTGCGACGTGCACGAAGCGGTCTTCGAGCACCGGAAGTTCACCGGGCGCTCCGGCTCGATGTACAAGTACGAGGGCCTGGGCTGCATCTACTGGCACATGGTGTCGAAGCTGCTGCTGGCCGTCGGCGAGACGGTCGAGGAAAGCGTCGATCGTGGGGCGGACGCCGCGGTGGTCGATCGACTGAGCGACCACTTCGACGACATCCAGGCCGGGCTGGGCGTGCACAAGACTCCCGCCGAGTACGGCGCGTTCCCGGTCGATCCCTACTCGCACACGCCGGAATTCGCCGGTGTGCAGCAGCCGGGCCTGACCGGCCAGGTGAAGGAAGACGTGATCACCCGTTTCTGGCAGCTGGGCGTGCGGGTCAGGGACGGTGAGGTGGCGTTCGAGCCGGTCATGCTCGGCCGTGACGAGTTCCTCGCTCAGGAAACGACTTGGAACTACTCGACCGGAGGCCGCGAGCTCACGGAGGAATTGCCGGCCGGCTCCCTCGCCTTCACGCTCTGCGGCGTGCCGGTCGTTTACCGGCTGGCGGACGAGGCTCGCCTGCAGGTGCACGGCCGGGACAGTCCACCGACCGTCCTGGACGGCTCGCGCCTCGGGCCGGAGCTGAGCCGATCTCTTTTCACGCGGGATGGGCGCATCACGAAGCTGGTCGTCGACCTCCCCGCGGACGAGATCGCGTGAGCCGGGCCGAGCATCACGTGACCGCGGCGGAAGACCGGATCCCGCTGCGGCAGAAGTCGGCCTACGCCGTCGGCATGTTCGTGAACAACCTGCAGGCCGCGGCGCTGCCCGCCATGGTCGTCATCCTCAACCTGGGCCTGGGCATGGACCCGTTCCTGGTCGGGTTGATCGCCGCGATCCCGCGTATCTTCGATGCCGTCTCCGATCCGATGGTCGGGTACATCTCCGACAACACGCGCTCGAGGTGGGGCCGCCGCCGGCCTTTCATCCTCGTCGGCGCGATCCTGGCGGGCCTCGTCTTCGCGCTGATGTGGCAGCTGCCCGAGGGACGCAGCGAGAGCTTCTACTTCTGGGTCTTCCTGGGCGCGTCGATCCTGTTCTTCCTGACCTACACGCTCTACGCGACGCCGTTCGTGGCCTTCGGCTACGAGATGACCGCCGACTATCACGAGCGGACGCGGCTGCACGCCTTCGCCAACACCGCCGGCCAGCTGGTGTGGCTGGGCGTGCCCTGGTTCTACGCCATCATGGCGAACGAGACCCTGTTCCGGGACACGGTGCACGGCGCCCGCACGCTGGCCATCGCCGTCGGCGTCGCGGTCGCGGTCCTGGGTGTGGTCCCGGCCATCGCTTGCAGGGAACGTCGCGTCACGGATCTTCCCGGCCGGGGCGGGAGCGGAGTCCTGGCGAACACGGTCGAGTTCCTCAAGGGCATCGGCATCACCTTCAGGTGCAAGCCGTTCGTGAAGATCTGCGCCGCGACGTTCCTGGTCTTCAACGGGTTCCAGCTCGGGATGTCGTTCTCCCTGTACGTGATGATCTACTACCTGTTCGGCGGCGCCGACTCGCCGGCGGGGCAGCTGAACGGCTGGTTCGGAACGACGACGGCCGCCGCGACACTCGTCGTGATCCCCCTGACCGGCTGGCTGGCGACCCATCTGGGGAAGCGCAGGACGTTCTTCTTCACGATCTCGCTCTCTCTGGTCGGCTATTCCCTCAAGTGGGTCGGTTACAACCCGGAACACCCCTACTGGCTGCTCTTCGCCGCCCCCCTCGTCGCCTTCGGCACGGGCTCGCTGTTCACCTTGATGGGCTCGATGATCGCCGACGTCTGCGACTACGACGAGCTGGAGACCGGCCAGCGCCGCGAGGGCGTGTTCGGGGCGATCTACTGGTGGATGGTGAAGATCGGCATGGCGCTGGCCGGCCTGCTCACGGGCATCATGCTCAACGCGTCCGGATTCGACGTCGAGCTGGAGGCGCAACCCGAGAAGACCCTGTTCCTGCTGAGGGTGTTCGACGTCGGCGTGCCGCTGGTCACCTCGGCGATCGCGATCGCCATCATGCTCACGTACGAGATCAGCGAGCGGCGGGCGTACGAGATCCGCGCGGAGCTCGAACGTCGCCGCGGAAAGTTGGGCTCCGATGCGACGACTGCTTAGACACGCCCTGCTGCTGTTGTTTCTCGGCGCGCTGGTCGCGCCGGGCTGTCGAGATGCCGAGGTAGACGTGAGACCGCTGAACCTGAACGGCCCGGCGATCGCCTACTCCGGCTACCGCGACGGCCAGAGCCCGAAGACGGGCGTCCTGCCGTCGCAGGATCAGGTTGCGGAGGACCTGCGCATCCTGGCGAAGAACTGGAATCTCATTCGCGTCTACGCCGCCGACCGGCACGGCGAGGACGTGCTCGAGGTGATCCGGCGCGAGGGAATCGATCTCGAGGTGATGCTCGGGATCTGGCTCGATCGCGAGCCGGGAGCCGAGCAGGACAACGCGCGGCAGATCGCCGAGGGCATCCGCCTCGCCAACGCGTACGAGGACCTCGTGGTCGCGGTGAACGTCGGCAACGAGGTCCTGATCGAGTGGACGGAGCACCCGGTGGAGGAGGGGCAGGTCGTCCGGTACGTGCGCCAGGTCAGGGAAGCGGTGAAACAGCCGGTGACGGTGGCGGACAACTACGTCTGGTGGCGCGACCACGGGAGCGCGCTGGCGCGCGAGGTCGATTTCATCACGATGCACACCTACCCGCTGTGGGAGCGCAGGGACATCGACGAGGGCCTGTCCTACACGGTCGAGAACTACGACGAGGTCCGCGCCGCCCACCCCGGCAAGACCGTCGTCATCGGCGAGGCGGGCTGGGCCACCTACACCGAGGGCAACCTCCACGTGCCGCGCGGCGGGGACGAGGTCAAGCAGAAGCGCTACTACGAGGAGCTGATGCAGTGGTCACGGGACGCCGGTGTCACCGTGTTCCTCTTCGAGGCGTTCGACGAGTCGTGGAAAGGAACCGGGACCGAGGGCCACTGGGGACTGTTCACGGTGGACCGCGAGGCCAAGCCGGTGATGCAGGCGC
>WVWW01000248.1:11107-13632 GCA_011773795.1 Acidobacteriota bacterium
GCCGCGCTACCCCGACCAGATCGAGGCCGCCGGCCCGGACGTCGCGGTGGTGCTGCACACCGACCTGGCCGCGGCTCTCTCGGGCGCGAGTGTCAATCCGCTCGGTCCGGGCTTGTTGTCTTCGGATGTGGCGACCGACGAGTCCGCCGAGAGCGGCAGAGCTCTGCGACTCGTCTTCACCGGCGAGAGCTGGGGCGGCGTGTACGTCATCCTGGGCGTGCACGATGCGCGCCCGGCCACCTCGGTGAGCATGCGGCTGAAGCTCCCGGACGATGTGGCCGGGCTCGAGCTGAAGCTGGAGGACGCGGAGACGAACGGCCGGTCGGTCAACGCGATCGAGCACGTGACGGGTCCCGAGGTGGACGGCTGGAAAACGATTCGCGTGCCACTGGCCGAGTTCGCCGGGATCGACCTATCGCGGGTCTCGAAGCTGGGCCTCTGGAACCCCTCGGATCGGTCCGGGACTTTCGTGGCCTGCGAGCTGATCGTGGCCGAAATCGGCTTCGACTGAGTCTCAACCCGCTTTTCACTTGTTTTTGAGCCTCAAATAGGGGGTTCCCACAATTGACAGCGTTGTCAGTCGATCGGTATCAAGGAATCCTAGGATTCCAACAATTCCGCTCACGTAAAGGGGGTCGAACATGACTCATAGATTCTTATGCGCTGTCGCGGTGCTCGGGCTNNGCTCGGGCTCGCGGTTTTGCTGGCTGCCCCTGCGGGCGCGCAGCTCACGCCATACTTCCAGGACTTCGAGTCCATGGATCCGCTGGGGGAGACCTCACTGGCCGACGACGGTTGGAAAGTGTTCGGGAACGTCTTCGGACCCGACTGGTCCTACTGGTACGGGTACGGGACCTTTGACGCCCCGAACCAGACGGCTGGTTTCTGCTCGGTTGGCGAGGGCGAAGGCGGGCCGGATCAGGGGTCCCAGCAGCTGGTCGTTTACAGCGACTACCTCAACGACAACCACTGGGATGATACCGATGCGATCATCGAGGCCAACGTCTTTCAGGAGCGGGTGGTCACGAACGCCGACATCGGCACCAAGTGGGATTTCGTGTTCGACGCCAAGCGCGGGGACATCGCCGGCAACACGACGGCACTCGCGTTCATCAAGACGATCGACCCCAACTCGGGATGGGCGTTGACCAATTTCATTCTGCTCAACACGACTAGCATCCCGTACGAGTGGGACACCTATTCGCTGTCCATCTTCATCGACGCGAGCCTGGAGGGTCAATTCCTGCAGTTCGGTTTCTTGAGCCAGGCAAGCAACGTCGAGTACTCCGGGATGTTCTACGACAACATTCGATTCAGCCAGGACCCCACGATCAGTGTCGGCTTCGACGTCAAGCCACGGTCGTGCCCCAACCCGGTGAACGCGAAGTCGCGAGGCGTGGTACCCGCGGCGGTGCTTGGTTCGGCAGATTTCGACGTCAACGACATCGACCTGTCCTCGCTGCAACTCGAAGGCGTCGCCCCTTACATGTGGAGCTACGAAGACGTCGGCGGATCATTCGGGGGTGATCTCTGCGGGTGCTCGGCTTCCGGTGCTGACGGCTACGACGATCTGGCAATCAAGTTCGACACCCAGGAGCTGGTCGATGCGATCGGACCGTCCGAGGGCGGCGAGATTGCGCTGACGTTGACCGGATCGCTCCTCGACGGCACGCCCATCGAAGGTCAGGACTGCATCGTCTTCGTCGGCGGCAACCGGCCGATCGTCATCATGGAAGACGAGGCGGCGGGGTTCGGGGTCTTCGGGGAGTCCGAGAACTCCGGCACCACGGCGCTGCGCAACTCACCGTGGAAGCCACGGTCGAAACAGTCGCCGGCTCGCAAGCGCTAGGCTGAGCAGCTAGAGGTCAACCGGGGGAGCGGTTTCCGCGGCTCCCCCGGTTGCCGTTCCCCTGCCGGCCGGGCGCCGAAGGAGCGACGCTGAGCGTCGGCAAGATCTCCTGAGGGCGTGGGGACATCCGGTGTGGGAGGTCCGACCGCGCCGCACAGCTCACGACGGCTCCCCCCTGATCGCCACGGATGAGGCGGGCACGTCTCGCCCTGTTCATCAGCCGTGTCACGGCGCTGACGAACTGGCCGTGGTTCGGTGCGGCT
Organism: Acidobacteriota bacterium; assembly: GCA_011773795.1. Classification (GTDB taxonomy): domain Bacteria; phylum Acidobacteriota; class Polarisedimenticolia; order Polarisedimenticolales; family Polarisedimenticolaceae; genus WVWW01. The sequence goes on from WVWW01000248.1 coordinate 13,220, forward strand.
GCCGCAGCCCCGGCGATGTCGTCGGAGAACGTGCAGCCGTCGGCTCCCAGCAGGTTGGGCGTCCCCGAGTCGCAGCCGTCGATCACGACCGTGGGAGAGAGGTCGGAAACGACGCAGAGGTCCTCGCGGTCGGGCACGCCGTCGGCGTCGCCATCCGGCGGCGGCACGATGCGGATCCAGTTGAGGTTGAACCCGTCGGTGTCCTGCACGACGCGCAGCGTCTGAATCCCCCCGGACAGCGTCACGTCCTCGATGCGGACCGTGATCCACTCCTGCCAGCCGCCGGTCGCGCCGAAGGTGACCGGTCCGGTCCGGTCCACGCCGTCGAACTCGAGGTGCAGGGTGCCCCCGCTGGACAGGGAAGCGACACGCAGCTCGATGTCGTAGGTTCCGGCCGTGACGTCGATGGTGTA
>WVWW01000248.1:13749-13906 GCA_011773795.1 Acidobacteriota bacterium
GAGCCCACGCGGGCATCGACGGGGGGCGATGTGGACGGCACACCGGTATCGGCCCATGCCCGCGCCCGGAGGGTGTAGCAACCGGCGGCGACGCCGTAGACCGTCCACTCGTACGGCGGCGCCGTGGCCTCGCCGAGAACGACCTTGTCCTGCAGGA
>WVWW01000104.1 GCA_011773795.1 Acidobacteriota bacterium
TAACACGCAGTCTGAACGAACGCGCGCACCTAATGCCTACCAACAATCTCAGGTACACGTTGTTTGGGGTTACCATGGCTCCCGATGGCGAGCGAGCGTGGTCACCGAGATCGCGGCCTGCGGCTCCGGCTGTTCGGCGTTTTGACGATGCTGGCGGGGATCGGGTCGATGCTCCTGGGGCTGTCGCATTTCGGGCTCCCGCTGCTGGCCGCGACGATCCCCGACTTCCGGCTCTCCGCGACGCAGATCGCGATCGGAGTGATCACGTTCTTCGCGATCGGCATCGTGCTGGTCGCCTGCGGCCTCGGTTCGCTGCGTGAACGCCGCTGGGCCCGGCCGGCGATGCTCACGGTCGGGTGGAGCTGGCTGTTCGTCGGGATCGCGACGGTCGGTTTCGTGCTGACGAATCTCGAAGACCTGACGATCCTCGCGGGCTCCGGGATGGCCGATCAGCCGCCGGAGATCGGAACGCTGATTCGCTGGATCCTGCTGCTCCCCAGTTTCGGATTCGGCCTCGTGGCGCCGCTGGCCATCCTGTGGGCCTACGCCGATCGTGACGTGCTGGCGACCTGCCGGATGCGACACCCCGAGCCGGACTGGAGCGATCGCTGCCCGTCGACGGTCCTGGTCCTGGCGTTGGCGCTGGGCTTTGCCGGTCTGCTCTCCTTCCCGTTGGCGCTGCGTCCCGTCGTGCCGTGGTTCGGCGGCCTGTCGACCGGGCCCGGGGGCTCCGTGGTGACGCTTGCGACGGGACTCTTCTTCGTCTGGCTCGGCTGGGCGTTGTTCCGGTTGAAGCGCGCCGCCTGGTGGGCGACCGGGGCGAGCGCGCTCGTGATCGGAATCTCGGTCACCTGGACCCTGACCCGGACGGAGCGCGCCGCTTGGTACCGCGCGCTCGACTACCCGCAGAAGCAGATCGATCTGCTGCTGGCCTCCGGCGAGCCGCCGAAGTGGCCGGGGGTCACGGCGACCATCGTGTTCACGCTACTCACGCTCGTCTACCTGGTCTCGATCCGCAAGCACTTCCACGCCAGCCGCTAGACCGCCCAGGAGCCGTCCCGCATAAGGACCTCGGGCTCCGCGTCCGGCACGTGCAACGTGAGCTCGTCGATCCGTACGTCAGGCTGGGTCTGGGGCAGGTAGATGTAGTCGATGTGAACGACACGATCGGGAGCGGAGAAGTCGTCGGGCCCGACGGTGCCGCCGGGAAAGTGGTTGCTACGGCCGAACGCGATATGCAGGCCCAGCTTCTCGTCGAGCAAGGTTTCGCCCACGGGCTCGACGCCGTAGTCGGCGAGGATCCCGAGCCCGAGCTCGGCGACGTTCGCGTAGGCCGGCTCCGCTTCGAACGCCGCTCGCCGGTCGGCGGCTACGGGACCGTCCCCTTCCACACCGGTCACGCGGTTCCCTTCGATGTTCAGGAAGAACAGCTCGCCCTCGAGCTGCAGGGGCAACACGCCGGCGGTGCGGCTCGAGATTTCGGGCTGCTCGCCCTCGTACGGCACGATGAAGGTCTCGCCGGACGGCAGGTTGCCGGCGATCCCCGGCTCGCGGATCACGCCACCGCTGGCGACGGCGAGGCGGCCGCGCAGGTCGAGATGTAGCGTTCCGACGCGGCCTCCGGCGCTCCAGGCCACGGTGGCGCCTGCCCCCGCATCGAGCTTGCGCTTGATCGTTTCGCAGCGGCGCTGGACGTCGTCGAAGTCCAGCCGTAACGCCGGCACCATGGCGCGCGTGAACCCGGGCATCGACGCGGCACGGAAACCGTGCTGTGGCGCCGCGATCTTCAGCGGGGCCGATGCCGACAGCTCGGTCAACGCGATGACGATGCGGTGATTCGAGAAGAGCTCATCGAACGCGACCGCGTCGCCGTACAACCCGGTCAGCTCACGCGGCGGGGTGTCTCCGTCCCATGGAAACGCCGCCGGCGGCAGGTCCGCGTTGTTGGCGCGAACATTGGGATAGACGAAGAGCGCGACCGACTCGAACAATCCTGCGTCGCGAAGGCCGTCGCGCCACTCCAACGCGAGCGTACGACGATCCGACCACGCCGGATGGTCCTTGACGGTCAGATCGGGTTGATCGATCAGGATGGCCAGGCGCCGGTCTTCGTCGGAAGGCGCGAAGACGCGACGCACGAGAGCCGCCAGCTCGTCGACGCTCAGTCGCTCGCTCATGATGGTCGCTCCGTGAAACCGGACACGCCGAACGCGGTGTCGAGCGGGCCGCCAGGCAGGACTTCGTGGTTGCCGGCGTCATGGTAGGCCACCGGCGAGGTGTCGTTCGGCGCATCGCCGTGGAACAGCGAGGCCAGCGTCTGGATCTGGAGCCGCCCGACGTCCAGCTCGAACTGACCGCCGCCGTACATCGCGATGCCGTGACGGTTGCAGTAGTCGTACGCGTCGAACAACCGCTCGAGCGTGCCGAACCTGGAGGGCTTGATGTTCATCACACGGGGCGCGAACGGCAGCGCTTCCATGTCACCGGTACTGTGGATCGGCGCGTCCCACGAGATTCGATCGCGGAACGGCTCCAGCTCGGCCGCCGCCTCGTCGCTCCATTTCGGATCCTCGAGGATCACCGCCGGCAACGCTTCCGCGACACCGCGATAGAGCGTGGCGTCGGGGACGGTGTCGACCGGCGTGCCCGTGTACGCACCCTTGAAATCGACGACGTCGACAACGTGCATCCCCTCGAGTTCATCCAGCAGGGGGCGCGACCAGCCGGGATTCCAGTCGAGCTTGAACCGCGTTCCCGGCACGCACGCCATCAGCTCCCGGAGCCTGTCCGTCGAGGGCGGTTGCCCGAGACCCATCGAGGCGACGAAGCGAACGGGTTGCGCCGCTAGCCCTAACTGTCGAGCGAGCGTCGCGTTCGCTTGCCGCAGGGCGAGATCGAGTGCCGCCGCCTCCACCGCCCAGCGTCGGTAGTCGAGGTACATGGCCTGTTGCGGCGGGCGCTCGAAGAGCTGGACTTCATCGAGCGCGGCCGAGAACCCGGCCAGATCGAAGGCGCCGCAGGGCCAGGCGATCCGCGCGTTGCGGAAACGCCGCTGCTCCTCGCCGTCGTAGGTCACGTCCTCGCCGCACCCGTCGTAACCGCCCCCGGAGAGCCGAACGATCGTGGTGTGGCGATGGAACGTTCCGACGTTCAGCGAGCGGGGCTCCAGCTCCACGGCCTCGACCGTCAGCCGCATCCCGGCGAGCTTCGACCACGTGCTCATCGAGCGTGCATTGTAGCCGGGCGTGTCTACTCGGTGAAGCGCAGCTCGCCGATGGTGTGCCGCGCGGTGATCTGCAGGACCGGTGCTCCCTCCGGCGCCGCCCCGCGCGAGCGGGCTCGCCGCGTGTCGGACTCGCCGAGCGTGACGGACCCTCCGCGCAGCACGACGCCGACCCCTTCGGACGGCAGGTTGACCCGGCACTCACCGATGCTCGAGCCGACGTAGATCTCGGAGTCGTTCTGCCATGCGCCGCGCAGGTCGACGAAGACCTCGCCGATCGAGTGATCGACGTGCGCGTTGGCCGGGCTGGCGTTTCCCAGGCCCCGGACCGACAGCTCGCCGATCGAGCCGTCGACGTTGAACTCCTTCATCGCCGCAACGAGCGGCTCGTCGAACTCGATCTGGTGCTCGCCGACGCCGGTATCGAGGTTGACGCTGTCGATCCACAGGCCGCCCAGCTCGAGCTTGAACTGGCCGATGCCGAGATCCCCTTCCAGGGAGATCGGGGTCCCCGCGGGAAGGTACAGGTCCAGGCGGTTGTCGGGATCGACCGTGAAGAAATCGAAGCTCGATCGCTTGCCGAACTCCAGACGGTAGGTCCAACCCAGCTCGCCGGAAGGCTCGAATCTCTCCTTCAACCTGTAGGTTCCCGAATCGTAGTTGGCTTCGAGCCGCACCGGGGTACCCGCGGGCGCGGGGATGATGCGGAAGCTGGCCACGCTGATGTCGAGCACGACGCGGCCGAGCTGGCCCTGCTCCACCATCAACGGCTCGCCGGTCGCGGCGTCACCCCAGTCTCCACTCGGGATGTCGTGCGCCACCTGGTCCGACTCGCGGACCACTTCGGGGGTACCACGGATGAGCGTGATCAAGGCGATCACCATCACCACGATCAAGCCCACGCCCAGCACACCGAGGCAGCCGAAACAGCCCCGTTTGAAACAGCCCTTCCCAGCCGGTGCGGCCTCGGTCATGCGCAGCTCCTCCACCCAGAGACTACGTCATGGCCGTCGATCGGGTTCCCTGGATCGGTCGACCGGCCGAAAATCCCCGAAGCAGCGAGCTCGGCGATTGATTACCGCGTGTCGCCGGCGGCGAGCCAGCGGCCCAGGAATCGCTCCATCTCGCGGTAGAAATCGAACCGGTTCTCCTCGTTGAGGAAACCGTGGCCCTCGTTGTCCTTGACCATGTAGGTCACCTCGACGCCGCGCGACCGCAGGGCCTCGACGATCTGATCGGATTCCTGCTTGGGGACCCGAGGGTCGTTTGCGCCCTGAGCGACGAACAGCGGTGCCACGATCGACTCCGCGTTGAAGAAGGGTGAGGTCGCCTCGAAACGCTCGCGATCGCGCTCCGGGTGGCCGACCATCTCGTAGATCATCTCGAGGTACGGCTTCCAGTAGGGCGGGATCGCCTCGATCCAGGTGAACAGGTTCGACACGCCGACGTAGCTGATCCCGCAGGCGTAGAGCTCGGGCGTCTTGGTCAGGCCCGCCAGCGTGGCGTAGCCGCCGTAGCTGCCGCCGTAGATCGCGACGCGGGCCGGGTCGGCGAGCCCCTCGTCGATGGCCCATCGAACGCCGTCGGTGATGTCGTCCTGCATCGCCAGTCCCCACTCGCGGAATCCCGCCTCGAGGAAAGCACGGCCGAACCCCGCGGAGCTGCGGAAGTTGACTTGCAAGACCGCGTAGCCCCGGCTGGCGAGGAACTGTAACTCGGGGTCGAAACCCCAACGGTCGCGCGCCCAGGGGCCTCCGTGGGGATGCACGACGAGCGGAAGCGCGGACGGCTCGGCGCCGGGAGGGAGGGTCAGGTAACCGTGAATCGCGAGACCGTCGCGCGCGGTGTAGCGGATCGGCCGGGTCTCCGCCATCCGCGCTTCTTCGATCCACGGCGAGATCTCGAACAGCTTCGTCAGCGTCCTCGCCGCGGCGTCGAGCAGGTGGTACTCGCCCAGCGTGCGGTCACTCCCCGAGCGCACGATGTAGTGGTTCTCGTCGCGCGAGTGGGAGACGACCGCGTTCTCACGACCCGGGAGTCGCCCGTCGACGAACGCCTGTAGCTCGGCGCGTGTCTCGTCGAAGAAGTGATAGCCCAGACGATCGACCTCGAACGTCACACCGGTCAGGCACTTGCGCCTGCGGGAGAAAAGCAGCGTGTCGACGTCGACCTCGTCGTGCTCGAACAGCAGGTTGGTCTCACGCCCCGTCGCGATGTCGTATTCGGCGATCGCGAGCTTGTCGCGTCCGAGATTCGAGGCGACGTAGACCCCGCGGTTGTCGAAAGTGAACAGCTGCGGCCGGGCGTACTCCTTGAAGTCGTAGGTCGCTACGGTGCGCCACGAATCCGACTCGGTGTCACGGAAGAGCAGGCTGGTGTTGACACCGTCGGTCGTCGTCGCCAGCCGCAGCTTGCCGTCGTGATCGGTGAACCAGGTCTGGATGTTGCCCGGGTTCTCGCCGACCAGCTCCATCGCGCCGTCGTGGACGTTGAGCCGGTAGACGTCGAAGACCTGCGGATCGCGCTTGTTCATCTGGAACAGGATGTGGTCGTCGTCCTCCTCCAGGTCGTCGACGATGTCGCACTTCACGCCGTCGAACGGCGTCAGGTCGATGGGGTTGGTGCCGTCCCGACCGACCGCGTACAGCCGGAAGTTCTCGTCGCCCCCGCTGTCCTGGACGTAGACCAGCCGCTCGTTGCTGACCCAGACGTAGCCGCCGAGGTCACGCTCGCGCGCCTCCGTCACACGGCGTGTCGTACCGTCCACCAGATCGCGCACGGTCAGGTTGAGTCGCCGGTCCCAGGGTTCCAGCCAGGCCAGTGACTTGCCGTCGGGCGACAGACGGAGGGCGATCTTGTCCGGTTTACGGAAGAAGTCTTCGAGGGGGATCATGGGGCCTCCAGCGCGGGCTCGCCGAAGGCGGGAGTGTAGCAAACCGTCAGCCGGAGACGGACTCCGCCAAGACGTTCGACTCGGCGACGACACAGTTGCGCCCGCGCTGCTTCGCGTCGTAGAGACGCGCGTCGGCGAGCTTGATCAACGTCTCGGCGTCGGCGGCCTCGGCTCCGCGGCTGGCCACGCCGATGCTGATCGTGATCGGGGCCAGCGGCTCGCCGTCCACGTCGAGGAAACGGTGCCGGCGCACCTGTTCGCCCAACCTCTCGGCCACGAAGACGGCCCCGGCAAAGGGCGTCTCGGGAAGTACGATGGCGAACTCCTCGCCGCCGTAGCGGTGCGCGATGTCGATCGAGCGCACGCCGTTGACGAACAGTGTGGCCATCTGCTGCAACACGACGTCGCCGGTCTGGTGTCCGAACCTGTCGTTGATGGCCTTGAAATGGTCGACGTCGATCATGATCAGGGACAGCTCGTTGTGGTAGCGCTCCGCACGGGCGACCTCGATGCGCAGTCCCTCGGTCAGGTAGCGCTTGTTGTACAACGACGTGAGCGGGTCGGTATCCGCCAGCCGGCGCAGGCGGATCTTCGCGCTCTCGAGCTCGGCGATCTTCTGCTTGAGCCGGTCGTGTAGCGCCTTGATCCGTAGCATCGAGCGCACGCGGATGAGCAACTCGTTGCGATCGAACGGCTTGGTCACGAAGTCGTCGGCACCGGCCCGCTGCCCCTGCGCCTTGTGATCGAGGTCGGTCAGGGAAGTCAGCAGGATGACCGGGATATGACGCGTGGCGGGATTCGCTCGGATGCGTCGGCAGGTCTCGAAACCGTCGACACCCGGCATGATCACGTCGAGCAGGACCAGGTCGGGCTCCTGCGCCTCGATGGCCCGCAGCGCGCCCTCTCCGCTGCCCGCGAGCTGCACCTGGTAGCCCTCGCGACGCAGGTGGCCCTCGACCAGCCGCAGGTTCGTCGCCACGTCGTCGACGACGAGGATCCGGCGGTTGGCTTCGCGGCCGACTCGCGTTGTCTGTGCCATGTCCATCAACTCCGGCCGAGCCGGTCTACGGGAGCCGGCGGTCCACGCAGGGCAATATTTGGCCGTCAAGGGGAAGATGCCAGTCGGGCCGTCCGAGCGGGATTCCGCCGCACCATCAGGCCGTCCGACGTGCTAGCGTGAACGGCCGATGACTCGCACCCAGGCTGCACCTCGGTTCCTCGCCCTCTGCCTCGCCTGCACCGTGAGCGCCGCCTGCGGCGGCGGCGATGCGGTTCATCCCGACCGGCAGCGGTTCGAGGATCTCGCGCAGGAGTTCCTGCCCTGGTACCTGTCGCTCGATCCGGTGCGGGCGACCGAGCTGGGCGTCCACGACTGGGACAATCGTCTGCCGGACCTGTCGCGCGAGACGATCGCGATCACGGTGGATGCTTGGCGCGGCTGGCTGATTCGACTCGAGGAGATCCCGCGTGAGCATCTGCGTGGCGATGCCTACTTCGACCACCGGGTCCTCGAATACGGGATCCGCGCCGCGCTGCTCGAGCTCGAGGAAGTCGCCGCCTGGCGGCGGAACCCGAACCACTACAACAGCCTCGCGGCGCGCGGCGTCGCCACGCTGATCGACCGTGAGTTCGCCCCCCTGGACGTGCGCGTCGCCGCGTTGCGCGGCCGGCTCGGGCAACTTCCCTCACTGCTCGCCGCGGCGCGGGACAACCTCCACGACGTGCCGCCGGTCTGGGTCGACCTCGCTCTGCGGAACGTCGCGGGGACGGCGAGCTTCCTGCAAAACGACGTCCCCGACTCGCTGGCGCTCCAGGGCCTCGAGAGGTTGCCCGACGACACGGTGGTGGGCCTGCAAGAGGATCTCGGTCGGGCGGTCGAGGAGGTCCGGCGGTTCGAGACCTGGCTGCGCGACGAGCTCCGGCCACGGGCGCACGGCGAGTTCCGTCTCGGGCCGGATCTGTTTCGACGCAAGTTGCTTTACGAGGAGCACTTCGACATCGACCTCGAAGCCCTCCGGCGAATGAACGAGGAGGCGATCGCGGACTATCGCGCGTGGGTCGAGCGCGAGGCCGAGCGGGTCGACCCCGACGCGGAGGCGGCCGACGTGATGGCACGGATCACGGGTCGTTATCCCGCCTCCGACGAGTTGATCGAGACGGCATCCGGCTATGTCGAGCAGGCACGGGAGTTCATCCGGAGCCGTGAACTGGTCACGCTGCCGTCGGACGACCTGCCCGTGATTCGCCCGACACCCGAGTTCGCGCGCAGCGGGTTCGCCTCGATGTCCACGCCGGGGCCCTTCGAGTCGAATGCGACGATCGCGTACTACAACATCACGCTCGTCGATCCCGAGTGGAGCGAGCGGCAACAGGCGGAGCACCTGACCTACTTCAACTATCCCGGCCTGCTCGGCGTCTCGATCCACGAGGTCATGCCCGGACACTTCGTGCAATTGCTGTACCGCCAGCAGGTGCCCACCGATCTGCGCAAGGTGTTCATGCCGTCCTCGCTGATCGAAGGCTGGGCGCACTACACCGAGCAGATGATGATCGACGAGGGCTTCGGCGACGCGATTCCCGGAGCGCGGCTGGGGCAGCTCCGGCGCGCGTTGCAGCGCCATGCGCGCTGGCACGTCGGGATGGCGATGCACGTTTCCGGCGAGTCGATCCTCGATGCGGCCGACCAGTTCGCCGACATCGCCTACTTTGCCCGGTTCCCGGCGCTTCGCGAGACCCAGCGCGGGACCTACAACCCGACCTTCCTGTACTACGCGTTGGGTCGGATGGAGATCCTGCGGTTACGCGAGGACTACCGTGCGTACCTCGAGTCGCGAGGCGAAACGTTCTCGATCCGTGAGTTCCACGACACGGTCCTGCGCATGGGCTTGCCGATCCCGCTGATCCGCGCGGTGCTGATACCGGAGGACGGCTACCAGGCTTCGCGGTCCCACCCCGGTTCGGGGTCGATCCCCAGCCCGTCGGCCAACCGGTCGTAGTAGTTGAACAGCGCGGCAGTCTGTACGATATCGCTGATCGCGGTGTCGTCGAAACCGTGCTCGCGCAGCTTCTGCACGTCGCCTTCGCGCATCGCCGCCGGTTGCGTCGTCAGCTTCACGCAGTAGTCGAGCATGACGCGATCGGCGGGCATCAACTCCGCCGCGGTGTAGTCCTTGCTGATCTTGTCGGCCCAATCGTCGGCGTCGTTACGGTCGTGAATCTCGGCCCGGAGATCCTCGGCATGCGCCGTCGTTCAGTAGAAACAGCCGTTGGTTCGCGAGACGACCGTGGCGATCATCTCGCGCTGCGCGCGGCTCAGCGGGCTGTCCGGCGAATGCATGACCTCCATGTAGAGCTGCGTCGATGCGCGCAACACCTTGGGCCGCCGGCTTTGCAGCCGGATCACGTTGTAGACGCGCCCGGCGCGCTTGATCGCGGCGTCGTAGAGCTGTTTCAACAACCCCGTAGCTTGCTCGGGTCCGGTCAGTTCGATCCACGCCATGGGCTCTCCCTCGTCAGCGCGCGACGGCGGTGCGCAGCGAACGCGATACGAGGTCGAACCGCGGTTCCACCGCGCCGCCGCCCGGGCTGCGTGTCGTGAACAGGTAGGCGGTCACTCCGTCGGAGACTGCGTAGAAAACGAGATCGATCTCGGCCTCCTTGCGTGACGCACGGGCGGTCGCTCTCCAGGCCGAGCAGTAACGGTGCGGCTCCGCGGTCCACTGCAGTTCGGTGGTCAGACGCATGGGCCGGAGAGCGGTGGTGATCCGGTCGAGCAACCGGCGCCGACCGGCCCTGCCGAGCTTACGGCAGGAAAACCCCTCTCCCGCCTCGAAACGATCGAGGAACACCGCGGGTTCAGCCGCGGCGAGGATCGCCTCCGTCGCTCGCTCCGCCCCCGCAGGATCCTTGCGGGCGGCTTCGAGATCGAGCGGCGCGAAGATCGTGCTGCCCCACAGCGGTCGCCCGTCGACGAGGGTGCTGGAAACGACCGACGCGTGCCAGCCGTTTGGCAGGGCGACGGTGAACTGAAGTCCCGGCGTGATGTAAGTGCTCGTGCCTTCCGGCACGGCGAACGGCCCCGCTCCGGCGCGCCGTGCCCCCTCGACGACGGCGTCGAAGATCTTCGGCGTGTCGCCGCCGTAGCCCATCTTCCGGCCGTCCCGATAACCGATGAAGCTCCACTGCTCGGCGACCGGGTTCAACGCCAGGACGACCCATTTCGTATCGGTGTCACCGGACATCGCCCCGTAGGAAATCATCTCGACGCGTGACCAGGGCAGGACGTGCGACTGCTTCTTCGCCGAGAACTCCAACCCCTGCTCGGAGACGGTGAGCAAGCCCGACTGCTTGCCGCCGGCCAGCCCGGAATCGGCGGGTCGAAACCAGACCCTCTCGAAGCTGACCGGAAGCTCGATCGAGCTCGCGGACGCTGCCTCCTGCGCGGCGGGTTGGAGGGCCATCGTGGCGAACGCGCACCCGATCGCGAGCAGGACCCCGACCCGTGTCGTTCTTCGCATCCTCAGCGCGCCTCCTCGTGGCTCCCCCGCAGGGATCGCGCCGCCGCGTAGGCGGCAATACCGAACGCCACGGCGACGTTCAGCGAGTCCTTGACCCCGAGCATCGGTAACGAGAGGTGCCGGTCGCACTCGTCCAGCACCGCGGCCCCGACACCCGCGACCTCGTTGCCCACCACCAAGGCTACCCTGTGCGGCCACTCGAAGCGATCCAGCGGAATCCCGCGCGGCGTGGTTTCGAGAGCGATGGGCTCGAACCCCTCGGCGACGAGGCGCCGCACCGCCTCGACGGGATCGGCAAGGTAGCTCCACGCCACGGCCTGCTCGGCTCCCAGTGCCGTCTTGGTCAGCTCGGGCCGCGGCGGGCACCCCGTGACACCGGTTAAGAACATTTGCTGCACACCGCAGGCGTCGGCCGTCCGGAACATCGAGCCGACGTTCCACAGGCTTCGCACGTTGTCCAGCACCACCGTGAGCGGCAGCCGCTCGATCGCCGCGCCCGGGCCGCCGCGGATGCGCGCCTGCTGGTCGAGCAATTTCCGCTCGACCTCGAGCGGGCGCGCGGTCATGCGCACCCCGCAGGACGGGCAGTGCATGGACCGACCCAGTCGATGCGTGGCGATCTCGAATTCGATGCCGCAGGCCTCGGACGGACAGCGGACCGGAGTCGGACGCGTCATGGTCCCATTCTAGTCGGTGTCGTTTTGAGGGATAATCCCCGACCATGAGAGCCCTGACGTACCACGGCGACGAGACGGTGCGGCTCGAACGGGTGGACGATCCGACAATCACCGACCCCGGCGACGCGATCGTGCGTGTCGATCTCTGCGCCGTTTGCGGATCGGATCTTCACGTGTACCACGGCCGGGAGCGCGGGCTCGATCACGGCTGCGTGATGGGTCACGAGTTCGTCGGCGAGGTGGTGGCGCTCGGCTCGTCCCCCGGCTCGCTGTCCGAGGGCGACCGCGTGCTGAGCCCGTTCACCACCAGCTGCGGCGACTGCTCGCCCTGTCGCTCCGGCCTGACGTCGCGTTGCGTCAGGGGGGAGCTGTTCGGCTGGGTTCAGGGGGGGCACGGTCTGCACGGCGGTCAGGCGGAGTACGTTCGCGTGCCGCTGGCTGCCTCGACGTTACTGGCCATCCCGGAGGGTGTCGGCGACGACGCGGCATTGCTGCTCGGCGACGTGTTCAGCACGGGCTGGTTCTGCGCGGAACAGTCCGGCCTCGAGCCGGGAGATGTCTGTGTCGTCGTCGGTTGCGGGCCCGTCGGGCTGTGTGCCGTGATGGCGGCCGTCGAGATGAAAGCCGGGCGCGTCTTCGCCCTGGATCGCGTGCCCGAGCGGCTGGCGCTGGCCCGGCAGTTCGGCGCCGAACCGTTGGACGTCGAACGGGACGACCCGCTCGAGGCGGTGCGCGAGGCGAGCGACGGGCTCGGAGCCGCTGCCGTCCTCGAGGTCGTCGGCAACGCGGCGGCCCACCGAACCGCGATGGACCTCGTCCGGCCGGGCGGCGTCTTGTCCGTCGTCGGCGTCCACACCGAGGACGACTTCGCGTTCTCACCGGCGGAAGCCTACGACAAGAACCTCACCTACCGCGTCGGCCGCTGCCCTGCCCGCCGGCTCGCGGCCCAGCTGCTGCCGCGGGTGCAGCGTCGCGACTTCGACTTCGGCGCGATCCTGAGCCACCGTCTACCGCTGGAACAAGGGGTCGACGCCTATCGCATCTTCGACAAGAAGCTCGACGGCTGCATCAAGGTTTCGCTGATTCCCTGACCTTTTCGCCGCCTTGCCCCGCGCTCTCCGGAACCTAGATTGGGCACTGGAGGGTTGTGCGATGGGCCTGATGGGAACGCTCGATACGATGTCGCTCGGGGATCTGCTGGCGTGGATCTCGACCGCCCGGAAATCCGGCGTGGTGACGGTGGCCTCGGGGAAGAACCGCCTTCAGCTCTCGGTCGGTGGATCGCGCATCCTCGGTGCGTACTCCAACGAGCCGCCGATGCTGCTCGGCCAATTCCTGTTGTCGCGCGGCAAGATCGACGAGGTCGCGTTGCATGACGCGCTCGCGCGCCAGGACTCCACGCGTGAGCACCTCGGCAAGGTGCTCACGGAGATGGGTGCCATCACCAAGGACGAGCTCGACCTTTACGTCGTGTTGAAGGCCGAGGAAACGATCTTCAACATGCTCGAATGGTCCGAGGCGATGTTCGAGTTCGACATCCACGCCGAGGCCGACCCCCGGATGGTCCGCATGGACCACGGGATCGACGACCTGATCATGCGCGGCGCCCAACGCGGCGACGAGCTCGCTCAGATGCGCAAGGTACTCGGCGACCCCGGCGTCGTGTTGTGCCGGACGGAGATCGAGTTGCCCGCGGAGGCGCGCGATTCCCCGATGGCTGCACGGATCTACGATGCGATCGACGGCAAGCGCACGCTGGCGGACATCCTGCTGAACTCTCGGGCGTCGGACTACTTCGCCACGAAGTTCCTCTACGAGCTGCTCCGCGCGGGCGTGGTGCGGATCAAGGACGTCCAGGAAACACAGCCCGAGCCCGGCAGCCCGCGCGCGATCCTGGGCGCGGTCAACGAACTGCTCGCGGCCGAGCAATTCGAGGGAGCCGTCTCGCTACTCAGCGCGTCGCTGAAGGTGTTCCCCGACAATGCCGAGCTGCAACAGATGTTGACCAAGGCCGAGGCCGACTTCCTCGACCACACGTACAAGAACCGCTTGTCCCCGACGCGGATCCCGCGCCTGATCGTTCCCGCCGACAAGGCGCTCGCACGAGAGGACATCGGTCCCAACGAGCGGTTCATCCTCGACCTGGCCAATCAGGGAACGTGGGACGTCAAGGCGATGACGCGAATCGCTCCGCTCCACGAGGTGGACGTCGTACGCGCCACCCTCAACCTGCTGGACAAGCAACTGATCGAGATCACCGGCGAGGAACGGCCGGCCGATACGCCGGCGGTCGAGGTGATGGGCGACGAGCTGCGCCGGCTGGCCGGCGAAGTCCACGCCGCCGCGGTCGAGGGCGAGGTCGAGGATCGGCTCGAGGGCTCCGGGGACGGCGCGACGCCCGACGAGATCAGCGCCCGTTGACGCGTTGCCCGGTCATTTCCCGGGCCTTCATCCGGACGTTCTGGCGGACGTTGGGCTCGAGGCTCAGTTGCAGGAGTTTAGCGCGGTTGAGCTTCGTCATCTCCGTGACGACTTCGCTGAACATCGCGTTGGGGTGAGTCACGAACAGCCAACGTGCCTCTTCGTTCGGGCGCGTCGTCAGCCAACGGGCCACCTGGGACAACACGCGGGTCGTCAGGTTGCGGTTGCGCAGCATCAGGATCACGTCGTTCGGTGTCAACCGCGGCGAGTTGAGCAATCGGAGCATGACGCTCGGATTACCGTCGCGGATCAGTGCGCGGATCTCTTCGGTGGTCGCGACAGTCGCCAGCATCATCTTCTGATCGGCCGGACGGCTGCGCAGGACCTGATCCAGGTTGCGCTCCCCTTCGCGCACCGTCTTGCGGATGGCCTCGACGACCGAGCCCGCGACCACGCCATCGACCAGGTCCTCGAGCTTCTGTTTCAGCTCCTCGGACAGATCGAGGAACTCGATACCCAGTCCGGCGGGCGTGCCGCGCTCGCGCTCCGTTTCCGTGACGACCCGAACCACGCGCCCGGCGACCTCGAAGGGTTCCTCGAACTGGCTGCTGCGGAACTTCAGCGTGCCCACGGTACCCGGCTCGCAGGTCTGCTCGGTCGTCAGCAGGATCCCACCGGCCGAAAGGTCCAGCGTGAAATCACGCACGGTGAACGTCGTGCTGTCGAAGCTCACCAGCACGGGAACGAGGACCCGCGCGGTGCGCTCGGTGGTGCTTGTTTCGATGACCGACATGCCTGGTTTCGCCTCCACGAGCGAATATAGAACTCGAGCGGCGAGGCGCCAGGAGAGCCCAAAAAGAGCTCTTTCGCCTAGAAACCGAGTCTCATCCCGACCTGGAACTGGCGGCCGAAGCGCCGCCGGCCGCCGACGGTCTCGTCGATCCGGTCCTCGACTTGCAGGGTCTTGTCGTCGAGGAGGTTGAACGCCTCCAGCGTCACCTGCATGTTGACCCGCTCGTCGAACCTGAGCTCCTTCGCCAGACGTACGTCGAGCGTCCAGAACGACGGGTTGCGCTCGTCGTTGCGGAACCCGGACGGGTAGCGGAAACGGAAGTCGCGCGACGTGTCCCCGGTCCCCTGCAGCAGCGGCGATCGCGCCCAGATCGTGGCGCGCGACCGGATCACGGAAAACGGCAACCCCGACTCCCAGCGCAGAACACCCCCGAGCTGCAGGCCCCAACGGGTGAGTTTCATTGCATTGACCTTGACGACGTGCGTCTGGTCGTGGGCCAGGAACCCACGCTCCTGCTGGAACAGGTTGCGCTCGTTGCCGAGGATCTGATCGAAGTCCTCGGCGTTGCCGAGGGCCTCGGACCAGGTGTAGGAACCGGCAAGCTGCCAGCCGTTGTACAGCCGCCGCACGACCTCGAGCACGTACGCCTCGTAGTCCGTCGCGTTGTAGTTGCCGACCTCGAGGATCTCGCCCCAGCCGGGGTTCAGGATGTACAGGTCCGGCAGGCCGTCGGGCGCCTCGAACTCCGGCCCGAGGACGCCGCCGGTCTGGAAAACCTCTCCCGTGCAGTCATCGATGATCCCGTCACCGATGCCGGGATCCGTATCGGTGATGATCTCGCCGGTGTACGGGTCGGTATAGGTCTGGCCTTCGCCGGGCGAAAGCGCAACGGTGGGGAAACCGACCGCGCCGGTGACGAGGCAACGGCCCTTGTCGGCGACGACGTGGTTGATATCGATGTCCTGGATCTGATCGCGATAGCGACGCCGGATATAGGTCAGGCCGACGGAAGTCTCACGCGCGATCTCCCGCTCGAATCCGAACGTCAGCTCGGTCTGATACGGCGTTCGCAAATTGCGGTTGACCGTGCTGATGCCGACGGTCGGGCTGAGCCCGCCGTTGAGACCGGCGTTGACGAACCGCCCCTGATTCGGCCCCGGTGGCTGCGACTCGAAGGAGATGAACTCGAGCTCCGACACCGGCGGCTCCAGATCGATCAGCGGAACGGCGAGGAAGATCTTGTCGTAGTAACGACCCAAGGTGGCCGAGATCTTTGTCTTGCCGTCGCTCCACGGATCCCAGGCGACCGCGATCCGCGGCGAGAGGTTGTCGTTGACGATGGCGATATCATCGGTCCGCCGGTGCCTGCGCCAGAATGCACTCTGGATCGCGGTCGGCCCGAGCGGCAACAACCCGGGGATCGCACCCGAGGTCGCCGCGAGCTCGCGCTGGAACTGCAGGATGTTCGGGAAACCCGTGAAGGAGCGGGCCAGCACGGCGGCCGCGTTCGCGCTGGGGAACGACAACAACGTCGTCTCGAATTCCTCGGCCTCGGCCTCGGGCGACAACGCTTCCTGCCCCCGTGAGAAGATCTCCTCGCGGTCGTAGCGGAAGCCGAGTGTGATCGACAGGTTCTGCACCGGCTTGAGCTGATCCTCGACGTACAGGCCCCAGCTGTTCCCCGTTGCCGAGTTGGCCGCGCCCGGCGGCGCGGAGACGCGGGCGAACGTGATCCCCTTTTGCTGGAACCCGACGCGCTCGACCTCGAACGTCACCGACGGGAGGCGAATCAGGCTGCGGAAGTACCGTTCGTTCTCGGAGGTGATCCCGAACTTCAAACGGTGGCTGAACCCGAACAGGTCGCGAGTGAACCACGTCGCGTTCGAGCGTACGGTGAAGCGCTGCCGGCGGTCGTCCCAGATCTCGTTGTGCGTGCCGCTCACCAGGCCGGTGTTGACGTCGAAGCAGCGTGCAGTGTTGAACGGCAGGAAGAAGCCGTCGAGCTCGCCGAACACCGCGCAGCGGTTCTCCTGTCCTTCGACCATCGGCTCGAACCCACGCTCCAGGTCCTGGTAAGCCACGGTGGACTCCACCAGCAATCGTGGGGAGATCGGGGCCGTCCAGTTGATGATGTAGGACGGGCCGTCACGGCGAATGCGTTGACTCGACGCCGGCGAGACACGGCTGCTGACGCCGAAGTTCTCGATCGTCGTGGGATCGAGTTGCAGCGCGAAGGCCAGCTTGTTGCGCGGCGAGACCTGCCAGGTCAGCTGGTCGGAGGCGATGGCCTGCCGGCGGGTCGTGGTCACCAGACCGGACAGCGTCGCGATCGGGTCTTCGCGCGAGATCCACTCGTGAGCCAGGCGGAACCACAGTCGGTCCTTGACGATCGGTCCGGAGAGCTGGATCGCTGGTTGGTACCACTCGAACGAGTCACTCTCGGGGCTGGTCACGACATCGCCCGAGGCCCCGCCGTCGAGCTTGGACGAACGCCAGATGAAGCTGAACAACCCTTCGAAGTCGTTGCTGCCCTGCTTCTGGATGATCCGGGCGAAGCCGCCCGAGGCCCGGCCGTACTCGACCCCCGCGCCGGTGCTGATGATCTCCATCTCCTCGATCGCATCGGTATTGAGCAGGCTGAGCCATTCGCCGGTCAAGGGATCGGTGTTGGCGACGCCGTCGACGAGCGCGCGGAAGTTGCGCTCGCGGGATCCGTGAACGTTGGGGTTCCCGTCTCCGTCGCGGTCCAGCACTCCGGGGGCCAGCGTCAGGATGTTTTGATAGAAGCGGCCGGGCAGCGGTAGGTTCTCGATGAACGTCGAGTCGAACCGGGTCGCGTTCCCGGTGCGCTCGAGATCCACGACGGCCACGCGGCCCGTGACCTCGACGCGTTCGGTCATCCGCGGCGTCAACGCCACCTGCTGCACGAAGGTCTGACCGCTGCGTACGCGCAGTTCCTGGTAACGCCGGGTGGCGAAACCGGTCAGCGAGACCTCGACCTGGTACCCGCCTCCGACCCGTAGGACCGGAAACGACACGCAGCCGTCTTCGGCCGTGAGCTCGGCGACGGCCGGCGAGAGCTGCCGATCGCTCGACAGCGTGACCGTGACGCCCGGAAGCGATTGGCCCTGCTCGCCGACGACGCAGACGTCGATCCCGCCGGTCTGGGCCGCCGCCGGCACGGCGGCGAGCAACAGAGCGGCAGACAACAGCCCGCGCCCGCGGATCCTGATGGTGCTGGATGTCATCCCGTGCCTTTCGTCGGAAGCGCGCATCTTAACCCAGAACGGCCGCTTTTTTTGGGGCAAGACCTCTACGGCGCGACCCACCGCGGGTACAGCTCGGGGCGCCGGTCGCGGAGGAACAGCCTGCGGGCGTGCGACCGGACGGCACGGTCACGATCGATCTCCGCGAAGAGGATCGTCTCTTCTCCCGTGCCCGCCCGTTCCGTCACGCGCCCGTCGGGGTCGCTGACGAACGACTCACCGGCGAACGTGAGGCACTCTTCCTCGCCGACGCGGTTGCACAAGGCCACGAAGTAGCCGTTCTGGAACGCCGCGACACGCATCTCGGCCTCGTAGAGGCCTTCCGGCCACTCGCCGACCGCGCCGGCCTGCGGCACGACGACGAGCTCGGCTCCGCCGAGCGCCAGCGCGCGCATGTACTCCGGGTAGTGACGGTCGTAACAGATCGCCACGCCGATCTTGCCGGCGGCGGTGTCGTAGACCGGCGCACCCGTATCCCCCGGGGCGTAGTAGCCCCGCTCGTGGAAGCAGGCGTAGTCGGTGATGTGCACCATGCGCGTGCGGCCGAGCAGCGTGCCGTCGGCATCNNCCCGTCGCGCTCGAACAGGTTGAGCACCACGACGACCCCGAGCTCCCGGGCCCGCGCCGCGAATGCTTCGGTGAGCGGGCCCGGGACGGGCTCGGCCAGCTCCTCGTAGCCCGCGGTCGCCGGCCGCTGCGGCCAGAAGCGCTCGAAGGCCAGCTCCGCGTAACACACCAGCCGCGCACCCTGCTGCGCCGCGCGGCCCAGGGCCTCCAAACCACGCTCCACGTTGTGTTGCTTGTCCGGACCGCTGACCTGTTGAACGAGTGCGACCTTCACCGGCTCAGTCTACTCCTTCGAGGCTGAAACCCCTTTGAATCTAAATTTTTGCGGATTGCGGGGAGGCCCCTCGGGTTGTAGGTTTACGGGTGAAAGCGAACCGATCCCAACGCGACCCGAGAACCCCGGAAGATCCCATGGCGACGAAGACGAAGACCACACAGGAACAGGCCGTCCGCGAGACCCAGGAGTGGATGGACGGCGCGCGCTTCAACGACATCACACGGCTGTACAACGCCCGGCAGGTCGTCGAGCAGCGCGGCACCATCGCCAACGACCACACGGTCGCGCGCGAGGCCGCCGAGGCGTTCTACGCTCGGCTGCGCGAGCTGTTCGAGCGCGGCGAGAGCATCACGACGTTCGGCCCCTACTCCCCGGGCCAGGCCGTCACGATGAAGCGCATGGGAATCGAGGGCATCTACCTCGGCGGCTGGGCGACGTCGGCCAAGGGCTCCGACACGGAGGATCCGGGACCCGATTTGGCCAGCTACCCGTTGAGCCAGGTCCCTGCCGAAGCCGCAACGCTGGTGCGCGGCCTGCTCACCGCGGATCGCAACCAGCAATACCTGCGCAGCCGCATGAGCGAGGCCGAGCGCGCCCGGACTCCCGAGGTCGACTACCGGCCGTTCATCATCGCCGACGCCGACACCGGTCACGGCGGCGACCCGCACGTGCGCAACCTGATCCGGCGCTTCGTCGAGGCCGGCGTGCCCGGCTACCACATCGAGGACCAGCGGCCCGGCACCAAGAAGTGCGGCCACCAGGGCGGCAAGGTGCTGGTCGCCGAGGACGAGCAGATCAAGCGGCTCAACGCCGCGCGCTTCCAGCTCGACGTGATGGGCGTGCCCGGCATCATCGTCGCCCGGACCGACGCCGAGGCGGCCACGTTGCTGGACGGCCGCGGCGACGAACGCGATCAGCCGTTCATCCTCGGAGCCACCAACCTGGCGCTGCCCTCCTACAAGGTGTGCATGCTGGCGCTGATGCGCTGCCTGCACCACGCGGGCCTCGAGGAGATCAACGGCCACCTGCTGTACGAGATCTCCGAGGAGGAGTACGCCGAGGCCGAAGCCTGGCTCGTGCAGGCCGGGCTGATGAAGGTGCTGACCGAGAAGGCCAACGCGTTCAGGGACGGCACCGACGTGACCGCCGATGCCGTGCTCGACGCGATGAGCGGCCGGCTGGTCGCCGCGTGGGAGGCCGAGGCCGGTCTCGAGACGTACGGCGATGCCGTGGCCGAGATGATGGAGTTCCGCATCGGCGAGGGTGAGCGTTTCGAGATGAGTGTCGACGAGTGGCGTGAGTTCTCATGCAGCGCGTCGTTGAGCCGTGCCAAGGCGCGGGCCAAGGAGATGGGCATCACGGTGATCTGGAATCCCGAGCCGGCCAAGACTCCGGAGGGCTATTACCAGATCCGCGGCGGCATCCCCTACGCGATCGCCAAGTCGCTGGCCTCGGCACCGTTCGCCGACGTCCTGTGGATGGAGACCAAGACGGCCAACCTCGACGACGCCCGGGAGTTCGCCGAGGCGATCCACGCCGTCTACCCCGACAAGATGCTGGCCTACAACCTGTCGCCGTCGTTCAACTGGGACACCACCGGGATGACCGACGAGGAGATGCGGCGCTTCCCCGAGGAGCTCGGCAAGCTCGGCTTCGTGTTCAACTTCATCACCTACGGCGGCCACCAGATCGACGGCGTCGCCGCCGAGGAGTTCGCCACGGCGCTGAAGCAGGACGGGATGCTGGCGCTGGCGCGCCTGCAGCGCAAGATCCGGCTGGTCGAGTCGCCCTACCGGACGCCGCAGACGCTGGTCGGCGGCCCGCGCCTCGACGGCGCGCTGGCCGCCTCGTCGGGCCGCACCGCGACGACCAAGGCGATGGGCAAGGGCTCGACGCAGCACCAGCACCTGGTCCAGACCGAGGTGCCGAAGAAGCTGCTCGAGGACTGGCTGGCCCTCTGGACGGCGCACAACGAGTTGCCCGGCGACCTGCGTGTCCAGCTACGCCCGCACCGCGCCGGCTCCGAGCTGCTCGAGCTGTGGGTCGATCGCGGCGCCGAGAAGCTGGCCAACGTGGTGTTCGGAACGATCCACGACCGCAAGGAGCGCATGATCCTGTCGGTCCGCGACCAGAACACCTTCGACGAGGCGCTGCGCAAGAAGCGCCTGATGACGCTGGTCCACCTGTTCCTGGTGCACCGCTACAAGGCGCAGTCGGTGCACTACGTCAGCCCGACCGAGGACAACCGCTACCAGACCTCGAAGATGAAAGACCACGGCATCTTCAGCCAGGTCAGCGACGAGATCGGCGACATCATCGTCGC
>WVWW01000198.1 GCA_011773795.1 Acidobacteriota bacterium
CCACAGCGCCTTGGCCGTCTGCGCGATGCGTGGTGTCAGCTTCTCGGTGGTCGGCCCGGGCGCTTCCGCGCCGAGCAGCTCCATCCCGCCGACGGCCAGCTTGGGCAGGATCGCGATGCCGAGCACGATGATGCCCATCCCGCCGAGCCACTGGGTGAGCGAGCGCCACATCAACAAGCCGGCCGGTTCGGCCTCGATATCGGTGAGGATCGTCGCGCCCGTGGTCGTGAAGCCCGAGGTCGATTCGAACAGCGCGTCGATGGCGAACAGCGGTCCCTTGTGGATGATCCACGGGATCGCACCGATCAACGAGGCCGTAACCCACGCCGCAGCGACGAGGACGAACGCCTCCCGACGCCCCAGAACGAGCTCGCCATCCGGCTTGAACGTGCGCTGCAACGTCAGGCCGGCGATCAGCGCCAGGCCGGCGGTGATCAGGAACGCCTGGAAGTCCGGCCCCTTTTTTGCGTAGGAAACGAAGACCGGCACGAATAGCGCGGCCGTGATCGCCAACAACAGACGACCCAGCAGAAAAAAGACCGAACCGAGTTTCATCGTCCGCGGAAAAGCCTTTCGAGTTGGGGCAGCGCCTCGGAAAGTGTGAAGACCACCGCGCGATCCCCCTCCTCGAACCGAAAATCACCACCCGGGATGAAGTTCTGGTTGCCGCGGATCACGGCTCCGACGATGGCCGCCCGCGGGAAACGCATCTCCGCGAGGGTGCGCTTGAGAACCCGTGCCTTTGCCGGCACCTTGAACTCCACGACCTCCGCGTCGCCGCCCTCGACGAGATCCAGGCTGAGGATCTCCCGGCGGTGCACCATGCGCAGGATCGTGCCCGCGATCATCATTCGCGGGGATACCGGCACATCGATCTGAACGGCCTTCATGAGGTTGAGGAATTCGGGACGGTGGTACAGCGCCACGACGACGCGAGCCCCGGCCTGGCGCGCGAGCAACGCCGCGAGCAGGTTGTTCTCGTCGTCCTGGGTCGCGGAAACGAAGTAGTCGGCCTCGGCGACACCGGCTTCGGCGAGCATCTCGTTGTCGATCGCGTTGCCCTCGAGAACGAGCGCTTCGGGCACCTTCGCGGCAAAGTCGAAAGCCCGCTCGCGACCGCGCTGGATCACGGTCACACGGACCTTCTGGTGAATCAACATGCGGGCCAGCGCCGCGCCGACATGTCCGGCCCCGGCGATGACGACATGCTCGACCGTTTCCGATTCCAGCCCGATCGACGAGAGATAGTCCGCCGCGGTCTCGTTCGGACCGACCGCGTAGAGCAGGTCTCCGGGACGCAACTTCGTATCGCCACGCGGGATCACTGTTCCCGACGAGCGGTGGATTCCGGCGAGGATCCACCCTGCGGGTCCCTCGATCTCCTTGAGCCGCCTGCCGTAGATGGGTGCGCTGATCGACGGTCGAGCCTGCAGCAACACCAGCTTGCCGTCCCCGAACGATCGCGCCTTGCCCGCTCCGGGCACCTTGGTCAGTCCCACGATCTCCTCGGCCACCAAACGTTCCGGGAAGAGCGGTGTGATACCGGGGTCCTTCTTGACCAGCGGGTTCTTGCCCATGTCCGGGTTGCCGATGCGAACCACCGCCTGCTTGACGCCGATGGCGCGCGCCGTGATCGAGGACAGGATGTTGACGGCGTCGTTGTCCGAAACCGCGAACATCAAGTCGGCGCTGTCGATCCCGTGCTTCTTTAGCAGCCTCGGGTTGCAGCCGTTTCCGCGAACCGCAAGAAGATCCATCGACTTCTGGAGATCGGCGACTTTCTTGGCATCCCGCTCGACGATGACGAGGTCGTGGCCCTCGAGGACCAGCGAGGAGGCGATATGGATTCCGACCTCGCCGGCGCCGACGATGAAGATCCTCATGGCCGAAGGATTTTACCCGAGATCGGTAAAGAAAGCGCGTGCCGTTTCGAACGCCTTGCCCAGTTCCTCGTAAGCGATGTAGCCGAACAGGATCAAACAGACGATCAGCAACCCGATCGTCCAGGGCCCGTTCTTCAGCGAACCGACCCAGCGGCGCCGCCCGTTGAGGAAGAGCAGGGTCGCCGCGAGAAACGGGATGAACAACGCTCCCATCACCGAATAGATCACGACCAGTAAGACCGGCCGGCCGATCGCGAGCAGCGTCAGCGGCGGCACCGCCAGCCAGAACAAAAAGATGCGGTAGCTCGGCGTTCTCGTGAGCTCGATCTCTCCACCCTGCGCATCGACCAGGCGATAGCCCCGGACGAGTCGCAGGAAGTCGGCGAAAAGGTAGGGTACGCCCTGCCAAACACCAAGCATCGACGTGGCCACGGCACCCCAGAACCCGATCAGGAATGTCCAGCGGCCCGCGGGTCCGACAACCCCTTCGAGCATCGTCGCCATCGTCAACGCCGCGCCGCTGCCCGCGACCTCCTGGCCTCCGTGAAGCGTGTGCGATGCGAGAATGACGACCGCCACACCAAAGATTCCGGTCAACGTGTAGGCGACGATGAGGTCGAGCCGCATAGTCGACGCGAACCTTTTGCCCTCCCAACCCTTTTCGCGAATCCAGTACCCGTAAGAGAGCAACGTAACGCTGCCGCCGACGCCGCCCATCACGCCGAGGATCCACTTCCCGCTCCCCGCGGGGATCCCCGCCTCACGGACGCTACGCGCTGCCGATTCCAGCGGCGGCGCGACGAACAGCGCGCAGCCGATCAGGGCCACGAACATCACACCGATGAACAACTTGATGGATCGCTCGAACGTTGCATACCCGCCGGTCAGCACGACGACGGCCGCGACGATCGAATGGACGACCGCCCAGACCTCCAGCGACACGGCGGGTACCAACGCGTGCGCCGCCAGACCGCAGCTGTTGATCAGTGCCGCCCCGACGATAAAGGACCACAGGACGAGATACACCATGAAGGTCCACTGCACACCGCGGCCCAGGTGCTGCGCCCAACCCTCGAGCAGGGTGGTCCCGGTCGCGAGCTGCCAGCGCGCGAGCCCCTCGTTGAGCGCGAACTTGAACACGGCCCCGAGCGCCGCGGCCCAGACCACGGCAAAGCCGAACTTCGAGCCCGAAACGGTGGCGGCCACCATGTCGCCCGCACCGACACCGGTCGCCGCGATGGCCAGCCCGGGTCCCAAGACCAGGAGTGCCTGCCGGAATCCGAGTCGCACTTCGGCCATCATTCGCCGTGCAGCGCCGCGTCGGCCTCGATCTCGATCGACATCTGCGGATCGATCAACGCCGCGACGCGCTCGAGTACCCGGCCAACGCCTTCCACGGCGTGCCCGGCCCCCGGACCTTCACGCTCCGCCATGCCGGAAGCCTATCGCGAACCTGTGTCCGTTCAAAGGCGCGGGTGCGTTCCGGTCGCGCCGCCGGACTCAGGGGTCACACGCGTCACCTAGGCCGTCCCCGTCGGTGTCGGTCTGGTCGGGGTTGAAGACGGCCGGGCAGTTGTCGCAGACATCGCCGACGGTGTCGTTGTCAGCGTCCTCCTGGTTGACATTCGCGACGAACGGACAGTTGTCGACGGCCAATCCGTTGGAGGACATGTTCGGGAACAGGACCAGGTCGGACGACGAGCCGTCGGGACTGTTCCACACCCCGATGGCGAGAACGTTGGAACCGTTGACCAGCGCCGGGACGGCGGTCGCGGAGACGTCGAAGATCGGATCGAAGACGGGCATCAGACCGTTGCTCGACTCATGCGTGATCGAGGGTGCGCTGTTCCAATCGAGCGGACCTGCGGGCATGTCGTCGGAACGGGCGATCTCGACCCCGTTGAGCCAGGCGGCGAAGCCGTCGTCATAATCCGCGCCCAGGAAGATCTCGTCGATCAGGGATACGTCCGCGATCTCGAAGCGGACGCGCGTGTAGGCCGAGACGGTGCCGACGGGCACGTTGGTGACGATCAGGTCCTCCGCCCCTGATCCGTTCTCGTAGCCGATACCGTAGTCCCCGCGTGACCACGCGGAGTCATCGAACCCCGGAGCGATCCAGGTCAGGCCCAGGCCGGGATCGGCGCTGTTCGCGAGGTAGGACATCGGCGGCTCACGGTTGATCGTCAACTTGGGCACCAGGACGAGATCAGACGACGGCGGCGTAATCGGGATCCGGTTGTAAACGGCGATGGCGAACACATTGGTTCCGTTGTGGATCGCCGACTTGAACACGGTCGTGATCTCGATCAGGTCACCGTAGTTCGGAACCAGGCCGTTGCTCGACTCGTGCGAGGTCGGGTCCGCGTCCCACGCCGGAATACCGGCCGGCATCTCGATCGATCGATAAACCTCGGTACCGTTGACGTAGGCGATGAAGCCGTCATCGTAATCGCTGCCGATCCAGGCGTCCGTCACGTCGTTGACATCAAGCACATCGAACGTCGTACGGGTGTACACCGACAGCGTGCCGACGGGGACGGTCGTCGAGATGAGGTTCTCCGCGCCCCCCGTGGCCTCGTAGCCCACGCCATAGATGCCGGCCGTCCAGCCCGAATCGTCGAACACCTCGTCCTTCCAGGTGTCCCCGATGCCGGGATCCGTGGCGTTGGCCAGGTAAACCATGGACGAGCCGGCCTCGATGAGAACGGTTTCGTTCGGCGACGCGAACTCGATCAGGTCGACCACCGTGATCTCGCAACCGCCGGCACAGATTCCGTCGCCATCGATGTCGTCGTTGGGATCGAGCGGGCACGGGTCGCAGGTGTCGCCGCGACCGTCCAGATCCGTATCGGTCTGGTCCGGGTTGCGATCGGTCGGGCAGTTGTCCTGCAGGGCGCCGATGCCATCGGCGTCGGCGTCGTTCTCCGGGTCGTCGGGGAACGAGTCGACACCGCAGACGCTCGCGGGGAACCCGGGGTCGGCGATGAAGTCGCCGTCGGTGTCGGTGCACGGATCGCAGGCGTCGCCGATGCCGTCGCCGTCGAAATCCTGTTGCCCGGCGTTGGCGGTATTCGGGCAGTTGTCCATGCCGTCCAGTAGTCCGTCGTTGTCGTTGTCGGGGTCGCAGGCGTCGCCCATCATGTCGCCGTCGATGTCGATCTGGTTGGGATTGACGGACGACAGACAGTTGTCGCAGGCGTCGCCCACGAAATCGCCGTCGGTGTCATCCTGAGTGACGTTCGCGTCTTCGGGACAGTTGTCTTCGAGATTGTCGACCGTGTCCGTATCGAAATCACCCGAGCCGCCGCTGCATTGCGATGCAGGCACAACGTCCATGCCGGCGCTATCGATCCCGGCCGGGCCGTTACCACACGTGTTCGAGCCACCGACCAGGTAGTAGTAACCCGTGCCGGTAACGGGAACAGCCGAGTCGGTGCGTTGCTCGCTGACGAGTCCCGCGGCGAGGCAGGTCTCGTTGTAGCTCCAAGGCGAGCCGCTGAAGTCGCCCCGGTAGACGTGCGACACGTGGCCCTGCGGACCGCGCCGCCAGGTCAGCGTAGTTCCGCTGACCTTGTCCAGCCTGAGCGTCCCGGCGAGTTGCTCGGGCATCGAGCTGACGCCGGGGACGGTCATCGCGCAATCGCAGACGTCCCCGACACCGTCCATGTCGCCGTCGAGCTGGCTGTTGTTCGGCGTCACCGGACAGTTGTCCATCGGGTTGTCGACGCCGTCCTCGTCGGCATCGTCGTCGCAGGCGTCGCCACCGTCCATCAAGGTGTCCGTGTTGAGCTGATCGGGATTGAAAGTCATCGGGCAGTTGTCCGAACCGTCCGGCACGCCGTCGCCGTCGTCGTCGGTATCGCAGACGTCTCCGACGCCGTCCCCATCGGCGTCCTCCTGCATCATGTTGGGGTCGTTGATGCAGTTGTCACACATGTCGCCCACCCCGTCGACGTCGGCGTCGAGTTGCGCGGGATCGGGGACGAACGGGCAGACGTCGGCATCAGCGCAGGTGCCGTCGAGGTCAATGTCGTCGAGGGCGTCCATCGGGCACGAATCGCAGAGGTCCCCCTTGCCGTCGGCGTCGGCGTCGAGCTGCATCGAGTTGGCGAGGCCGGGGCAATTGTCGGTCGACGCACAGACCGTATCCATGTCGGGGTCGTTGATCGGGTCGCCGAGACACGCGTCGCAGGCATCGCCCAGCCCGTCCGCGTCATCGTCGGCCTGCGACGTGTTCGAGATCGAGGGGCAGTTGTCGCAGGCGTCACCGACGTTGTCCGGCTCCATGTCGGCCTGCGACATGTTGGTGACCGTCGGACAGTTGTCGACGTCTCCGCAGATGGTATCCCCGTCGATATCGTTGGCCGGATCGTTGTCGCAGGTGTCGCAGACATCACCGACGCCGTCGCCGTCCGCATCCGCCTGGTCCATGTTGGCCATCGACGGACAATTATCCTGTGCGTCGCAGATGCCGTCCATGTCGGTGTCGGGAATGGTGCAGGTACCGGCCAACCCCTGTTGCCGCAGCGTCGAGAAGTCCTGCGTCATACTTCCCGCGCTGTAGACGTTGGGCAGGCCGAACGTGCTGGACGAGCCGTCGTTGTAGTTCGAGACGGAGGTCACGAACGGGCTCGGGTCCTCCTCGAGCTTGAAGACCTCGTCGCTGCCGATTCCCGTGAGCGGCCAGATCCCCTCACCGACGGGGCCGTACTGAACGAAGCTCATGTCGTCCTTGATCGTCAGCTGCCAGTTGACGTTGGTGACGTCGAAGTCGGTGGCGGTGATGTAGGTTCCCGGCGCCCCGTTCGCGGCCTGCACGTTGATCCACCAGTCGCCCATTGGCGGGTCGTAGCTGATGTCATCCGCAAGTCCCTCCGAAACGGTGATGATCGTCCCGGCACGTAGGCCCTCCCAGATCGCGTCGTTCGAGAATGTGAGCACCTGGAGCGATTCGGCGATACCACCGACGTCGTTACGCACCTCCAGGACCCAGTTACGGATATCCAGCATGTCGGTGGCCACGACGAGTTCGAACCAGTCTCCCCCGTTCCCGGGGATACGTCCCCAGAACGGGTCGACCGCGAGGTTCTTGAGCAGGTTGCCGTCGGCCACGCCGTTGTATTCGTTGAGGATCAGCGGACTCGGCGGCGCGTCGTTGGCCGTTTCGGGCGTCACGATGGAGAAGATCCGAAGCTCGCCCTGACCGTCAAGAAAACGGCCGTACGAGTAATCGGTCTGCGCCGTGTCGTAGTTGAGGAAATCGATGACGTTGCCAGACGAATCGAACAAACCGATCCCGCCGGGAGCTGCGGCCGCGACGAAGTTGGCGTGGTCGGCGCCCTCCCCCGTCTCGGCGTCGAGCCAGAAGATCTTCCAGCAACCGGCACACAGAACGTTGCCCGGATCCGACGGGATGGTCCACTTGGTCGGGACGAGCACGTCGTCGGAGAGGTGCATCCCGGCCAGGTCGATCGAGTTGTCCGACGCGTTGTAGATCTCGACCCAGGCGTCGAAGTCCAGGGCCTGGTCCTGGTTGATCGAGACGTTGTCGACGAGGACCTCGTTGATGAACAGATCGGGCACCGCCGGGCTCGTACCGGACATGCTGTTGGCCGTCCCGGGGGTGCCGTCCACGGACTGGCTGGCGGCCCAGTTGACGACCCGTGACGCGTCCTGCGTCCAGTCGATCAGTTCCAACGACATGCCGCCAGCGTCGGCTTCCGTCGGCCACGGAGCCTGAGTATCGAAAGTCACGGAGCTGACGATACCGCCGAATTGGTTGCGCAAGACGAGCGCCTCTCCGGTGTCCGAAAGGTTGCCCGGATACTGGGCGAAGATCATACGGTTCCCGCCGTAGACGCTGCGGAATTGCGTGTCGTTGCGCACGGCCAGGATGTAGCCATTCGGCGGGATCACCGTACCCGGGGGGAAGGTCAACGCGACACCGTCGAGACGCCAGCCGGAGATGTCCACGGCTTCAGTCAGCGATGGATTGAAGAACTCGACGTACTCGTTGAACTCGGCAGGCAGTCCACCGGCGGGGTGATACATGATCTCGTTGATCACCACGACAGGGGCGGCACTCTGCCGGTCCGGGATGTCGCAGACCGCGTGCGTCCCGTAGAAATGTGCGCGGCGCGGAACGAGGTACTCGTCCCTGAACCGCGTATTGGCCGTGGCCAGCGTCTCGGCGACGCCCCAGGAAGGCCACGCCGCCTGATCGAGTGCCGCCTCGGTGGCGATCTCGGCATGGATCTCGTCGATCCGCGCCTCGTAGTGGCCCTCCGCGAGGAACTTGTCCATCAGCGTACGCAGCCGGCGGAAGTACATCCCCTGGATATCCGGCTCGACGCGGATCACGCGATCGATCAGCCGGTTCCAGACGTTCTGGTACGGGCGCCGATTGAGCGAGCCGAGCAGCGGATGACTCGGAGAAACCTGGATGGACTGCCCCGGAAGCGAATCTTCATCGGCCAGGATCGTGTCGTTGAGCAACTCGCCGTAGACGAACACGCGGCCGAACGTCAAGTCGAGATCCCAAGCGTCCATCCGCCAGCGACCGGTCCCCTCGGTGTCGCGGTGCACGAAGTAGTTCTTTCGAACGTGGTCGTTGTTGTGGATGATCTGTTGCGTCGCGACGTAGTTGATGACCGAGGGAAGGTCGATGTTGTTCAGCAAATACTGACGCAGCGGGGCTCCTGCGAGGGTCGTCAGGTTCGTCGTGAGATTCCACAGGTCGGCGTAGTCCTCGGTGAGCCGGGCCTTCTTCTCGTAGTGCGGCTCCAGGTCTGTCGGTGTGGGCATTTGCCCCAGGTCGTGGAACGCCTTGTAGCGCGCTCCGGTCTCGGAGAGCCCCGTGCGGCGCACGAAGTCCGCATCTGCGGCCTCGAGCCAGTTGAACAGCCCGAAGAAGCTCCCGTTTTGCTCCACGCGCATCGGGAACACCTGCACGGCTGGCGCACCGGTCNNCGCGTAGCTCTTGTCCGAGTAGTTGCTCTGCAGGTTGAACGTGTCGACCGGCTGGAGGATCAGATTCGGCGCGGAGAAATTGTGACCCTGGGGGAAGAAAAACTTCCACGGGGGCTTGGCCCAGGTACGCGCCGACTGGCCGCGGACGCGGGCCTGCACACCGTCATAAACCGTTCCGTCGAAGTAGATCACGCATGGTTCGGTTTCATCGGTAAGCAGGTGCGACAGCGCAGCCGCGTAATCCGCTGGATCCATGAACCAGTGGAGGATGGGCAGCGTCGAACTCAGTCCGGGATCGATCACCGCGGTGCCTGTATAGGTCACCGTGTCGTCGTCGCGCGGGAAATCCATGTCGCTGACCGTGCCGGTCGCCTCGATGCGGTAACGCACCAGCGTTCCCGCCGGTTGACCGGGAATCTGCGCGCCGTACACGTCGTCCGCCGCGGCACCATCTCCGCTCATGCCGTCGTCGAGCATCGAAACCTGGACCTCGGTGCCGAAATCGATCAGGTAGTACAGCGCGACGGCCGTCGTGTCGACGACGCGAGCGGTGATCTGAATCGGTGTCGACGGCGGCACATCGAGGGTGTGCGTGACTTGGTCGATCCATGCGGGCAAGCCGCTGTCGTTGACGCTGTTGATCGCGCCCGGTGTGGGGCTGACCGAGGCGCGCCAGTTACGTGGAATCGAATTGTCGAGCGAGGGATCGATGACCTCGAGCGACGGGCCGAGCCCATCGGGCGTGACGGGCCACTGTCCACCGTCGTCGAAGAACACCTCGTCCTGGACGGCCATCAAGTTGTCGATCAGGGCTACGCGCTCGCCGTTGTCGTCGAGTTGGAGCAAGTACTCCCCATCGGCGGTCAGCGCGTAGGTGGTCAAGTACTGCGCCGCGCTCGCGGCGATGACCAGACGTTGTCCCGCGCCGATCATCGTGCCCGGAGTAAAGCAGAACGTCACACCGTCGAAGCACCAGTCGGTGAGGTCGACCGCGCTACCCCCCGTGTTGAGGATCTCGATGTATTCGTCCTCGCGGATGTCGGACGCGGGGTGGTACATCAACTCGGTGATCACCACCTCGGCCGAGACGGGAGAGCCGGCCGCCGCGAAGAAGAAGATGACGAGGCCGACCGGGAGGAGATACGCACGCCGTGCCAAGGACCCACACTCCAGCTTCAATGCACTCACCAAGATGAACGCCTAGACCCTTCGGCGTTGTCCCGCGAACCCCGTGCCGGGTTGGACCGCGACTAGCGCCTCGTTATTAAAGGAGAATCGATTAATACGACCGTTTCTCCCGGGCTACCACCCGACCCCCACCTTTATTCGCAGACCCGGAATATACGGCTACTGGCGAGTTCGCGGGTTTTTTGGACTCCGTTTTGCGGACGGCCCGTCAGCGGGCGGACGCCGTTTCGGCCACACAGTCTTCCTCGGGTGTCAAAAGCCTTTGATTCCAGCAAAAAATCGAGACTCCGAGCGCCAGAATCACCGCCCCGGTCCACTGGTGGAGGGTCGAGACGATCAGATCGGAGGCTGCCGGCGAGGTCCCGGCGGCTGTGGCCCGCGTCGCCACGTAAGCCCCGAAACCGAGCAGCAGTTGCAGCCCGATGAGGCCGGCGAGGGCCAGGCCGAGCCGCCGGAGCAGGGGTTGGTCGGGGTTGGCTCCCCAGGTGCGGAAGCCCATATGAACCGCTGCGGGAGCGACGAACGCCACACCCATCAGGATGTGCAGCAGCAGCACCTGTTGGAAATGACGCTGCGCCGCACCGAGCACGAGTTGGAACAGGATCAACCCGACGAGGATCCCGGAAAACAACCGGTCACCGCGAACCCCGGCCCGTACGGTGCCCTCGCGGTCGCTTTTCCACAGGCTCGAGCCGAACGTGCCGAGCGCGACCAGCGTGGAAAAGAAGAGCTGCGCCAGGATCCCGTGGACCATGGCCAGGACGAGATTGCTCTGCGTCACCCGAAGGCCGCCGAGGATGCCCTGAGCCGCGACCGCCACGACGGCAACCCAGGCCAGTCGACGGACCCACGTGCGCGTTTCGGTGCGGGTCAGCAGCATCGCCATGACGAGCGTCGTCAGCCCGACGAGCGCGCCGAACAGCCGGTGCGCGTGCTCGTAGTAGATCCCGCCGGTCATCCGCGAGAACGGGTAGAGGAACATGTTGTAGCCGAACGAGGTCGGCCAGTCGTCGACGGCCAGCCCCGCCTCGGCGCTGGTCACGATCCCGCCGGCGGCAAGCAACAGCGTGGTCGCTGCAACGGCGATCCAAATGAACGCGCCGCTCCAGTTGTCGAACGGCCGGGCCGCTCGGAACCAGCGGGCTCCCGCGAAAGATCCGATCGTCGTGAGGAGCGCGGTCAGGAGGATCGAGCCCGGCACCCAGACCGCCGCGCTGGGCACGACGACCCCGGGGCGCTCGCCGCCCAGAAGACTTCCCAGGATCAGCAGGTTCAGCGCACCCGTGATCGCTCCCGCGATGACGGCCGCGCGTGGGTCGAGACCGAGATATCGGCCGAGGAAGAGGCCGCCGACCAGAACGCAGGCCAACATCAAGGCAAGCAGCGCCGGGCTGGGCAGAAGGAGCGCCGGTAGGCGACCGAGATAGCCCACCACCCACATCGCTACCGTGGTCCCGAAACCGATCGTGAGCAGGCTTCCCGGTGGGGCTTTCATCGACTTTCACCCTGCGCTCGAAACGCGCCGCCGGGCATGATAGGCAACCCCGCGGTGGGCGGCCACGGAGCCGGTTGACCCCACTGTTTCCGGGTGCTAGCGTTCGCCCTCCGATGGCCCACCAGTTGGACAATACCCATGAACCCGTGGAGGGCCGCGCCCCCCTGATTCTGGGTGGCCATGACTTCAAATCGCTGACCGGCAAGGTCGCCGAGCCGCTCGAGCGCAAGACGCCGCTCGGCTGGTGGCTTTGCTTCCTACCCTCCGTCGCGATGCTCAGTGTTTTGGGTATTGCGGTGGCCTGGTTGTTCTGGGAAGGCGTCGGCATCTGGGGCCTCAACAACCCCGTCGGCTGGGGCTGGGCGATCGTCAACTTCGTCTTCTGGGTCGGCATCGGCCACGCCGGCACGCTGATCTCGGCGATCCTGTTCCTGTTCCGCCAGAAGTGGCGCACCTCGATCAACCGCTCCGCCGAGGCGATGACGATCTTCGCCGTGATGTGCGCGCTGATCTTCCCCGGCATCCACGTCGGCCGCGTGTGGGTCGCCTACTGGATGTTCCCGCTGCCCAACCAGATGGCGATGTGGCCGAACTTCCGCAGCCCGCTGATCTGGGACGTGTTCGCGGTCAGCACCTACGCCACGGTGTCGCTGCTGTTCTGGTACGTCGGGCTGATCCCCGACCTGGCGACGATCCGCGACCGCGCGACGTCACGACTGAAGAAGATCATCTACGGGCTGTTCGCGTTGGGTTGGCGTGCGTCCACGCGCCACTGGCAGCACTACGAGCGCGCCTACCTGATCCTCGCCGCGCTGGCCACGCCGCTGGTGCTGTCGGTGCACTCGATCGTGTCGATGGACTTCGCGGCGTCGCAGCTGCCCGGCTGGCACACCACGATCTTCCCGCCCTACTTCGTCGCCGGCGCGATCTTCTCCGGCTTCGCGATGGTCGTCACGCTGATGGTCATCTGCCGCAAGGCGTTCAAGATGGAAGCGATCCTGACGCTGCGGCACTTCGAGAACATGGCCAAGATCATCATGGTCACGGGCATGATGGTCGGTTACGCCTACGCGATCGAGTTCTTCATCGCGGCCTACTCCGGCAACCCCTACGAGCAGTTCGTGTTCATCAACCGCGCGTTCGGCCCGTACGCCTGGGCCTACTGGATCATGGTCGGCTGCAACGTGCTCTCCCCGCAGATCTTCTGGTTCAAGCGTTTCCGGACGAACCTCAAGGTCCTGTTCGTGATGTCGATCTTCGTCAACATCGGCATGTGGTTCGAGCGCTTCGTGATCGTCGTCACGTCGCTGCACCGCGACTTCCTGCCCTCGAGCTGGGACTACTACTCCCCCACGTTCTGGGACGTGCTGACGTTGATCGGCAGCTTCGGGCTGTTTTTCACGATGTTCTGCCTCTTCGCTCGCTTCCTGCCGATGGTCGCCATGGCCGAGGTCAAGACCGTGCTGCCCGGCGCCGACCCGCACGGGGACGGGCCGAAGGCCGTGATCCAGGGGGCCGACTGATGGGTCTTCCGTTGCCGATGGTGCCGCAGCTCCCGGAAGGTAAGGCCTTCGGCTTACTCGCGCGATTCAAGGACGCCCCGGCGATCCATGCGGCCTGCGAGAAGGTCCGTGACGCCGGCTACACGAAGTGGGATTCGCACACGCCGTTCCCGGTTCACGGCCTCGACCGGGCGATGGGGCTGAAGGCCTCGCGCTTGCCCTGGATCGTGCTCACCACCGGGTTGTCCGGCGCGGCCGGGGGCATGCTGCTGCAGTACTGGGTTTCCGTCCACGCCTACGCCTTGGTCATCTCCGGCAAACCGCTGTTCAGCTGGCCGGCGTTCGTGCCCGTGACGTTCGAGCTCGGCGTGTTGTTCGGCGCCCTGGGCGCCGTTTTCGGCATGTTCGCGCTCAACCGGCTGCCGATGCTGTTCCACCCGTTGTTCTCCGCCAACTCGTTTGCGGCGGCAACCGACGACGGGTTCTTCATCTCGATCGAATCCTGGGATCCGAAGTACGACGAGACCGCGACCGCCGCGCTGCTGCGCGAGGCGGGCGCGATCGAGGTCGAGGTGGTGAACAACGAATGAGCCACGGACCGCGCATCGTCGACGCCGCCCAGATGGACCTCCCTGCGGGGAGCCTGTGGCGCCGCCTGCCGCTGTTCTCGGCGATTGCGGCGATCGTGGGGATCGGCGCGTCGTTCGCCATGCGTGCGGGGGACGAGAAGCAGTTCTACTTCTCTTGGTTGGTGGCGTTCCTCTATTTCATGAGTCTGGGCCTCGGCGCGCTGCTCTTCGTCCTGATCCAGTACGCGACCAAGACCGGCTGGGGCATCGTGGTGCGACGGCTCGCGGAGAATACCGCCGCGGGCCTGATCGTGATGGTCCTGGCGTTCATCCCGGTCTACATCGGCCTGGACAAGATGTACGCCTGGACCGACGAGGCCCACCTCGACGAGATCGTTCGCGGCAAGATGTGGTTCCTCGGCGCCGAAAATTACATCGTCTTCGGTGTGCTGTACTTCGCCGTTTGGATCTTCCTCGCCTGGTGGTTCCGCGCCGGATCCGTCAAGCAAGACCTGACCGGTGACCACGACCTGACGCGGCGCCGCATCGTCGTGGCCGGACCGGCCATCGTGCTCGTGGCGCTCACGTTGACTTTTGCCTCGTTCCACTGGGCCATGTCGCTGGACCCGCACTGGTACTCGACGATCTTCGGCGTCTACTACTTCGCGGGTTCGTTCGTTTGTGTCTTCGCGTTCCTGTCGCTGGTCGTCCTCGGGCTGAGGCGCGCCGGTGCGCTGGAAGGGTTCGTCACCGTCGAGCATCGTCACGATCTGGGGAAGCTGCTGTTCGCCTTCGTCGTGTTCTGGGCCTACATCGGCTTCTCGCAGTTCTTCCTGATCTGGTACGCCAACATCCCCGAGGAGACCGAGTGGTACCTCGAGCGGATGCACCACGGCTGGCAGCCGGTCACGATCTTCCTGGCGGTCGGTCACTTCGGGCTGCCGTTCCTGTACCTGATGTCGCGGCACATCAAGCGCAACAAGCTGACGCTCGGGCTCGGCGCCGCCTGGATGCTGTTCATGCATTTCGTGGACCTGCACTGGGTCGTGATGCCGGCGCACCACGGCAAGGAGTTCGGGGTCACGCTGCTGGACGTCACCACGATGCTGGGCGTCGGGGGCCTGTTCCTGACGGCGTTCGGGTTTTGCCTGACACGGGCAAAACTGGTCCCCGCGAAGGACCCCCGGCTGATCGAGTCCATCACCTTCGAAAACTTTTAGATTCCGGTCTTTTTGGCACTTTCCCCTGCCTCGGCCTGGGGCGGATCGGGTCTGGCCAAGGCTTGTTCGGCCCCTGGGCCTCTGCTAATCTTCGGGGTCTTTAGTTGATTCGAAACCCTGGTTCACCTGGCACCAAGCACACCCTAGGTATGGAGATCCCCGTCATGCGTTTCGGTAGAAATCTGTTCGCCCTGGCCACTGTTTCCGCGCTTCTTCTCTCGGCAACGGCGGTTGCCGGTACGGTCACGGGCACGGTCAAGTTCGAAGGCAACGCGCCCAAGCTCCGCCCGCTGAAGATGGACGCGGATCCCGGCTGCGCCAAGAAACATTCCACGCCGCAGATGCCCGAGGTGCTCGCGCTCGGCGATGGCAACACGATGGGCAATATCTTCGTCTACGTGAAGGGCGTGTCCGGCAACTTCCCGGCGCCGTCCGAAGCCGCCGTACTGGACCAGAAGGGCTGCAAGTACGTGCCCCACGTCATGGGCGTGATGGTCGGCCAGACGTTCAAGGTCCTGAACTCGGACGGCCTGCTGCACAACGTGCACTCGCTGCCCAAGGTCAACCAGTCCTTCAACCGCGCGATGCCGGCCACCGTCACCGAGGCCGAGTACACGTTCGACAAGGAAGAGTTCATGTTCAAGATCAAGTGCGACGTGCACCCCTGGATGGGCGCCTACGTCGGCGTGATGACGCACCCCTTCTTCGACGTGACCGGCACCGACGGCAAGTTCGAGATCAGCGGCGTCCCCGCCGGCAATTACGAGATCGAGGCCTGGCACGAAAAGCTCGGCACGAAGACCTCCACGGTCACCGTCGGCGACAGCGACACGCAGACGGTCGACTTCGCCATGAGCGTGCCGAAGAAATAATCCGATTCTCATAGGGGCTCGATAGATGTCTGACGGACACCACGAGGAACTGGGGTTCTGGCGGAAGTACGTCTTCTCGACCGATCACAAGGTGATCGGCATCCAGTACTCCGTGACGGGACTGGCGTTCCTGTTCTTCGGCTTCTGCCTGATGATGCTGATGCGCTGGCAGCTGGCGTATCCCAACCAGCCGATCCCTCTGATCGGCGGGCTGTTCGGCGATGCGCGAGCCCCCGGCGGGATCATGCTCCCCGACTTCTACAACGAGCTGGGGGCGATGCACGGGACGATCATGGTCTTCCTCGGCGTCGTCCCGCTGGCGGTCGGCGGCTTCGGCAACCTGATCCTGCCGCTGCAGATCGGCGCCGCGGACATGGCTTTCCCGAAGCTCAACATGCTGAGCTACTGGTCGTTGTTCCTCGGCGGCGTGACGATGTTCGGCAGCTTCTTCCTCGAAGGCGGTGCCGCGCAGTCCGGTTGGACGTCCTACGCCCCGCTCTCGAACATCGCGCCATCGGGCCAGACGGCGTGGCTGATCGGCATGATCTTCCTGATCACCTCGTCGCTGCTGGGCTCGGTCAACTTCATCGTCACGACGATCCAGCTGCGCGCCCAGGGGCTGAGCTTCTTCCGGCTGCCCTTCTTCTGCTGGGCGCAGTTCGTCACCGCGTTCCTGCTGCTGCTGGCGTTCCCGCCGCTCGAGGCCGCGGGCGTCCTGCAGCTGATGGACCGGCTGGCCGACACCAGCTTCTTCATGCCCGACGGCCTGGTGATTTCCGGTGAAGCCCTCGACATCAGCGGCGGGGGCAGTCCGCTGCTGTGGCAGCACCTGTTCTGGTTCCTGGCCCACCCCGAGGTCTACGTGCTGATCCTGCCCGCGATGGGCATCGTCGCCGAGGTGATCGCCAACAACACGCGCAAGCCACTCTGGGGCTACCGCGCGATGGTCTACTCGGTGATCTTCCTCGGTTTCATGTCGTTCATCGTCTGGGCGCACCACATGTTCATCACGGGCATGGGCACCGCGATGGCGACGTTCTTCCAGACGACGACGATGATCATCTCGATCCCGTCGGTGATCATCCTGACCGCGCTGCTGCTGTCGCTGTGGGGCGGCTCGATCCGCTTCAACACGCCGATGCTGTTCGCGCTGGCGTTCCTGCCCATGTTCGGCATCGGCGGGCTGACCGGTCTGCCGCTGGGCCTGGCGGCGCCGGACATCGCGCTGCACGACACGTACTACGTGATCGGCCACTTCCACTACGTGGTCGCGCCGGGCACGATCTTCGCGCTGTTCGCGGGAGTCTACTACTGGTATCCCAAGGCGACCGGCCGCAAGATGAGCGAAACGCTCGGCAAGCTGCACTTCTGGCCTTCGCTGATCTTCATGAACGGCATCTTCTTCCCGATGCTGATCCAGGGTCTCAACGGTGTCAGCCGGCGGCTCGCCGACGGCGGTGCGACCTACGACTTCGCCGGCGCCGTCGGCCCGCTCAACCGCATGCAGTCGTGGAGCGCCTGGGGCCTGGCACTGGCGCAGATCCCGTTCATCATCAACTTCTTCATGAGCCTGCGCGCCGGCGAGAAGGTGGGCGACAACCCGTGGGACGCCACGACGCTCGAGTGGGCCGCGCCCTCGCCGCCGCCGCACGGCAACTTCACCACCGAGCCGGTCGTCTATCGCGGCCCCTACGAGTACAGCGTCCCGGGTGCGGAGAATGACTTCACCCCGCAGACCCAGGAGGGCTGATCGCGATGCTGATCCCGCATATCGTCAAACCGCGGCCGGACACCGGGCTCAACAACGGCAAGCTCGGTATCTGGCTGTTCCTCGCCTCCGAGGTGATGCTGTTCGGCGCACTGTTCGCGACCTACCTGATGCTCCGCATGGGGTCGAACGACTGGCCGCTCGGCACCAAGTACCTCGATCCCATGTGGGCGGCGATCAACACCATCGTGCTGATCACCTCCAGTGTGACGATGGTCATGGCCTGGGCGATGTCGGCCAAGCGGAACTTCGCCAAGTTCCGTCTGTTCATGCTTTTAACCGTCGGCCTCGGCTTCGTCTTCATGATCATCAAGTACATCGAGTACTCGGCCAAGTTCGACCACCACTACTATCCGTCCACGCACGTGTTCCTGGCGATCTACTTCACGTTGACGGGCTTGCACGGCCTGCACGTCCTCGGTGGGATGGTCGTCAACGGGTATCTCGCGTTGTTCGGCAAGAAGCACTACGAGCAGGATCCGGAGTGGTTCACCAACCGCGTGGAGCATTCCGGTCTCTTCTGGCACTTCGTCGACCTGGTCTGGATTTTCCTGTTCCCGATCCTGTACCTGCTGTAGGGAGGCACCATGGGCAAGAGTCACGCAGAGATCAGTCGCCACATGCGCGTTTACCTGATGGTGTTCGGCGCCCTCCTTGTGCTGACCGCCGCGACGGTCGGGGCCTGGAAGCTGGAGTTCCTGCCCGCCGGTGCGGCCGTCGCCCTGGCGCTCGCGATCGCGCTCTGTAAAGCGAGCCTGGTCGCGCTGTACTTCATGCACCTGAGCGCCGAGAACAAGATGATCTACTGGATACTTGCCCTGACCTTCGTGTTCTTCCTGGTCCTGCTCCTGGTGCCGGTGCTGACAGCCTTCGACGTGATTGCCTACTAAAATGAATCTCAAAACCTTCCACATCTTCTTTGTCACCGTATCCACCTTGATGTCCTTCGGGTTCGGCGGCTGGTGCTGGCGCTACGCCGAAGTCAACCAGTCGACGGGATTCCGCGTACTTGCCGCGGCCTCTTTCGTCGTCGGGGTGGCGTTGATCTTCTACGGCTTCTGGTTCTGGAAGAAGATCCGCGCCTGGCAGGACAATTCCAACGGCCCGGGCGCGGCCGCCATGATCGGAATGGCCCTGCTGGTCTGGTTCCTCGGCCAGCCGGCCGCTGAGGCTTGTACGACCTGCTACGGCGAGGCGGAAGGGCCGCTGATCGACGCCGCGCGCGCGGGGGTGTTCCTGCTGTTCGGTCTCGTCGGAGTCGTGCAAATCGCATTCATCACTTTTTTTGTGTACCTACGGCGTCGCGCCATCGACGCAGCCAATAGGGAGTTCCCGGAACCATGATGGACTTGTTTTTTCCTCCCGGTGCGTCGGCTCATGCGGCGGGGATCGATCGCATGGTCGATTGGGTCCACGTGCTGATGTTGATCCTGTTCATCGGGTGGGGTGCTTACTTCATCTACGCAGTGGCCCGTTTCCGGCAGGGTAAGAACCCGAAGGCGAACTACAAGGGCGCCAAGGGCAGCGCGAGCAAGTACGCGGAGATCGGCGTCGCCGTCGCCGAGGTGATCCTGTTGGTCGGCTTCTCGATCCCTCTGTGGGCCGATCGGGTCGACGAATTCCCCGCCGAGAGCGACTCCGTGGTCGTCCGCGTCGTCGCACAGCAATTCGCCTGGAACATCTGGTACCCCGGCGCCGACGGTGTGTTCGGCAATGCCGATCCGAGTCTGGTGGACGAGGAGACCAACCCGATCGGGCTCGACCGCAGCGACGAGGCGGCCAAGGACGACATCACGACGATCAACCAGCTGCACCTGCCGGTGGACAAGCCGGCGATCATCCACCTGACCAGCAAGGACGTGATCCACAGCTTCAACCTGCCGAACATGCGCATCAAGCAGGACGCCGTGCCGGGGTTGTCGATCCCGATGTGGTTCGTCCCGACGAAGACCACGGCCGAGATGCGCGAGGAGCTGAAGTCCAAGCCGCGCTACGCGGACACGGCCGACGAGTTCGTCTACGAGATCGCCTGCGCGCAGCTGTGCGGCAACAGCCACTACAGCATGCGCGGCTTCCTCACGGTCCACACGCCGGAGGAATACCAGGCCTGGCTGGACGAGGAGGCGTCCTATCTCGGCGGCGGTGAGGAAGAGGATTTCTGGAACTGAGCCGCCCCTTGAATCGACGATACGAAAAACGGCGATCCGCAGGTCGCCGTTTTTTTTGCCTCGTGGTGTCGGCCGGATC
The DNA here is from genome assembly GCA_011773795.1 of Acidobacteriota bacterium. Taxonomy (GTDB): domain Bacteria; phylum Acidobacteriota; class Polarisedimenticolia; order Polarisedimenticolales; family Polarisedimenticolaceae; genus WVWW01. Next base: position 19,714 of record WVWW01000198.1, read on the forward strand.
AGGGAACGGGCGAGGTCCCGGGCTCCTCGGCCGGGGCGGCGGCGATGACCTCGACGAGCTCGATCTCGAAGGTCAGGGCGGCGCCGGGCTTGATGCTCCCCGGGCGGCCGCGGTCGCCGTAGGCGATCTCGGAAGGGCAGGTCAGCTTGGCCTTGCCGCCCACCTTGAGCTTCTGGAGCCCTTCCGAGAAGCACGGGATGACGCCACCCACGTTGAACTCCGCCGGGTCCTTGCCGCGCGTCGAGTCGAACACCGTCCCGTCACGCAGCGTGCCGTGGTAGTGCACCTTGACCGTGTCCGTCGCGGTCGGCTGGGTCCCGTCGCCCGCGGCAATCGAACGGAAGACCATGCCCGAGGCCAGCTTCTCTGCGCCTTCTTCCTGCGCCATCGTGTCGCAGTAGGTCTGGCTCGCATCCCGCTCTTTCTGCGTGATCTCGTTCATGCGCGTCCGCATGGTCGTGTCGAGCATCGGCCCGTAGACCGTCATGTCGATCCGTGGCTCGGCGCCGGAGGCGCCCTCGTTCAGGCCGGCGGTCACGTAGACCATTTCTTCGGCGGTGAATTCCAGCGTCATGATGTTTCGCCCGAGCGCCTGGCCGACCGCGTAGAGTATTTTCTGGTCGTCCGTCTCGAGCTTGACGGGCTCGGCGGACTTGGCTTCTTCGGCCGCAGGTGCCGGGGTGAGGCAGGCAAAAACCGCCAGGCACAAGGCCAATGTCAGGAATCGTCGCATCACGGTCCTTTCCGCCCGGATCCGCCGAGAGGGCGGCTGGGCCGTGCAGAGGAAACTCCAGTTCTATCCCATCGCGGGGTGGAGCGCCAACGAGGTAGATTTGCCTGGTTGGCGGGTGGGACCTATCCATTGACCCCGGACGCACCTCGGCACGGGGCGCTTCGCCGGAGGAAGAACGATGAGGAAACGGCTTGGACTGGCGGTCATTGCACTGGCGCTGTTCGGCACGGCGATGCCGGTCGATGCGGGCTCCTTCGAGAACGCGGTACGCGCGCGCTGGCGCGGCGCCTGGATCGTAACCGAGATCGAGACCTACTCGTCCTGCGCAGGCAACTACTTCAACAACGATGTCTCGGGGCAATTCGTCGCCGCACGCTCGGGGCGTCCGTTCGAGCCGGGCGAGTTGGCCAAGGTGGACAAGCTGCAGGTCAACCGCAAGAAGGTCGAGTTGATGATCACGATCGCCGGAATGAACCTCCTGCCTCGACAGGACGGGCCGTTCACGCTCTACGACCGGCGCACCTGCCGGATCGAGCTCGAGGTGGCCATCCCGCGTGACGTCATCAAGTCCAAAGACGTCGACGAGGTGGACCGGCTCCTCGCCACCGTGGCGCAGCGTTTCTCGACGCGCGAGGCCGCGCTCGATTCCTCGGACTGGAACGGTCGCGAGGCCGATGAATACCCGGCGGATTACGAGCGCACGCTGGCGCTGCACGCCGTCTGGGTCGCGGAGGAGACCAACCTGGCCATCGATCGGCAGCTCGACAAGACGCTGCTCACGGCCAACGAGCTCGCCCGCGAGGTCGACGACAACCCGGTCTACCTGGCCGGGTTCGCCGAGGGTGCGCGCGCGATGCGCGAGTGGCGCGAGCGCGACTGTGGCCGACTGCTCGGCTCGACGGCGGTCACCTTCCGCCTCAAGGCGCCGGAGGAATTCCGCGAGAACGAAACGTGGTGCGCCGGGTTCCATGACGGCCAGGCCCTGGTCTACAGCCTGGCCCTCCTGAGCCGCCTGCCCGCCTGCTACGTGGAGGTTCCCGAGCTCCCCGCCGAATACGCCGACGCGTCTCTGGGGCAGCGCTAACCTCCCGCTACAATGAACGCGGGAGGTCGATCATGTTCCGAGCCACACTCATCCCGGGGATCTTTCTGCTGACCGTCGTCGGGGCTCCTCTGCTCGCTCAGGAACAGGAACCCGTGGTCGACAAGTCCGTCTGGGACCAGGTCGTCGTGCTCTACGAGCAGGCGAAGGAGAAGGGTGAGACCGCCGCCGAGGACGTCTACGAGTGGGCCAGGGAAGATGTCGAGAAGATCGGCGACTGGGAGTACAAGGTCGAGTACCTCGCCAACCCCAACCACATCGCGCTCGAGAAGAAGCTCAACGAGCTGGGCACCGAGCGCTGGGAAGCGGTCTGGATCGACCGCCAGGGACCCAACCTGATCGTCACGCTGAAACGCCCCTCGCGCACGTGGCTCAACAAGCTGCCGCTGGGCCAGCTGATCAAGGCCGCGGCCGGCGCGGGCGACGGGGGCGGCGGCGAGTAGGTCGCTAGCCCCCGTTGGCGGCGCGGAAATCGAGGAAGCGTTGCGTGCAGGCCCGTGACGCCTCGACGAGTTTCGGCCAATCCGGGTGGTCGCGCGCGTTCCGGAAGTAGGGCGAGGCTTCCAGGTAGTCGCCCAGGCAATACCCCTCTTCGAAGGCTTCGAGCGCCCAGCGGAACGTGATGCCGGGGTTCTGGAACGAACCGATGTCCGCGGCCATCAGGAACTTGTTTTCCGGATCGACCATCCCGTCGGCCAGTTCCTCGGGGATCGGAGCGTCGGGATCCAGCGGTCGTCCGTCGAGGAACGACTGTATCCAGTCCGCGTACCCTCCCGGCCCGGATTGCTCGATCTCCTCCTCGAAGAACGATCGCGAACCCTCGATGTCCCCCTCGAACATGGCGACACGGATCATCGCTCGTCGGTAATAGTTCGTCCGGCCGTCGAGTCGCAGGTAGGACCGTGCCTGGTTCCAATCCCCGGTCGACAGGTGCGGGACGTAACAGGAGCGGGCGCCCGAGTTCTCCGGATCCATTCGTCGAGCCCGATCGCAATACTCGATCGCCTCGTCGAGAAGTCCGGCGTAGCGCAGGATGTAAGACATCGCGAACTGAAGCTCGGGAGAGTTCGGGCGGCGAGTGAGTTGCTCCCGCGCGCTCAACCATGCGGGCCCCGCCTCGTTGGCCTCCACGCGGAGCGTCGAGCTGAACGTGAAGGCCTGCGGGTGGCCGGGGACCAGGCTCAGCGCCCTCTCCAACGCGTCACTCGCCTTCTTACGGAAGCTGACGGCCCGGCCCGGCCAGAAGGATTCGAAGTAGTAGCGCCGTCCGAGCCGCGCCCAGGCATCGGCGAACTCGGGATCGAGGTCGACGGCCTTCTCGAGCAGCGTGATCGCCTCGAGGTTGGGCTCGGGGTCGAGCCGCAGGGAGACGGACTCGAGGTACAGGCGATAGGCTTCCTCGTTGGTCGGCGATACGGCATCGTCCCCCGCCGTCGCCCCCAGCCTCGGCAGGAGCCCGCGCGTGATCTCATCCGAAACGAGCGTTCGCAGCTCCAGGAGCTCATCGCGAGGCACGGTCACCGAACCTCTCCACAACACGGCGTTGGTCTCGACCTCGATCGCTTCGAGGCTGACCCGCAAATCGTTCCCCTCGGACGAGTAGTGTCCGGTCACGATGTGATCCGCCGCGAGATCCTCGGCGACCTGACCGAGATCGACGTCGTCGCCGTAGCGGCTGGTCTGCGAGAACGGCCGCACGGCCAACGAATCGGCATAGCTCAAGGTCGTCGTGATCTCGTCGGCCATCGCGAGCCGTAAGTGGCCCAGGGACTGGTCGGCGGAAAGGTTCTGGATCGGCAGTACGGCGATCTTCGCCGGCTCCCGAACGATCGTCGCGACGGGGGCGAGATCGGCAGTGTCGTCACCGCGCAGCTGCATCACCGCCACGGCGACCACGGCCACCACGGCGACCGCCGCCAGGCCCCAGACGAACGGCGACGTCTTCTTCTTGGCAACCGCCACCGGGACGGCGACCGAACTCCCGCTGTCGCGTCTCAATCGCAGGAAGTCGGCGCGCATCTCCGCGGCACTCTGATACCGTGTGGCCTTGTCTTTTTCGAGCGCCTTGTTGATCAGGTGCTCGAGTTCCTCGGGCACGTTCGGGTTCAACCTCACCGGGGCAACGGGCGAACTATGCAGGATCGCGTCGAAGGTGGCCGCCGTCGTCGTGCCCGCGAAGGCCAGCTTTCCGGTGACCATCTGGTACAGCACCACCCCGAGCGAGAACAGATCGCTACGCGCGTCGATCTCCTGCCCGAGCGCCTGCTCCGGTGACATGTAGGCCACCGTCCCGAGGGCCGTGCCCGGGCTGGTCAGGTGCTCGTCGAGCCGGGTGCGTGTTTCGTCGTCGATCCCGACATCACCCGTCTCCTCCACCAGCTTGGCCAGTCCGAAATCGAGGATCTTCGCCTCGCCGCGGTCGGTGACGAAGATGTTGGCCGGTTTGATGTCGCGGTGGACGATCCCCTTGGCATGCGCGGCGTCGAGCGCGTCGGCGATCTGACCGCCGAGCTCGATGACGCGCTCGAGCGGCAGCGGTCCCGCCTCGAGCAGTTCCTTGACGGTCTTACCCTCGAGCAACTCCATGACCAGGAAGGGCCGTCCGTCGTGTTGTCCGATGTCGTGGATCGTGCAGATGTTCGGATGGTTGAGCGCCGAGGCGGCACGGGCCTCGCGCAGAAACCGGTCGAGCGTCGATTGGTCGATCGTCGCCCTGTCGGGCAGGAACTTGACCGCGACGGGACGGCCCAGGCGGGTGTCCTCGGCGCGATAAACGACGCCCATGCCTCCTCCACCGATCTGCTCCGTGATGCGGTAGTGGGAAACGGTGTGCCCGACCAAGAAACGCCTCCTGAGGCGGAATCGTAGCCCAAAACGACCCCGCTGCAGCACGACTTTGCATTCAGGACGGGCCTGGACGGCGAATCGAGAGGACAATGTCTGCGATGAAGTGTTCCGCGATCGGTGCCCTCCTGCTGGCGGCCGCCACGACGGCCCAGGCGCAGACACCAGCAGGCGCGCTCCCCAGCAACCTCCAGGAAGAGACGACCGTCCGGCGCATCCAGTGGCCGGTCACGATCGAGCCGCGTGTGCCCGGTGGCTGCGACGATCTTCTGTCCGAGGACATCCGCGTTCGCGAGGACGGCGTCGAGGTAGAGGTCGACGGGATCGAGACCCGCCCGCTCCCAACCATCCACGCGGTCGTGATCGACAACAGTGGCAGCATGGATGCGCGCCTCGGCGCGGCGAAGAAGGCGGCGTTGGCCTACCTCGAGCGGCTGCCGGCCGGCGAGCCTGCGATGCTGGCCACGTTCAGCGACAACCTGGTGCTCAATACACCGCTGACGACGGACCGCGAGATCCTGCTGCGCGCGATGAAGAAAATCGAGCCGCGCGCCTTCACCGCGTTGAACGACGCGATTCACTACACGGTCAGTTATCTGGCGCAACGGCCCGAACGTAAGGTGCTGGTCTTGATCACCGACGGTTGCGACAGCGCCAGCCTGACACGGCACTCGCTCGACGACGTCGTGAGGATGGCCGGCGAGACGCCCAACCTGACGGTTTTCCCGATCGGGATCGACCTGCCCGCACGTTGCGACGGTCCGCTGGCGACGCCGGGCTACATCGGAGGCCCGGTACAGCCGCTACAAAAGCTGGCGACCAACTCCGGAGGCCACCTCTACCGCACGAAGGAAACCGCGGCGCTCGGCATGGTCTTCGACGAGATCTTCGAGCGCCTGCAGAAGGAAGGCCACGTGGCTTATCGGCCGCTGGCGCACGGGCGGGGCAAGAAGGACGTGGCCGGAGAGGATCGCAGGCGCCGGGTGAAGATCGAGTCGTTGCGGTCCAAACGCTGCAAGATAACGTCTTCCGGGCCGCTGACGCGCATGGAATACGCGTCCGGAGCGGCGGTTCGTACAGTCCAGCCACTCGTTGCCGGCGCCGAAGGGACAATTCTCTATCGCGACTGGTGGGGCCCAAAAAGCGACGACGATCCCGTCGGGCGCCTTGTCCTCGACGACCACGCAATGCACGGACACGGTGCGGACCTCGACCGCGAACGGGGCGCGCTCTACTCCGCCACCGCGTTTCACCTCGGTGAGCGCTACATCTCGGAGACCGACCGTAAGGTTCGCATCCAGAGGCGTAGCTTCACGGTTGACGTACCGCCGTTCGACTGGGTGCGTTCCTCCATGAAGGATCCCGAATCGGTCCTGCTCTACCTGTTGCAGGGCGACGCCGTCCCGTTCCTACCCTGGCCCGATCCCGAAGGAAGGCGCCAACGTGCCAGGCGTGTGTTCGGTGAGAACTGGGTCCACGGGCAGACGATGCTCGAGATCCGCGAGGCCGTCGGCCGCGGGCTGTTCACCTATCCCGGCTATCGCGAGTTCGCCTATCGCCGCACGCAGGAGGCCTACCGCGAGGAGATGGACCAAGTCCTCGAACACTCGAAAGCGATTCGATCCCTGTCCGCGCCCGAACGGGAAAAACTCGCGCAGGCGATCCAAGCGCAGCAGCCCGAACCGAGCGGCGGTCAGCTGCAGCAGTACCTGGCCGAGTGGCTCGGAGACATCCCTGCTTACGAGTTGGTCGTCGGTTTCGAGGGTTGGGCGGCCAACGCCGTGCTGGACACCGACGTCGCGGAGCCGACGGCGGTGTTCCTCCTCGACCTGATCGACACGAAATGGGAGCGGCTCGGCACGTGGTTCCCCCCACCGACCCAGGTGCGCATCGTGGCGCCGCTGGTGCCGGCCTACGACGAGTCGCGCGATCAGATCGGCTTCTTCCGCATCCTGCTGCCCGAGGTCGCCGTCGTCGGGCCTCCTCCGAACCTCGTCCCCGAACGCCCCCTGGGCCTGACCTTCCTGCGCCACCTGACCGAGGTCACCGGCGGTCGCGACGCCTGGCCCCGCGGGGTACGCATGCAGGACCTGAGCTACTACTGGGACAAGCGCAAGGACCGCCGTCGGATCATCCGCGGCGCCAGGAAGCGCAAGCTGATCCCGCACGACATCCACTGGCGCAAGGTGCCGATGGTCGCCATGACGCTGGGGCCGGACGGCTCGGACAAGCTTCCGGTCACGGTGTTGTGGGACCCGAAGCCGAAGCGGCCGGACTCCCCGCCGCCGCCGATCTGCGTCGATCTCGGCGACCCTACGGCTCTACCGAGCGGCACGTGGGTCGAGGACCTACGCGACAGCATCCTCGACATCGTCCCCGAGTGCCGGATCGAGACCGAAGGCTAGGCGCTAGCGGCGGCCGAACACCTTGGGTGTGGGCATACGCGAGCGGATCTCTTCCAGCTCCGTCTCGGTGATCACCGTGATCCCCTTCTCGGCACAGTAAGACTCGACGCGCTTCGTCACCATACCGCGGACGAACGCGGGGATGCGCTTCATCCGCTCGCGTGCGGCGGGCTCCCACGTGATCGGTTGATCGGGTGTTGGAGCCTTCGCGCCGTACTCAATCGAGGGCGCCAGTTTCTCGGCCGCTGCGGGGAAAGCGCCGGGCTGGTACGAGCAGAGCGGATCCTCGGAGAGCACGCTGCCCGTCACTCCGAAGGCTCGAGCGCGGCAGCCACCGCAAGTCGTGTTGAACTCGCAGGCGCCGCAGCGTCCGCCGAGATCGCCGCGACGTCGCATGTCCCTGAACGGCTCGGAGTGCTCCCACACGTCGGCCAGCGTCTCGCGCTTGAGATTACCGCCGAAGACCGGCAGGTAGGGGCACGGGGTGACGTCGCCGTTGGGCCGGATGCCCATGTAATGCGTGCCCGCCGGGCACCCGCCGGCCCCACCCGAGTAGGCCTTGAGGAACGGCGAGTCGGGGTCCTTCTCGAAAACGGTCTTGACGTAATGCGGCGCGCACTTGGCGTTGACGATCATGCGGTTGCGGAAGCGCTCCTGGAGTGCGTGCAACGTTTGCAGCACGGCGTCGTACTCATGCGGCTCGATGTCGGAGACGAACTGACCGCGTCCGGTCTGCACGAGGAAGTAGAGGTTCCAGACCTTGGCGCCCATCGTGTCGTGCGCGAAGTCGGCGATCTTCTCGACCTCGTCGAGGTTGTGCCGGCCGACGGTCGTCTGCACGATGAACGGCAGCCCGGCCTCGTGCAGGATCCTCGCGCCGCGCACCGTGTTGTCCCAGGCCCCCTTGACCGCGCGGAAACGGTCGTGCATCTCGGCATCCAGCGCGTCGAGCGACAACGCCAAACCGCGCACACCTTCTTTCTTCAACAGCTCGGCCAGCGTGGGGGTGATGCTGACCCCGTTGGTGCCGACGACGACCCAGAGCTTCTTCTCGTTGGCGTAGCGGATGATCGCCAGGATGTCGCGGCGCAGCAACGGCTCGCCGCCGGTCAGGATCGTCAGCGCCTCGGGAGCGAAGGCGGCGATGTCGTCGACGACCTTGTAGCACTGCTCGGTGTCCAGCTCGCTGCGATCGGCGAACGCTTCGCTCTGCACCAGGGGCGAGCCACCGGCGTCGAGGTAGCAATGCTCACAGGCGAGGTTGCACCGATAGGTCAGGTTCCAGCTGACGACGTAGGGCCGCGCGAACTCGGCCAGCGGTAACGAATCCGGCACGTTCTACATCCCGAAGTGCGAGCGCGCCTCGTCGAGCACCTTTTCGTCGACCTCGGCGTAGCCCTGGTCCCGAGCGTACTTTTCGATCCCGCTCTTGGCCATCGTGCGCACGAACTCGGGCACGCTCGACAACCGTTCCCGGGCGCCCGCGGTCCAGCGGAGGGTGTCCTCGTCCCGCTCCATGTCGGCGAGCATCCCGGTGAACGGGCACTTCGATTCACCGGCGCCTTCCTTTCCGATCTTGACGCCGAGCGACGTGACGACCTGTGTCTCCTGCGGGTTCGTCAACATGGCCATCTCGTAGCCGCAGGCGTCGCACGAATAGACCAGTGAGACGGAGCCGCGGTCCGGTGGGGAGGCCTCGAGGAGCTGCATCGGCTTGTCACAGGGGACACAGAGGAATTTCATCGGTCACTCCGAACTCGGTTTGGTTTGGATGGTTTCTTCGACGACCTCGGCCAGCTTCTGGATTGCGACCCACCAGGGACGGTCGGCGCCGATGGCCGGCTCGCCACGATCGCAGGCAGCGGCCAGCTGCGGATCGAACGGCACGCTGCCGAGCCGGGGAATCCCGAGATCGACACGCTCGGACTCGGGGAACAAGGGACGGACGTCGCTACATGCCTCGCACCAGTAGCCGCGCATGTTCTCGACGTAGCCGAGTACGCGGTTGGGCGTCCCGCGCAGCGCCGCGACGGAGCGTGCGACGACGCCGCGCGCCAGATCCGACGGCACGGTGACCAGCATGAACGCCGTCGACGACCCCAGGAACTCGGCAAACTGCAACGTCCGCTCGGCGCCGGGCGGCAAGTCGATCAGTAGGTAATCGAGATGCCCCCAGTCGATCGACGACAGCAGCTCGGCCACCGCGGTGAACTCCCGCGTCGCGCGCCAGGTGTAGCTGTCCCCCGCGGCGACCGTGTCGAAGCTGACGGCCTCACTCTCGGGAATCAGCGAGCCGAGCGAGACGACTCCGATGCCGTCGGCGTCTTTCGGCAATGCGACCCCCTCGGCTCCGGGAAGCAAGGGGACATCATGCAAACCCGACAACCGCGCCTGCGAGGGTCCGTTGAGATCGGCGTCGAGGATCGCGCAGGCGTTGCCCCGTTGCCGTAACGCCGTCGCGAGCTGGCGTGTCAACGTGGACTTGCCGACGCCGCCCTTGCCCGAGCCCACGGCGAGGCGATGCTTGACTCCCGCGAGTTTCTCGTCGATCGCGGCATGCATCGCGCCGACCTGCTCGAGGATGTTCGAACCGCCGTCGCCGGTGATGTCGTAATAGCTTTTCATGGCCCGTTAAGCCGGACATGTTAGCGCAGGTCGCGGGTGCGCCGCCTCTCCTGGGTTGGACGCTAGGCGGGTATCGCCGTCGTCGCCATCCGCACGGTGTTCGCGGCGGATCGAAAGCCCCAATCGACCGCTTGCTGCGCGCTGCACTCACTTTCGTGGACGCGCTCCCAGTGCAGCGGGGTGTCCGCCAGCGACGCGTAGTGTCGCAGGAGCCCCCCGGTCAACGCCGGACCCGCATCCTCGTCCGCGTAGTAAATCGCGAGGATCTCCCGCTTGTCCGGCGTTGATTCGTCGACGAGGAGGGCCGCCTCGAAGCGATCGGCTCCGGCGAGCGCCACCGCGCGTACCGACTCGAAGTACTCCTGACGGCGGGCGATCGAGTCACGCGTGCGGCCCCAGGGCAGCTCGGCGCCGCGTTCCGGAAACCGGGCCTCGGCAAGCTCTTCGAGCGAGATCGTGGCCACCATCTCGGCCGGCACGGCCGATGCCGCCGTGGTTCGCTCAAGCACGTAGTCGGTGAAGCTCTCCCGGTCCTCGTAGCCGCAATGCCCGAGGAACGTGCGGAAGCGCTCGTTGTCCGCGGGCACCTCGACGAGAATCCTCGGCGGCCCGAGGATGGCGAGCTTCTGGCCGAGTGACGTGACCATGTGCCGGCCGTGCCCGAGGCCACGGAAGTCCGGGTGGACCCCGACGGCGAGGACGCAGTTCTCGCCGGCATTTTCGCGTTTGGCCGCCAGGACGACGCCGATCAGCCGATCGCCCTCGGTCGCCACCATGCAGCTGCTGGTCCACAGCTCGAGCACGCGAATCCACCACTTGAAACGCTCGCGGTCGATCGGCTCGGCCCCGCCGGGCGGACGAAAACAGGCGTTGTAGGCGTCGACGAGCAGCGGGACGTCGTCGGAGCGACAGAAACGGTAAGAAGCCATGCGGCGGCTATCCTAGCCGATCGAATAGCCCGCTTCACGCAGCGCCGAGACGGCATCCCGTAAGCCCTCCCGCTTGACGAGGATGTAGTCCGTTTCGAACGTCGAGAGCGCCAAGATGGAGACGCCCGCATCGGCGAGCACCGTTGCGATTCCGGCGAGAACGCCGGTCAACGCGAAGTCCAGCGGGCCCTGCACCTCGAGGCAAGACCAGCCGCTCTCGCGGCTCAGGCTGTCCACTGCGAGCGACGAGCGGCAGACGATGGAAAGCTCGTCGTCGGTGCGCCCGACCCAGCAGAAAGGATCCTCGGCGACGACGACGGGCAGCGGTGCCGAGGGCCCGAGACGATGGACCGTGAACTCGCCAT
>WVWW01000001.1:0-6896 GCA_011773795.1 Acidobacteriota bacterium
GCCACGGATCACCCGCAACCCTACAAGCGCGACGAGTATCTCGGACTCTACGCCGACGTCCACGGCGTCCCGATGGAGCCGTTCAACAAGCACATCCAGGAGCTGGCGAGGCACGGGCTGGAGAATGTTGGACACCACGGTCCCGTCTCGGCGATGGGCGTGGCGCTCACCGAGCTGCCGCGCTGGGGCGACATCCAGCTCGTCACCGCGCAGCTCGCGACGCTCCCGTTGCTCGAGGACACGCCGGTCGACGCCTCCGTCACCATCGGGCCGCGGGCCGCCAAGCCGCTCGAGCTCGACATCCCGCTGTTCGTGAGCGACATGAGCTTCGGCGCCCTGTCCGAGGAGGCCAAGGTCGCGCTGGCCAGCGGCGCCGAGCTGGCGGGCACCGGGATCTGCTCCGGCGAGGGCGGGATGCTGCCCGAGGAGCAGGCCGCGAACAGCCGCTACTTCTACGAGCTGGCCTCGGCGAAGTTCGGCTGGAGCCTCGACAAGGTCAAAAACGTCCAGGCGTTTCACTTCAAGGGCGGCCAGGGCGCCAAGACGGGCACCGGCGGCCACCTGCCCGGCGAGAAGGTCCGGGGCAAGATCGCCGAGGTGCGCGGCCTGGAACCCGGCCGGCCCGCGATCAGCCCGCCGCGATTCGCCGACCTCGCGACGGTCGACGACTTCCGCGCGGTCGCCGACCGCGTGCGCGAGGCCACCGGCGGCATCCCGATCGGGTTCAAGCTGTCGGCGCAGCACATCGAGGACGATCTCGACGCGGCGCTCGAGATCGGTGTCGACTACGTGATCCTCGACGGTCGCGGTGGGGGCACGGGTGCGGCGCCGAACATTTTCAAGGACAACATTTCCGTTCCCACGCTGGCCGCGCTCGCCCGCGCCCGCAAGCACCTCGATGCCGGAGGGCACGACGACATCACACTCGTGATCACCGGCGGGCTGCGCGTCGAGTCGGATTTCGTGAAGGCCATGGCGATGGGCGCCGACGCGATCGCGGTCTCGAACTCGGCCATGCAGGCGATCGGCTGCCTCGGGATGCGCGCCTGCCACACGAACAACTGTCCCGTCGGGATCGCCACGCAGAAGACGTCGTTGCGCTCGCGACTGATCGTCGAGAAGTCGGCCACGCAGCTGAAGAACTACTTCGAGGCCACGGTCGAGCTGATGAAGATCCTGGCCCGTGCCTGCGGTCACGAAAGACTGGCGGACTTCAACGTCAACGACCTCACGACGTGGAAGCGAGACATCGCCTACCTCACCGGCGTCCCCTACGGCGGCGTCGTTCCTTTGGACGGCGGGGAGTAGCCGGGGCTAGAAGGGGGCGCCGTCCTCCAGGATGACCCGTGCCTTGCGGTCGTTCGAGGTGGGTTTCGGGTTCTCGCGGTCGACCGGCTGGCTGTCGCTCGTCACCGGGACGGGGGTCCAGACGACGAGTACGGACCCGCCGCGAGTGGCGAGTAGGACCCAGGCCCGTTCGAGGTCGAGGATCCAGCTGTCGAGCGCCGCGAGATCACGGTCGTCGTCGCGGGTTTGAATCGTCCGATCCGCAGCCTGGGTGGGGGTCACCATCATCGCGAGGGCGATGACGACCGCACTGGCGAGGGCAATGGCTCGCATGGGGCACCTCCTGCTGGATCGTTCGGTCAATAAAATGACTAGCTGTTATTCCTCATATGTATATTCATGTATTCGGAAACTTATACCTGAAGAATCGAAAAGCAAGTTCCACCCCGAGAACCCGGAATTGTTCAAGCCAGGCACATTTTTTCGGGCACACGTGCAGAAGGGTCCGCCCGCCGGGCGTGGACTGGCCCGGGGGTGTTTAGAGGCCGTGCCGGCGCAGTTTTCGGTAGAAAGTGGCTCGTGAGACGTTCAGGAGGCGGGCGGCCGCGGAGCGATTCCCCCCGGCAGCCTCGAGCGCCTTCTTCAACTGCTCTTTTTCGCCCGCCTCGAGCGAGATCGCGGCCTCCGGCGCGTCCACCTCGGGATGGCCCAGCCGGGCCCGCAGCTCGGGGTCCGCGGCGACGACGGATGCGTCGATGTTGGCGCCCGCCGCGAGGACCACGAGGCGCTGCAGCGCGTTCNNGTTGCCGGGCCAGCGGTGGCGCTGGAGCAACGCCTTGATCTCGGGCGCGAGGCGCAGCGGCGGCAGATCGCGCTCGGCGGCGATGCGGCCCAAGAAGTGGTCGCACAGGAGGTCGACATCGCCCGGCCGGTCGCGCAGCGGCGGGAGTGCCACCTGCAGCACCTGCAGCCGGTAGAAGAGATCTTCGCGGAACGTTCCCGCCGCGACGGCGGCTTTGAGATCGCGATGCGTCGCCGCAACGACGCGGACATCGATGTCGATCGCCTTCTCGCCACCGACGCGCCGCACCCGTCCCTCCTCCAGGATCCGCAGCAACCGAGCCTGCATCGCGGCCGACATGTCCCCGATTTCGTCCAGGAACAACGTCCCGCCGTGCGCCTGCTCGAACAGTCCGGGGTGATCGCGCTCCGCGCCCGTAAACGCTCCGCGCACGTGGCCGAAGAGTTCGCTCTCCAACAAGGTCTCCGGGAGCGCCGCACAATTTTCCGAGATGAACGGCCGCTTGCGCCGCGGTCCGTTGAAGTGGATCGCTCGCGCCACGAGCTCCTTGCCGGTGCCGCTCTCGCCGCGAATCAGGACGGGGAGATCGGTCGCGGCGTACTTTTCGATCGTGTCGAACACGCGCTGCATCTCCGGACAGCGCCCGATCAGGTTGTCGTAGCTCGTGCGCGTCTCCGCGAGCGCCTGAAGCCGGCGATTGTCCTGCTCGAGCTCGACCCGCTCCATCACGTTGCCCAGAGCGAGCGCCGCCTGGTCTGCAAACGCTTCGAGGAAACGCAGGTCGTCTTGGGTGAACAAACGGCCGTCTCCGCGGCTGTCGAGGTACACGGTGCCGATGATCTGATCGCGTGAGCGCAGCGGAACACAGATCAGTGAGCGAATCCCGTACAGGCTGACGCTCTTGTAGTCCTGGAACCGAGCATCGGTGCCGGCGTCCAGCGCGAGCAGCGACTGCCCGCTCGCGGCGGCCGCCACGATGCGGCGGCTGTAACTGCGCACGTCATCCATCGTGTCGGCATCGAGGTTGCGGGCGAGGTGTACGGCGAATGCCTCTTCGTCGCGATCGTCACTCTGTTTCAGCAGGATCATCCCACGCTCGGCGCCGAGCGCCTTGAGCGCCAGGTCGAGGATCGACTCCAGCAAAGTATCCGGATCGGTCGACGAGTTGAGCACGCGCAACATGTCGTAAAGGGCGAGCAGCCGAGCGTGGTTGTCGCGCGAGGTCAGGAAACTCTCTTCGGCGAGCGGCGCCCAGTCGGCATGGGCCGCCAGGTCGCGCCGGACATCATCGTCCTCGATCCGTCCGAGGACCTCTTCCAGCGCTGCGCGTCCGTCGGCCAACGCTTGCTGCGCCTCCGGTTCACGTCCCAGTCGGTCGAGCGCCTGCGCTCGCATCGCGTAGGCCCGCACCCGAAAGAGTGCGCCGCCCGCGCCGGCCGAGTCCCGCACAACGCCCGCGGACGCGGACGCGGCGACCTCGTAGCTGCCCCGTTGCAGCGCGTCGGCGCAACGCGCCAGCGACGCGCGGGCGACGATCTCCGTATCGGCCACCTCCGTTGCCTCACGGGCAACGGCCCGGTATTCGCGCCAGGCCGCGTCGAACGCGTCCGGACAGCCGGGGCGGGCACGGCGTTCCAACTCCAACACGAGCGCGAAGAGATGCGCGCGTGCGAGCCCGCGTCGGCGCGCGCGCCGGCGGCAACCATCCAGCAGATCGCGGACGGCGCCGTCGTCGCCGCGTTCGCTACGCATCATCGCGTCGGCGAGGACCATCCGTGCGTAGTCGACGTTCTGCGGCTCGGCGCGGTCGAGCGGCTCGTCGAGCAGCTCGCGTAGCTCCGTGACCGCTCCAGCCGCCCGCCCGCACCGGATCCTCGCATCGGCCCCGTGACAGCGGTTGACGAGCACGCGATCGATGTCGCCCAACAGGGCCGAAAGATCGGCCGCCTCGCCGGCAAGATCGATCGCACGGTCGTAAGCGCCGCGCTCGAGAGCCACGACCGCGCGTCGGGAGAGCGCGACTTGCTGGAGATCCAGGTTCCCGCCGGCCGCGGCCGCCTCTCCCGCGGCGGCAAGCGTCGTGTCGGCCTCGTCGAGACGGCCGCCGCGCATTTGCACGACGGCGAGACCGATCCGTGTCTTCAGCTCGGCGGGCTCGTCGGGCCGGCCCCGTTCGCGGGCCTCGGCGTAGAGCTCGAGCGCCTCACGGAAATCCTGCTCGGCATCGTCACGACCGAGACGCAGCCGGCAGTTCGCACGCACGTGCACGATTGCCGCCTGCCCCGCTCGGTCCTCGAGTCGTTCGAGCATCTCGTAGGCGTCGTCGAGCAGCGGCAACGCTTCCTGCTCTCGCCCGCTCCGTGCCAGGGCGATCCCAGCGACACGGCGAGCCAGCGCCAACTGCTCGGGGGCGCCCGCCGCGAGCGCACGGTGTGCGATCCTTTCGGCCTCCTCGAGGGCCGTGGCGAATCGTCCCGCTTGAACCCGTGCGAGTGCCCGCCGGGCAGCAGCCTGCAACCGTTGGGCCGGTTGCTCACACCAACGACGCGCGGCGGAAAACGCACGCACCGCGGCTGACGCCTGCCCCGCCTTGAGCCACGCCTCGGCCTGGCGCAGACGCAGGGCCCCGCGTCCCGACCGTTCGCGGCCGAGATAGCGCAGCGCGTCGCCCCAACGGCGGGCGGCCGCGGTGGGATCGCCGGCCGTCTCCAGCAGCTCGGCCGCGCGTGCGGCCGCCTCGACCGCGTCTCCGATGCGCCCCGCGCCTGCGTTCAATCGCGCGGCGCGCGCGAACTCCGTCGCATCGTCGACGGGCGGGTCCATCGCTTCGAGGGCTTGAAGGTGCAGTTCGGCCGACCGCTCGTCGGTCAGCCGGCGTAGGAATCGCTCCCGCAGCGCTTGCGTCATCCGCCAGCCCGGTGAGCGACGCCAGGCGAGTCCGGCGCAGAGCGCCTCCTGCGCGGCCAACGTACCTTCGGGTGGACCGAGGTCGGCGAGCCCGCGTACCGTGTCGTCGTCCGCACCGTCCCCGAACACCGCGAGCGCCGCCAACCAGGAGCGAGTATCTTCGGACAACAGCCCGAGCCGGTGGTCGACCGCGTCACTCCCCGCCTCGCCGTCCGAATCGCGATCCGGATCGATGAGCAGCGACTCCGCCACATCCGGGCGCCCGTCACTCCGCTCCGCGAGCCGTCTTATGCGTTCGGCGGCAACCGGCCCGCCATGGGCTCGTTCCGCCAGCCGTTTCAGCTGCGCGGGGTCCAGCGGCGCCAGGTCGATGCGCAGGATCCCCCGCGAACCGGACGCGCGCTCCAGAAGTGCGGACAGACGCGGGTGCAGCCCGACGTGCGGGTCGGCGGCGACGACGCAGCGCGCGGACAGCTCCCGCGACCAGACCCAACGCTCGATGGCGCGCACGTCCCGCTCGTTCAAGCCGAAGCCGTCCTCGACGAGCACGAGTTCGCCGGGTCCCGCGCCACACGGATCGATACCCGCTCTGGTCCCGCGCTGCATCGCGTCGGTATAGAGCCACTGCAGCAATCGGGTCTTGCCCCAACCCGGGTCACCGTACAGGACAACCAGCCGCGCGCCCCGCGGGTCGACGAGCGCATCGCGCAGGGTCGAGATCGTCTCCTCGCGTCCCGCCGGAGGCCCTGAAAGCAAACGCGCGGCGCGATCGGCGCTGCTGTCGAGCGCGTGGCGCGTGCCGCAACAGGCGTTCAACCGGTCCAGGGCCTCGGCCGCGCTCGACGGCCGGTTGCCCGGATTCGGCGACAACATCGCCTCGAGCCACGCGGTCAAGCCGGCATCGAACCCCTCGGGCAGCGGTGGTCTCGACCGACGTCCTTCCCGCGCGGCGGTGATGAAACGATCGAGGTGACGCGGATCCGGCACGTAGGGTGGGTGGCCGTGGATCGCCTCGTACAGGACGGCGCCGAGGGCGTAGAGATCCGTCGCCGCTCCCGCCGGTTCGTTGTCGAACAACTCGGGCGCGAGGTAGGGCAGGGCTCCACTGAGCCGTAGCGCCTCCAGCGGCTGCGCCGCCGGGTCGATGGCCAGGCCGAAGTCGACCAGGACCAACCGGTATCCCAGCTTGGCCCGTTGCCGGATCAACAGGTTGTCCGGTTTGATATCGCGATGAACGAGCCCGAAATCGTGGACGAATCGGAGCGTCCTCAGGGCCTCGACGGTGAACCCCGTCATCGATTCCGGCCCCTCGTGGGCGATGGCGTCGAGGATCGTACGTCCCTCGATCCACTCCTGGCTGAACCTGGGCCGTGAGGTGCGCGGATCGAGGTCCAGTTCGTACGCCTCGGCCAGGCCGGGATGTCTCAGGGAGTAGAGGACCGCGAACTCGCGCCGCAACCGCTCTTCCGAGCCGTTGGCGTCGGCGTCGTCCGGGGAGATCAGCTCCTTGAGCGCGACCGGTTTGCCGGGTCGCCGGCGGTCTTCCGCCAGCCACACGCGCCCTGCGCCCCCCTCGCCGAGAACCTTGTGCAGGACGTATCGATCGTCGGCCCACTCCGCGCGATCCATGCGGCGCATTATAAGTGAGTCGTATTTGAGTCAAAGCACTATCGGCATGACTCAAAAATGAGACGCATCGTTTCACACCTCGTGCGTCGTGAGAAAGGCCTTCATCCCGCTGCGAGGCGCTCATCAAGCAAGAGACATGTCTCGTAAGTGAGACACCAGGGTCACTCTGGCCCAGGACAACCATTTCGAGTCGCAAAGCGTTGAAAAAAAACAACTTGCAACCCCTGCTCAAACCCCTGGCCAGGTCGGCCCGGAAGTTGCGATGGAAGGT
>WVWW01000001.1:6974-60203 GCA_011773795.1 Acidobacteriota bacterium
ACGTTGTGCGACTGGAAGGCCTACACGCCGGTCCAGCAGATCCACCGTAGCTACGTGAACGGCCGGCCGGTTCAGATGTTGATGGGCAAACATGCCATCACGGAGCGTAGCCCGGAGGCGCCCGACGAGGTCTTCTTCCGCTCTCGAGGCGACGGCCGGCTCGAACTGCTCGGATATTCGCGGACCTACAAAGGTCGCAGCGTGACGGTCAGCTTCCAGAAACAAGACTTTCCACGTCCGGTGGACCATCGCCTGGCACGGGCGAGCAAGACCGACGATCTCCTGATCGGTTTGAAGGCGAGACCCCACTAACTCGCCCCCCCAAGGTGGCCGGTCCGGGCAACGAGGGTAGAGCCCGGACCGGCCCTTTTTTTGTGTTCGATTCCGAACACCGCGGCCCGGGATCGGAGGCGCTGGGCCTAACGGTTCAGCTTCTTGTGCTTCCAGTACTTGGTGCCGGAGACGTCGGCCTGCGCCATCAGCCCCTTGTTCGTGACCTGGAACACGGCGACGCCGTTGTTGAACGACGCCGTCTCGTTGGCGCCCTTCGTTCCGGCCGCGGCGTTGGCGTTGGCGTCCGCCGCCCAGCCTTTGTTGACGAAGCGGTCGAACGCCTTCTGGGTCTCGAAGAAGAAGACGACCTGGTAGGACTGTCCGCCGAGCCCGAGGCCGATACCGCCGGTGCCCATCTTCATGTAGGTGCGCTGGCCGGTCGAGCTGTTCACGGCGACTCCGATGCCGCCGCCACCGGACAGCAAAAAGGCGACCTTGACACTATCGAACACGGCGAACCCGACAGCCCTATCGGCCAACGCATTCGCCTGGGCGTTCTCGGTCAAAACGGTTTGCAGGGTATCCCGAGCCATCTGATCGATCGCGGCTCGCTTTGCAGCTCGCTTGTCGATCTTGGTCGGTGCCTCCTGCGCGACCGCGACGGTGGAGAAGGCCAGGAGTAGGCATAGCATGACGCTGCCGAGGGTTTTCATCGTCTGCTCCTCTTGTGTCGGACGGGGTCGGTCCCCATGTGGACCGCTCTCGACGGCCACGTAGAAGATGATAGCCCGCCGCCGGAGAAACAAGTAACGCTCCTCCGCAGCGCACGCCGGCGTTGAGTTTGGGGAAACCGGCGAGCCGTTCAGGCTGTTTTTCCGGGCTTTTACTCTCTCACGAAGACGAAGTCGCGGGTCGCCGATTCACCGTCGGCTACCGTGACCTGGGCCGTGAGCGTGCCCAGCCTTTCGTGCACCGCCTCGATCTCGTAGTCTCCCGCGGGAAGCCCGTCGAGCGAGAAGCCGCCGTCGGTTCCCGTCACCCCATGGAACGGGTGCGAGAACACGCCGACCCAGGCGCCCATCCAGGGATGCACGTCGCACTTGATCTTGAAGATCTCTTCCTTGTCGAACACGTACTCGCTCGTCGTGACCGCCGCGGGCATGGCCCGGTTGAACGGCGTGTTGAGCTTGGGCAACCCGTGTACGTTGTGCAACAGCCCGTCGGAATTGAGGATGTTGAACGTCTGCCCGGTCTGCACCGTGGTCACGTGGGGCGTGTAGCGGCAGCCCTGCTGGTCCAGCACGACCGCGTCGGCCGGGGTCGGGTAGGCGCCGCCGCCGTGACCGGACTTCACGTAGACGATCACGTTGCCGAGGGCGTTGTTCTCGCCGAGCACCAGGACCTCCGGCATGACGGCATCGCTATGCATCTTCGCGCAGCCGGGATCGGCTTCCATCCGGAGCGGCGGCAGGTTGGGGACCTCGCCGTCGTAGCGGATGCTTCCGGAGATCGACGCGGTTCCGGTTGCGCCCGTCGTTGCCTCGGGCGCGGCCGTCGAGGGCGACGACGGTGTCGAGGGCGCGGGTTCCGCCGTCGTCCCACCCCCGTCTTCGGAAGAACCACCACAAGCCACGACAAAAGCCAACAGGAGCACCGCACCGGTGCCCAGCCATCGTTTCTCGGACATTTTGAAATCTCCTAAGGGATTCGGCCCACGGGCTTCATTCTAGCCCGCGTGGCCGGGAGTGCACACCCGACGTCCCGGGGCGGTATGCTCTCCGGAATGGCCCTGGAAGAACTATTAAAAGAAGTGCGCGCGTGCACGGCCTGCGCCGGCCTCCCTCTGGGCCCCCGCCCGGTCCTGGCAGCGGCGCGCAGTGCGCGGATCCTCGTCGTCGGACAAGCGCCCGGGACGCGCGTCCACGAGACGGGGGTTCCGTGGAACGATCCCAGCGGCGATCGACTCCGCTCGTGGATGAATGTCGATCGGGAGACCTTCTACGACACGCGGCGCATCGCGATCGTCCCGATGGGGTTCTGCTACCCCGGACGCGGCAAGAGCGGGGACCTGCCCCCGCGCCCGGAATGTGCGCCGCTGTGGCACGAGCGCATCCTCCGGGAGCTACCCCACCTGGAGCTGAAGATCCTTGCGGGCAGCTACGCGCAGGCCCACTACCTCGCCGGGAGGGTCCAGAGGACGCTGACCGAGACCGTCCGTGCCTCCGAGGAGTACGGGGAGGACACGATCCCGCTCCCGCACCCGAGTCCCCGCAACAACCTGTGGCTCAGAAAGAACCCCTGGTTCGAGGAGCGGCTCGTTCCGCGACTTCAATCGAGGGTCCGGGAGCTCCTGGACTAGTTCGATCCGTCCGCCGGCCGGACTAGGCGACGAGCAGGAAGATCGAGAACAGCTCGTCCGGATCCGTCCAGGCGACCTCGCAGCGAAATCCCGCACGCAGCGCGAGCGCGGCAAACTCGTCGGGATCGTACTTGTAAGAGTTCTCCGTGTGGATGCGCTCTCCGGAGCGGAACCCGACCCGGGTTCCCGCGACCCGGACGACCTGCTCGGTCGTGCTCTCGAGGAACATCTGGATGCAGCCGAGCGAGTCGTTGTACAGCGCCACGTGCTCGAACTTCGCGGGATCGAAGTTGCCGTCGAGCGTCCGGTTGAGGTGGAGCAAGATGTTGAGGTTGAACTCCGCGGTGACGCCGGCGGAATCGTTGTAGGCGGCCTCGAGGATCCCCCGGTCCTTCTTGCGGTCGACTCCGATCAGCAACCGGCCGCCCGGTTCGACGAGATCCGCGATGCGCGCGAGAAAGTCGAGAGCGTCCTCGGGCTCGAAGTTGCCGATGCTCGATCCCGGAAAGAACACCACGCGCGGCGCCGATCCGATGACGGGTGGAAGCGAGAACTCGTCGGTGAAGTCAGCGCAGGTCGGGTACACCTTGAGCCAGGGGAAGTCCGCGCACAGAGCTCGCGCCGTGGATTCGAGCTGCCGGTTCGAGATGTCGACCGGAACGTAGCTGTCCGGTTTCAAGCGCTCGAGCAGGAGCCGGATCTTGCGGCTCGCGCCGCTGCCGTACTCGATGAGACAGGCGCCGTCGCCGACGCGATCGGCGATCTCGTCGCGACGGGTCTCGAGCAGCGCGATCTCCGTGCGCGTGAGGTAATACTCGGGAAGCGCTGTGATCCGTTCGAACAGGCGCGCGCCCGCCTCGTCGTAGAAGTACTTGGGCGCGAGCCGCTTCGGTCTCGCGACGAGCCCCTCGAGAACCTCCGCGCGCACGTCGACCACGGGCGGCTTCCGATCGTAGAAGCGGTATCGCGGTTTAGCGGTCATGTGCCAGCCGGATGCCCGAGAACTGCCAGCGGTCGGGCGGGTAGAAGAAGTTGCGATAGCTCGGGCGGACGTGACCATCCGGCGTGGCGCACGAGCCGCCGCGCAGCACCATCTGGTTGCTCATGAACTTGCCGTTGTACTCGCCGAGCGCCCCGGGTAGCGGCCGGTACCCGGGATACGAACCATACGCGCTCGAAGTCCACTGCCACGCGGCACCCGTCCGCTGATCCAGCCGATCGGCGGACGGGCTTTCGACCGCCGCCTCCCACTCCTGCTCGGTCGGCAGCCTCGCACCGGCCCAGCGCGAAAACGCATCGGCCTCGTAATAGCTGACGTGAATCACCGGTCGATCGGGGTCCAGCGGCGCCAGTCCCGTCAGGTGGTACTCGTACCAGCCGTTCTCCATCCGAAGCCAGTAGAGCGGGGCGGCCCAGCCGGCCCCGGAATGGAGCAAGGACCAGCCGTCGGCAAGCCACAGCTCGGGGCGCGAATAGCCGTCGTCCTGCATGAACGCCAGGTACTCGCCGTTGGTCACCAGGCGGTCCGCAAGCGCGTACGACCCGAGGAAGACCCGATGTCGCGGCGTCTCGTTGTCGAACACGAACCCCGTGTCGGGTGTGGCCCCGATCTCCAAGACCCCGCCATCGAATTCAACGGAGCACGCCTCCCGCTTCCGGGCAGCCGGGGCCACCGGCCCGTCGGGGTAGACCGGGTAAAGCGGGTTGTGTCCGAAATTGTATTTCAGGTCGGTCAGCAACAGCTCCTGGTGCTGCTGTTCGTGGTGCAAGCCGAGGATCGTACGGGCCTCGACCGCGGCGTCCGGAGCCTCGAGCAACGATTCCATCGCGCGATCGACGTGGGCCCGGTACTCGCGAACCTCATCGACCGTGGGGCGGGAGAGGTTGCCGCGCTGGGGCCGCGGGAACTGGCGGCCGACACCGTTGTAATAAGAATTGTAGAGATACTCGAATTCGTCGCGGAACGGGCGGTAGCCCTCGACGCGAGGCTTCAGCAGGAAGGTCTCGAAAAACCACGTGGTGTGCGCCAGATGCCACTTGGGCGGGCTGGCGTCGGGCATCGGCTGAACGCCGTAATCCTCGATGGCCAGCGGTTCGCACAGCCGCAGGGACCGGTCTCGCACGCGGAGGTACCGCTGAGCGAGCGTGCTGGTTTCGGTCCCGACCGTCAAAGGATCCCCTGGAAGCGTTTCGACCCGTGCGGGCAACCCTAACATGCAACCGCATTCGGTCAAAACCGGGGTCCCGTGTCCGATTCCACGACACTCCGGATCACGTTTGTGACTCCACCGGATACCAAAAAGGGAAAGCGCCTTGAACCCGGGACGGGGACGACCCCATGTTTTGGGCCATGCGCCCGTGGCACATCATTTGCGTTATCCGCTCGCTCATGTTTCGGAAATCCACTACACACACGTGTCGGATGGCTGTCGTGTCTGTGGCCCTCCTGCTGTCTTGCGTCACGTCGTTCGCACTGTCGCAGGAGCCGCTGACTCCACGCCGGGCGTCCCGTTTCCTCGCCCAGGCCACGCTTGGAGCCGACTGGGAAGAGATTCAGCGCACCGCGCAGCTCGGCCTCGAAGGCTGGCTCGAAGAGCAGTTCCAGCGACCGGCCGGCTATCACGAGCCGTTACTGCAGGCGTTGGAGAACGGCGGCGTGGTGCTCGACTCGAGCACCCGGCGGGCGGTCTGGTGGCAGCAGGTGATGGAGTCTCCCGACCTGCTACGCCAGCGCGTCGCGCTCGCCCTCAGTGAGATCTATGTCGTCTCCGACAACGTCACAGCCGTCGACGACAACGTGCTGGGCACCGCGAACTACTACGACATGCTGCTGCGGCACTCGTTCGGCAACTTCCGCGACCTGCTGCGCGACGTCACGCTGCACCCGATCATGGGAGCCTACCTCAGCCATCTGCGCAACGAGCGCTCGGACCCATCGAGGGGTCGCTTCCCCGACGAGAACTACGCCCGCGAGATCATGCAGCTGTTCTCGATCGGTCTGTTCGAGCTCAACATCGACGGGACGCTGCAGCTCGACGGCAGCGGCAACGCGATCCCGACCTACGACAACGACGACATCACCGAGTTCGCCAAGATCTTCACCGGCCTGTCCTTCGACAGCGCGTTTCCGGATTTTCGCAACGGCCTGCCGGTCTGGAACCGGCCGATGGAGATGTACCAGCCGTACCACGAGCCCGGTGAGAAACTCCTGCTGCGAGGCCATTACGTGCCGCCGAGCCAGACGGGTCTCGCGGACATCGACTCGGCGATCGACAATCTGTTCAACCACCCCAACGTCGGACCGTTCCTCGCGCGCAGGCTGATCCAGCGGATGGTGACCTCGAACCCGTCCCCGGCCTACATCCGCCGCGTTGCCGAGACATTCAACAACAACGGAAACAACGTGCGGGGCGACATGAAGGCGGTCGTCCGTGCGGTGTTGCTCGATCCCGAAGCGCGCACCTGGCCGACCGCAGCGTTCTCGGTCGAAGGGAGACTGCGGGAATCGTTCCTGCGCCGCGTGCACCTCGCGCGTTCGTTCAATGCGGCCAATCTCACCAACGACTATCCGATCGACGACGGTAACGCCCCGGTCAACTTCGGCCAGCGACCGATGAGCTCACCGACGGTGTTCAACTTCTTCCTGCCCGACCATCAGCCGCAAGGCGAGATCGGGGACCGCGGGCTTTACGCACCCGAGTTCCAGATCATCACCGCGGTGACCGCGATCGCCAGCGCCGACGACCTCGAGTCGCAGATCACCGGCGGGATGAACTCGGCCCCGATGAACCCGCTCGCCGTCGTACGACTCGATCTGAGCGACGAAGTTGCGCTGGCGCCGAACGTCACCGCCCTGATCGATCGTCTCGATTTGCTGTTGACCTACGGGAACATGAGCGGGGAGATGCGCCAGATCCTGGTGGAGAACGTCTCGCGGCTGTCGGACCCGGTCGAGCGCGCGCAGATGGCGCTGTACCTGATCTCGATCTCGCCCGAGTACGCGGTGATTCAGTAAACCGGAGACCTCGATGAAAGACGACCGCGACAACAAGAAGGACTCACCCGCGGGAGTGAGCCGGCGGAACTTCCTGGGCACCGCGAGCTGCGCAGCCGTGGGCAGCACGGCGCTGTTCTCCACCGTGCTCGACCTGGGCATGTTCAACGTGATGGCCCAGACGGCCCCGGGGGACTACAAGGCGCTGGTCTGCCTGTTCTTCGGTGGCGGGATCGATTCGTTCAACATCGTCGTGCCCAGCGGCCCGACGGAGTACGCCGAATACGCCCAGGTGCGCCAGGATCTCGCGCTGCCGCAGATCGACCTGCTGCCGATAGCCCCCGCGACACCGCAGGGCCGGCAGTTCGGCTTGCACCCCAACGTGCCGGAGCTGCAGACTTTGTTCGCCAACGGCGACCTGGCCTTCCTGAACAACGTCGGCACACTCGTCGAGCCGATGACCCTGCAGCAATACCGTGACGGCTCCGTGCGCCGACCGCTCGGGTTGTTCTCGCACTCGGACCAGCAGATGCACTGGCAGACCTCGATCCCCGATCGCCGCAACGCGTCCGGCTGGGCCGGGCGGATGGCCGATGTCCTGGGTGCGGTCAACAACAACCAGAACATAGCGATGAACATCTCCCTGTCCGGCCAGAACACGTTCCAGTCGGGCAACATCACGGCGCACTACACGATCACCGAAAACGGTAGCCGCGGCCTGCGTGGCTACGGCGGGTCGTCGCTTGCCGACCAGGTCAAGACGGACTCGGTCGACAGCCTGCTGGCCATGACCTATCAGCACCTGTTCGAGCAGACGTTCGCCGACCGCATGCGCGGCGCGATCGATGCGCACCTGGAGTTCAGCGCGGCGATCGCGGCATTGCCGCCCTTGCAGACCGTCTTCTCGCAGACCCGGCTATCGCAGGAATTCCGTATGGTCGCGCAGACGATCCAAGCGCGGCAGACCCTGGGGATGCGTCGCCAGACATTCTTCATCTCGATGGGCGGCTGGGACCACCACGACGAGGTCCTCGTCAACCAGGAGAACATGCTTCCGATCGTCAGCGCGGCGCTCTCCGAGTTCAACGCCGCGATGGTCGAGCTCGGCGTGCAGAACGACGTCACGACGTTTACGGCGTCGGACTTCGGCCGGACACTCACTTCCAACGGTCGTGGGTCGGATCACGCCTGGGGCGGCAACCACATGATCATGGGCGGCGCCGTCCGCGGTGCTGACTTCTACGGGCAATACCCGAGCCTGTACCTGGGAAACTCGCAGGATACCGGCCGCGGCCGGCTGATCCCGACGACATCGACCGACGAATACTTCGCCGAGCTGGCCCTGTGGTTCGGCGTGGCACGCCAGGATCTCGAGATCGTCTTGCCGAACATCCGCCGTTTCTACGACCCGGCATCGCCGACGACCCCTCTGGGCATCATCAGCCCCGCGACCCAGCCCGTCTACGGCCCGGTCTACCCGCGCGGCGGGAACATCACCGGAGGGGCCCGACCCGACCGTGCCGGGCCGCGTGGCCGCAGGCGTTGACGCGAAAGCGTTCTTTCAGGAGTCAGACGTGAAACGAACCACTTTGGGGATTGGGGTCGTGTTGGTTGCGGCCTTGTGCGGGTCCGGGCCAACGCAGGCGGTGACTCGCGAGATCGTTGAGCTGCAACGCGCGCCGTTGACGCCGCGCATGTCGGTGATCCATCAGCTCTCGGGCGGGATGCTC
Source organism: Acidobacteriota bacterium (assembly GCA_011773795.1). Lineage (GTDB taxonomy): Bacteria > Acidobacteriota > Polarisedimenticolia > Polarisedimenticolales > Polarisedimenticolaceae > WVWW01. Next base: position 15,331 of record WVWW01000001.1, read on the forward strand.
TCCGACCCGTATGACGAGCTGCTCGGCCGACCGTACAACCTGCACTTCGTCAACTTGGAGCGCAACCCGAACCTGAGCCCCTGGCCGGGTCAGCAGGGCGAGCAGGCGCGTTACGTCGATTTCCTGATCGGCAACAACGGCAACACCAACGTGCGCAACGGCTCGGACACGCTGCAGGGCACGTACATCGGCCAGGGCGGCGACAAGTTCGTCTGGGGCGTCTCCGGCGCCTACATCGGCGACGACATCCAGAACAACGATCTCGCCGCCGGCGCCAACTTCGCCGACAGCGAGTCGCTGCTGGGTTTCGACGNNGAACCGGATCGTCCTGGGCGCCGGTTTCAGTGCGTTCACTGGCCTTGACACGGTCGACGATTCGAGCTTCACGCAAGGTCTCGGCGGTTCGTTCAGCCTGCAGGAGCTCAACGAGACCGGGTACGAGGCGGACTTCGGGTTCCGTCTGTTCAGCGGCGAGAACAAGAGCTGGGATGCGTCGGTCGCCGTCGGCACGGGTACGACCGAGCTCGACGACTACAGCGACCAGCTGGACGCGACGGGCGCGGTGATTTCGCGCTTCGTGATCAACCGATACGACATCGATGACGTCTACGTTCAGGTTTCCGGCGGTCACAACCGGCAATTCCTCGAGAGCGAAGGCGAAGTGCAGTTTCGCGCCGGCCTTCGTTCGTCGCGTCACGAGCTGTCCAACACCAGCCTGTCGTTCACGGAAGACCTGACGGGGATCACGCCGAACCTCACGCTGCTCGGCCAGTCCCCGGTGACGGACAACGAAGTCTTCGTCTCGGCGGCGACGCTGTTCGTGCGCGGCTGGACGCAGATCTTCGGCGGCGCGCGGTTCTCGATGTCGCAACTCGACGGGTCGACGCAGGTCGATGCGGTCGGAGTGATCGTCAACGAGTCGATCGATGACAGCGAGCTGCGTCTGGCACTCGTGATGGGACTGCGGCAACCGCTGTGGAACGAGCGCTTCAGCCTGGTCGCACGCGCGCAGGCGGATCTGTCCGATTCGAGCCGGATGACGACCTTCGACACGGCGTCGAGCGGCACCGACGTCACCCAGACGACCACGCAGTACGCGATCGGCATCGAGACCGTGCTCAACAACATGGCCTTCGACGTGGCCTGGCTGTTCGGGACGGATTCCGGCGCCGGCGGCACGACGGCGAACCGGCAGACGATCGACCTCGACCGGCTCGTGATCTCGGCGACCTTCGGTTGGTAGAGCGTCGTGGAACGTAGGAATACCAAGCTGCTTTGCCTGCTGTCGGCGACAGTCTTCGGCGCGGCACTGGCCGGTTGCGTCGACACGCGCGGGACACAGAGCGTCGTGCAGGCCGGACCGACGACCCTGCAGGCGGTCCAGGTGAGCGTGTTCACACCGCGCTGTGCCGTCAGCGGTTGCCATGTCGACGGGGCGCCGTTCGGTCTCGATCTGCGGACCGGGGCCACGGCCGGGAACACCATCATGGTGCCCAGCGCCGAGATGCCGACGCTGAACCGGGTAACCCCGTTCGATGCGACGAACTCGTACCTCTACATGAAGGTGTCCGGGGACCCGCGAATCCTCGGCGACCCGATGCCGGCGTTTGGCGCGCCGTTGTCGCCGCAGGAAGTCCAGCTCATCGCGGACTGGATCAACGCGGGAGCCCTGGAATGAGCGACGAGTCAACCCGCTCGACGCTGATCGCGAGTCTCGTGATCCACGCCGTCGCGTTGGTCCTGTTCCTGTTACTCACGACCGTGTTCAAACAACCGGATCCCGGTCCCGAGCCCGTCGAGGTGGTGTTTTACAAACCGGGTGAGTACGTCCCGCCGCCGCCTCCACCCGAGCCGGAGCCGGTCACCGCGCCGGAACCCGAGCCGGAGCCGGAATCGGAGATCCGGGTCGCACGGCGCGAGCCCGAGCCAGAACCCGAACCCGAGCCGGAACCGGCCAAAACGATCGAGGTGGCCACGCTGGAGCCGCCGCCGACTCCCGAGCCGAAACCGGAACCGGTCAAGCCAGAGCCACGCCGTGAAGTCAAGACGAACCTGCTCAACGCCGCGATCACCAAGCCCGCGACCAAGATCCCGGCGCGCGAGCGCACGACCACGACCGGCGCCTTCGGCAACACCGAGCCGGCCGCCGAGGAACCGCCGGCACGCTCGCGTCTCCGCGGTGGTACCCAGGTGGGGAACTTTGCCGTTGATGAGAAGGCACAACCCCAACGGGTGACCCGTAGACCGGCGATCCGGACGAGCGGGTTCGGTGCAACCGAAGAGGCCCCGGCCCGGCGTGACGAACCGAAGCTACAGAAGGTAGCTACCGGAGAGTTCGGCAGCACGCAGGCCGCGAAGCGTCCGCGCAGCACGCGCAAGGTACAGACCGAAGCGCCGGACACTCCCGTCGAGGTGCTGTCCAAGCCGACCCCCGTGTACACCGCCGAGGCGCGGGAGCTTCGCGTCGAGGGCGAGGTGATGCTGCGCGTGACGTTCGTCGCGAGCGGAGAAGTCAAGGTGCTCGAGGTGGTCGATCCCCTCGGGCACGGCCTCGACGAGGCCGCGATCGACGCGGCCAAACGCATCCGCTTCAAACCCGCACGCCGTGACGGTCGCCCGGTCGATCACACGACAACCGTACGCATCGTGTTTCAACTCGTCTAACCGACGGAAAAACGAGGGACCCATGAGACGCGCTTCAATTCACATCTCGGTACTCCCGGCGCTGCTGTTGCTGTGCCTCGGGACGCCGCCAACAACGGCTCAGGAGAGCTCCAGGTTGGATCAGGTGCTCGATCGAGTCTTCGCCCAGGAGCAGGGCATGCTCGAACGGCTGATGGACCACCACCCGCTGGTCGAGACCTACCTGCAGTCGGTCAAACCGAACGGTGTCGAGGGGCTGACGCCGATCAGCGACCGCTACTTCCTGGGTCGGCTTCAGCGCTTCGACAAGAAAAAGAAGAGCGGGGAGCAGTTGGTCGACCTGTACCACTACTCGGTCACGGCCAATCCCGACGGCTTTGCCCGCATGTTGACACTCGACGCCGCCGACTTCCAGCGCAAGAATTACGACGTCCGTTTCGTGCGCCGGGAATTCCTCGGCGAGATCCGCACGTTCGTCTTCGACGTGGTACCGAAGACGGTCAAAGGTGCCAAGCCGGGCCGTTTCAGCGGCCGCATCTGGGTCGAGGACCGCGATTACCACATCGTTCGGTACAACGGCGTGTACGGATCGATCTTTCGCACCAACCTGCACTTCGACAGCTGGCGAGTCAACGTCGAGCCGGGCGTCTGGCTGCCGGCCTACGTCTATACCGAGGAGCCGGATCGTCCCGGAGGCGATCCCAAGATCAAGCACATGGGCCAGACCCGTATCTGGGGTTACGACGTCGGTGAACAGCGCTTCGACCAGGAGTTCGCCAAGGTTCTGATCGATGCCCCGTTGACCAGCGACGAGAGCGAGCAACCCGGACAGATCTCCCCGGTGGAGAGCTTCCGTGCGTGGGAGCGGGAAGCCGAGAACAACGTCCTGCGCCGCCTGACCCGCGCCGGGATGCTGGCCCCCGAGGGCGGCATCACGGAGGTACTCGAGACCGTCGTGGCGAACCTCGAGGTCACCAACGAGCTCGACATCTACCCGCCCGTGCGTTGTCGCGTCCTGCTGACGACTCCGCTCGAGTCATTCACCGCGGGTCACACCATCGTCGTGAGTCGCGGGCTCATCGACGTGCTCCCGGACGAGGGTGCGCTGGCGTTGGTCCTGGCTCGCGAACTGGCGCACATCGTCAGCGGGCACCGCGTGGACACCAAGTACGCCTTCAGCGACCAGATGCTCGTCGCCGACAAGGAAGTTCTCGAACTCTTTTCCTTCGCTCACGACGAGGCGCAAGAGCGGCAAGCCGATCTCAGGGCGATCGAGTTGCTGCAGAACTCGCCTTACAAGGATCAGCTCGCGGGCGCGGGTTTGTTCCTCAAGACGCTCGCCGATCGCAGCAACCGGTTGACCACGCTGAACGAGCCGCATTTCGGCAACCGCGTCGCGACGCGCGACCAGCTCTCGCGCCTGCAACCGATCCTGGATGCCGCGCCCGAAATCGACGCCACGGCGCTGGACCAGATCGCCGCGTTGCCGCTGGGCGGCCGCGTCAAGGTCGATCCGTGGAGCGCGAAGACCGAGCTGATGAAGACCGGCAGCGTCGCGCCGATGTCGGCGCGTGAGAAGCTGCCGTTCCAGATCACACCGCTGATGCCGTACCTGATCCGGCACCGCGGAACCGCCGCGACCGCTACGGTCACGACCACGAACAACACTGAACCGCTCAACGCGGAAGCCCGTTAGAAGGAGCCCGTCATGGATTTCGGAAACATGCTCGGCAGCATGGGGGTCATCGGCTTTGCCGTGATGGCCTGCCTCGCGGCGCTGTCGGTTTACTCGGTCTCGGTAATCCTCGCGAAGTTCCGGCGCTTCAAGCTCGCCGCGAACGAATCGCACGCGTTCGTCGAGCACTTCTCGGGGTTGCTGAGGGCGGGAAAATTCAACGACGCCGCCCAATCGGCTCAACAGCACAATCGATCGCACGTCGCACGGGTGGTTTGCGCCGGCGTCGAGGAGTTGAAAGATAACTCGACCAACGACCCCGACACGCGCGTCGAGATGGTCAGCCGCGCGCTCGAGCGCTGCTCCACGAAGACGCTGTCCGAGATGCGCAACGGGCTGGGCGCGCTGGCGACGATCGGATCGACCGCACCGTTCATCGGGCTGTTCGGGACGGTCATCGGCATCGTCCACGCCTTCCAAGGCATCGCCTCGACCGGATCGGGCGGCGTGGCCGCCGTCTCCGGAGGGATCGCGGAGGCACTCATCGCCACCGCGCTGGGCATCTTCGTGGCGATTCCCGCCGTGATGGCGTTCAACTACTTCGTCGGTCGTCTCGAGTCGTTCCACATCGAGATCCAGACGACGTCCGCCGAGTTCATCGACTTCCTGCAGAAGCGAGCCCATGCAACCCGATAAGCAGCCCAAGCTGAACTCGTCCATCAACGTGACGCCGTTGGTCGACGTCGTGCTGGTGCTGCTGATCATCTTCATGGTGATCGCACCGCAGCTCAACCTCGACCAGGCGATCACGTTACCGAAGACTCAACGCCCTCCGGACAAACCGCAGAACAACACGCAGATCGTGGTCTCGATCACGGCCGACGGTCAACTTCACGTCGACGACACCCCGGTCGCGCGCGAGCAGCTCCCGGACGAACTGCTGGCGCGGGCCGCCGCCATCGGCGAGGCGCAGGTCGTGATCAAGGGTGATGCCCGGCTGAGCTTCGGCCACGTACAGAAGACGATGTTCGAGATCGAGGCCGCCGGCTTCAAGGACGTCGGCCTGATCGCGCGTCAGAGCGAGGGTTGATATGGGAGCACAAACCCAGGACAACTCGGGCGGTTATGCCTCCGAGATCAACATCACGCCGCTGGTCGACGTGGTGCTGGTGCTGCTGATCATCTTCATGATCATCGTCCCGGTCATGATGCGCGGCTATGACGTGAACATCCCCGGCGAGGCGCGCAGCGCACCGCCGGCGGAGGAGCGCGCCGTGCAAATCGTGTTACATATCGAGCAGCCGAACTGCTCGATCGTCGAGCCGCCGAATGGGCCGGGCCTACCCGCCGGCTGCGTCGTGCACCTCAACGACACGCCGGTGACTGCCCAGGGGCTCGCGACGCAGGTTGCCGAGGTCTATGCGCACCGCCGCGGTGATGACCGCGTGCTGTTCCTCGACGCCGAACCGGCGTTGAACTACGAGTACGTGATGCGCATCCTGGACGCCGCGCGCTCGCAGGTCGCCGACCTGAAGATCGGCCTGGTGACGGTAGGCTAGCGACGTCGCGCCGACCTTCGGCCCGGCTCAATCGACGGAGCGGGAGAAGCGGTCCTGATCCTGTGGTGGCGCTTCCGTTGCGGACTCTTCGTCTGCCCAGTACCAGACCGTCACGGTCCCGTCGCCACCGGAGTTGGCGTGGGAAACATTGATCAGCCGGTCGGGTCCGACCTGCTGCGCGAACTCCGCGGCCTGGGTGAACAGGTCGTCCCAGCTCGCCAGCAGCCCTCGAAAGAGCTTGTACTTGACTTGCATGCTCGCACTCCCGGGAAACACTGCCGGTCGTCCCTGATAAACGCGTCTTTGCCACGTATTCATTGCGGTATGGGGAATCCACTATTACCGCGGAGACAAGGCGGGCCGTAACATTTCGACCGTGATCGACGACCCCGCACGCAACCCGGGCTTGCTCAAGCTCGACCTCTACTGCAAGGGCATGCAACTCGACGAATCCTGTTTTGTCGAGGATGACGGCGGACGCCCGATCATGCGCACGCGCGCGGGTCTCGGTTCCGGGCTCGAGCTGATCCTGCCCGACGGGTTGTGGACCAACGTTCCCGTGACCGAGCCGTTTGCCAAGCGCTCACCCTACACGCTCAAGAAGAACAGGGGCGCCTACGAGATTTACCTCGACGGAAAACTCGCCGCTCGCGTGGGTTTGTCGCCGCAACCCGTCTGGTACGACTGGAAGACCAGCCAGGGGCGCGCGATGCGCCGCGTCGGGACACTGCAGGGGACCTACCTGGGGATCTACCCTGCGCGGGTTTGCGAGTACTGGCTCGAATACCCCGGGCATCCACACAAGGACAACTGCAAGTTTTGCTCGGTCGGGTTGAATCTCGGCAAGGACGACGGGGACGAGAAGACCGTGCAGGAAGTCGTCGAGGTCGCGATCGCGGCGTGGCGCGAGAGCGGCGTGACCTACGTCGACTTCAACACCGGTCACTACGACGGCGACACGTTCATCGACATCCTCGAGCCGTACATCCGGCGAGTCAAGGAAGAGACCGGCGTGCTGATCGGCGTGCAGACACCTCCGCACCCCGACCTGGCGCGCTACGACCGACTCAAAGAGATGGGCGTGAACCGCGTCTCGTTCTGCTTCGAGATCTTCGACCGCAAGCGCTTCGAGGAGATCTGTCCGGGGAAGCATCGGCAGTACGGGTTGAACACCTACCTCAACGCGGTCGAGTACTGCGCCAGGCTGGCCCAGAAGAACACGATCATGGACGAGCCGTGGGTCTCGAACGGTGAGATCATCGCCGGCCTGGAGGACCCGCAAAGCTCGATCGATGCGATCGAGTGGATCACCGAACAGGGTGCGATCCCGACCGTATGCGTGTTCCGTCCGCTGCTGGGGACCGACCTGGCCTCGGCCGAGCCGCCGCGTACCGAGGACATGGTGCCGGTCTTCCGGCGGTTGTATGAAGCGTGTATGGAGCACGACCTGCCGATCGGCTTGGCTCCCAACATCAACGTGAGCCTCGTGATGCTCCCCGAGGAAGGGCGTTACCTGCTGGACGATGCCGCCAAGTACCGCTCGAAGGAATTCAAGCTCGCGGTCAAGAAGAAGCTCTTTCGGACGAAGTTTCTCACCGCGCAGAAGCGGCTACGCGACAGACGGCACAACGTGCATGCCGAGCGCTACCCGACCGCAGTCACTCACTGAGACTCGTGGAAAGACGCGTGCTCGTGAGGGACGGAGTGCGCGTCGTGCGCACCGGGTTCCCCCGGGATCGCGCGCCCGAGCATCCAGATGCCGGCGAGGATCAGCGCGATCGCGGCGAGGGTGCGCCCGTGGCGGCGCAGACGCGTGGCAAGAAGTCGGTCGATCACGACCACCCCGGAAAGCGCGGGCAACGTACCGAGACCAAAAGCGAGCATCCCCGCCGCCGAGAGCAGCGGGTTCCCCAGCGCCGCCGCGGGAACCAGCGCCATCCAGACCATGCCGCAGGGCGTCAATCCCATGACGGCGCCGACCAGGACACGCGCCGCGAAACCGCGCTGACCGCCCAGCCCGCCCACGGCCGTCAGGCGACGCAGCAGGCCCCCCAGCGCGGCGCCGAGTCGTTGCTCGAGGCGCGAGCGGGCACGCCTCATGACTAGAAGACCGTTGACGATGACGACGCCGCCGAGGGCAAATGCGAACGCCCGTCGCCCGCCCCAGGCGAGCTCCAAGCGGCGGCCGAAACTCCCCGCGATCAGTCCCAGCAGCGCGTAGGTCCAGAGCCTTCCGAGATGATAGGCGAGGGCATCCGTCGAGAACGAACGTCCCGTCGGCAGGCTGCGCGACAGCCCGAGCAGGATCGGACCACACATCCCGACGCAGTGGAGGCTTCCGGCAAGACCGGTCAACGCGAGCGCGCCGAACAGGGGCAACGCGGCATCGTTCATGCCGAGGCCTCCCGCGCGGGCGCACCAAGCGCCGTCGATTCGCCCGCGTCAGGCAACGACCCCGCGTTCCTCGAGAACCCGATCACGAGCAGGCTCGAAACCGCCATGGCGGTCGCCGCAAAAACGGGGTGCAGACGGCCGCTAAGCGCGAGGGCCACGCCGACCGCGTTGTAGCCGGCGGCCCAGGCGATCGAGATGGCGAGCCGGCGGCGTGCGTCGCGTGCGATGGCGATCGCATCGGGGATCAGCGCCAAGCTGTCCCGCAGCAGCAGCACCCCGCCGGCCTGCTTCGAGAGGTCGCTAGCCGAGGCGACCGCAAAGCCCGCGTCGGCCTGCGCCAGCGCGGCGGCATCGTTGATCCCGTCGCCGACCATGGCGACCGTTCCGCGATGCGGCTCGGCGACGGCCCGGCGGATCCGATCGACCTTGTCCTGCGGGAGAAGGTTGCCGTCGATCGAGATACCCAGCTTTTCTCCGAGGCACCGCGAGCGATCCTCGGTGTCGCCGCTCAGCCCGGAGACCCGGACGCCGAGCTCGGCGAGGCGTTCCAGCGCTGCGTTCGCTTCCGGTCGCGGCGGGTCCCAGACGATCGCGGAGGCCAAGATGTCTCCGTCTGCCAACAGATAAACCCGCGGCCCGCCTCGGTCGAATGGAGGATCGAGCCCGATCGATTCGAGTAGCCGGGCGCCGCCGAGCAGGAAACGGCGGCCGTCGACCACGGCCTCCACGCCGCGTCCGGGCAACACGCGATAGGCATCCACCGGGCGGGGCCGAACACCACGCTCGGCCGCGTACTGGACCATCCCGCCCGCGATGGGATGATCGCCGTGGGCTCCGATCGAGGCGAGCAACTCGATGGTCTCGTCCGGGTGCGCGGTATCGGCAACGAAAACGGCCTCAATTGTGCTCGTCGCACCGGTCAACGTTCCGGTCTTGTCGATGTACATCCGCTTCAACCGCGAGACCTGTTCGACCATGGTCGGGGAGGCGAAGACGATGCCGCGTCGCGCCGCGCGGCGGATCGCGGCGGCCATGATCAGCCCGGGCCCGATGGCCAGCGCGCAGGGGCAGGCGATCAGCAGCACGCTGAGTCCGCGCATCAGACCGTCGTCCGCCGCACCGCGTCGGGCAAAGGCGATCGTGACGGCCAGGGCGATCACGACGACCGCCGGAGCAAGGACTCGGGCGACGGTATCGGCGGTCCGTACCGCGGGGAAGCGGTGCTCGAGGGCTTCGCGAAGCAAGCGGTCAACGTGTGCCAGTAGTCGCTCCGACGCCACGTGCTCGGCACGTACGCGCAGCATCCCGTCGATCGCGATCGAGCCGGCAAACACCCGATCCCCGATCGACAAGGATGCGGCGTGCGGCTCGCCGGTGATCCCGCTCGCATCAACGAAGCTGCAGCCCCCCTCGATCACCCCATCGACCGGAACGACCTGGCCCGGCCGAACGCAGACGACGTCCCCGATCCGCAGTGCCGCGGTCTCGATCTCGAACTGCCTACCGTCACGGACCACGTCGATGCGGTCGGGAAGCTCGGTGAGCGCCGCGGTCAGTTCGACGGAAGCGCGCCGCTTGGCCCGCGCCTCGAGGTTCTTGCCGATCGTCACGACCACGAGCACCATCGTGACGGTGTCGTAGTAGATCGGGTCGATTCCGGCCAGCGTGTGCCAGGCGCTGAGCACGAACGCGGCGAACACGCCCGCGCAGACGAGTGTCCGCGCGTTGATCCAGCCTAAGCGTCCGGCGCCGTCGTGCAATGCGTCGAGAAACATCGGCAACCCGAGTGTCGCGACCACCACGCTCGTCAGGAACAGCAGCAGGTACTCGAAGAGCTCGGCAACCGAGCCCCAGATCCCGGTCGGTACGGCCGCCTGCCCGAAGACACCGGGGCCGTAGTAAGCGAAGCTCAGCGCCATCACGTTCAGCGCCGTGAACAACCCGACGAAGAGCTGCACGCGGAGCCGTGGGAGCGGGCCGCTTTCGCCGTCCGCGGCCGCCGGCCGCACGACACCGTGGACGACGCGGCAGCCGAAGCAACAAAACTCATCGTTGCGCCGCGGCGGCACGGGGAGACCGCAATGCAGGCAGGTCCTCATGCCCTAAAAAAGCAGATGCTTGATCAGGTAGATCACACCGCCCGTGAAGAACGCGATCCAGATCAACGTCACGTACCAGGGAAAGGAATAACCCTGGTAGCTCAGGTACTTGTGCAGTTTGAACGGTTTCATCGTTGCTGCTCCCGTTCCCACTCCAGGTCCCACTTTCGGTTCTGCTCCAGCATGCGGTACTTCGGCGCTTCGACGTTGCGGAACTGTCCCCGCGAATGGGCCCAGATGAACAGTGCAGCGAACCCCGCAGCGATGCACAGGTAATTCAGTACCGGGATCAGGAACGAGCCCAGCGCCGCGGCGCCCTCACGCGTCGCGGTGACGTAAAAGTCGATCAGTTTCATGATGAACGCCGTTCCCGCAGTCAAGACCATCAGGATGCTGAAGACCCACAGGAACAGACGTGGCGCACGTGAGCGATCACGATCGACCGGTTGCGGCTTGACGGATTCGAGTCTCATCATCGCGCTACTCCTCGCCCCAGAAATCGTCTTCACCGCCGTCGTCGGTCTGTTCGACCTCCGCGCCGGGCACCGCCGGCAGGACCGGCGCACGGTAATCGGCGGCAAGCGCCTCGAGGTCGTACAGCGTCTCGTCGCCGCGCGGAAGCCAGCTGCCCAACCACTGCACGTAAGTGATGATCGAGAGCCCTTTCTTGTTGGGCGTGAGGCCGTCGGCCTCGTAGAACCACGGATAGGCCGGCATCACGCTTCCGGGGTTGACGTCCGGCGGGTTGTAGAAGTGCGCCACGTGCCAGTCGTTGGACTGCCGGCCGCCGCGGCGGATCAGGTCCGGGCCGATGCGCCGCGTGCCCCACAGCGGCGGCATGTTCAGCTCGTTGTGGTACTCCTCGGGGAAGCTCTTGCGGCCGTAGCGCGCCTCGTCGTTGCCCCACGGCCGGACCTGCTGCGAGTGGCAGTGCCAGCAGGCCTCGCCGATGTAGGTCCGGTGTCCCGTCCGCAGCGCCTCGGCGAACGCCTCGGTCTGCGACATCCCCGGGAACGCCTTCGCGTAGGCGTCGGGGTACTGTTCACTCAGCAACGCGAACTCGAACGGCGGCTTCTGAGCCAGCTGTTCGACGGTGCGCACGTCGAGGTCCTTGACGGCGAGCATCGGGATCGCCCCGCTGATCAGGAAGGCCAGCGCGAAGAAGAACAGGCCCGCCACGAGGAAGACAAAGCTAAATCGTTCCAACGCTGGCCTCCTCTCCCTGCTCCTCGTAAGGCGCGTATTCGAAATCCGCGTGTGCCGCACGCGAGGCGACAACCGTCATCACCATGTTGGTCGCGAGGCAACCCACGCCGGCGATGATCGCGAACCCCATCGTGGTGCGGACGAACCAGAACGGCCGCATGGCCTCCAGGATCGTCTCGCGCGGCACGAGGTTGAGCGACATGAAGCCCTCGAGCAGTCCGCCGGCGGTGAGCGTCAGGAACATGCCCGACAGGCCGATTGCCGTGGTCCAGAACGAAATGCTGCGCAGCTTCAGGCTCCACCACTCGCGCCCGGTCAGCTTGGGCCACAGGTGCTCGATCATGCCGAAGATCCAGAAGCTGAAGACGCCGAACATCACCAGGTGCGCGTGGCCCACGACCCAGTCGGTGAAGTGGATCACCTGCTGGAAGGTCAGCGTGACCTGGAACGCGCACTGCAGGCAGGTGATGAAGTAGTTCAGCGCCCCGACCCAGAACCAGCGGATCGGGATGCTGCGCTTCAGCGAGCCCTCGCTGCCCTTCCAGGTCATGAAGAAGTTGATGATCACCGTGGTGACGACGATCTCGATGGCGATCGTGCTGATCACCGCGCTGTACTGCGCGAACATCGGGATCGGCGAGCCGAGGAAGTGGTGCACGCCCTGCAGCGGGTAGAAGAAGGCCAGGCCCCAGAAGCCGACCAGCGACAGCGCGTGCGACCAGATCGGCTTCCGCAGGATGATCGGCACGAAGAAGTACATCATGCCCCAGCCCATCGGCGTGACCCACAGCCCGACCAGGTCGTGGATGTACAGACCGAGCAGCGGCCCCGCGGCGTTGCCCGCAACGAGATACTGCGGGATGAAGTTGCCCATGATGTACGTCAGGCCGAGCCAGACGAACCCCGCCGAGAAGTACCACAGCGAGACGTACAGCGAGCGTTCCTTGGTCTTGACGATCGGCGTGTAGAACTGGATCCAGACCAGGATCGCGCCGACCACGACCAGCGGGTCGACCCACACCGGCGTCTCGCCCCACTCGACGGCCTGCGCCTGCCCGAGGTGCAGCCCGACGTAGGTCGCGAGCACGATCGCGTTCCAGGCGACGAGGATCGTCCACCCGAGCCGGCGCGAAGCGACGCGCACTCCGGTGAGCCGCGGGACCGTCCAGTACAGCATGGCGAAGAACGCGTTGGTCAGGAACCCGAAGGCGATCAGGTTGGTGTGGATCATGCGGATGCGACCGGGCGAGAGGACCTCGATCTTCGGCAGCGGCCAGTGTTGCAGCAGCTGGAGCGAGTAGAGCAGCCCCGCGAACAACGAGATGCACAACCACAGCATCGCGGTGGAGAGGTGCCAGCGCACCATCGCCCCGTGCACCAGCGGTGAATCGTTTCGTGTCATGGAGTCGCTCCCCCTGCCGGCCGGCCCAGCACGGCCTCGGCGGTCGTTTCGGCGTCTCGCAACGAGCGGATATAGCCCACGAGATCCCAGCTGTTACGCTCACCCAGCGTCCGCTGTTGCTCGAGCGGCAGCTCGAAAACCGCCGCAACGGTTTCGGGGAAGTCGGCGAGCGCGGGTCCGAGCCGTTCCAGCTCGCCCCGCTCGAGCAGCCCTTCCTGCGGCGGGAACCCCTGCTGCGCCACGGTCATCAGGGTCGTCCCGTCGAACGACGGCATGATGCTGCGCAGGCCGGTGTGGAACGTGCGATAGATGTCCTCCGGCGTGTTGCCCGTCTTGAGCGAACCGCGTGTGAAATCGAACGCCTTCTGCGAGTTGCCCCACGCGTCGACGTACTCGGTCTGGGTCGCACCGCGGCCGCTTCCGTCGGTGCCGTGGCACTGCGTGCACTGCATCGCGACGTAGACGATGCGACCGCGGTCGATGCGCCGCTGGGAATCCACGTCGGCGGGGGCGCGCGGGCTGGCGACGACGACGCGACGGCCGGCCTCGTCCTCCCACGCCGGGTACATCCGCTTGATGTACTCGATGACCGCGAGCTTGTCGCGGTGCGGCATCAACGGGAAGCCGGGCATGCTCACGCCGGACAGCCCGCGCGTGATCGTCCGGTAGAGGTCCGCCTCCATCGGCAGGCTGCCCGAGTCGGTCGAGCGGAACTTGTAGACCCCGCTGGTGAAATCGCGCGGCTGGGTGATCAGCCGAACCGCCGCCGGACCGTCGCCCTGTCCGTTCTCTCCGTGGCAGCCGACGCAGTATTTTGCGTAGACCTCGCGCCCGCGTTGCAGCATGTTGAGCCGTCGGTTGTAAGCGACGAAGTCGCCCGGCTCGAGCGTCTCCCAGCGGCGCGGGTAGTCGAGCGGATCCGAGGTGTCGGTGGTCGCGAGCGCTTCGATCGGGTCGGCCTCCTCGGCCGGCTCCGCCTCGGGTGACGCGCAACCCGCGAGAATCATGCAGATGGCGGCCGGTAGCAGAGCAAAGCGGGTCCGGCGACTCATCGTCGGCCCCCCGCCGGCTCGAACCGGCCCCAGTACTCGCCGACCCAGATCGTCCAGGCGAACGCCAGATGCGTCAGCGCCGCGACCCAGAACGGGATCTCGTCGACGATCCAGCGCCCGCCGAGCAGCACCGGCTGGAGCCAGCTCAGGATCAGGTAGAAGTTGACGATCCACAGGCCCAACCCGAGCGCCGTGGCGACGAGGAACATTTTCGTCGGGCCATCCGGGCGGAAGGTCCGCAGCACCAGGTGGAACCCGATGCCCAGGATTGCGCCGGTGATCAGGTACAACCCGGCGCCGACGGACAGCGCCAGACCCTCCTCCGCCGTCAGCGCGCGCTCGCCCATCGGGAAGGTCAGGTAGACGCGGATCAGCTGCATCGACGGTTGCCCGAACAGCGGTGCGCCGACGACGTTGAAGCCGAGGCTGACCAGGGCAGCGAGTCCGCCGAGCGTGATCCCGACGACGAGATGCCAGAGCAGGTAAAAGCCCTGCGGCGGCCAACCGCCGGTGTCCTCCTCGCGCCCCTCGCTCTCGAGCCGCCGGATCGCGTCGACGTGTTCCTCGATGAGTCGTTCACGCTCCTGTGGAGTACGTTGCGAACTCATTTGACTCCTTTCTCTGTGCCGGCGGTCGGTGAAATCCCAGCTCCAGCGGCGCGATGCCGCCGGTTTTCTGCCGCACGATCCACTCGCACGCACGCACGCAGTCCCCACACTCCAGGCAATGATTCCGCCCCGGCGCATCGGCGATGGAGAGTCCGCCGCGCGAAGGTATCGGCTCCGGCAACGACCGTGGGAGGAGGTCGACCGGGCAGACGTGGTCACAGAGGTTGCACTCGATGCAGGTATCTGGGCGCTGGAAGGTGATGCCGAACCAACGCGCCGGGGCAACGAACGAATAGTACAAGCCGATCGGGCAGGCCTGGCGGCAGAAACGCCAGCTCCACCAGCGGCCGTGGGCCAGCGCCAATCCCGTGCCCGAGAAGAGCGCCGCGGCTACGGCGAGTCGTTCGGCAGGAGAACCCGAGAACAGGATCCGCCAGTCGAGCCACCAGGCCAGCACGGATGCCGGCAGCAGGAGCGCGAACATCGCCGCCTGGAGTCGCCGCACCCGGAGCTGCACCCGGGTCAGTCCCGGCGTCGCCGGGTTTTCGGTCAGGCGGTGGAGTTGGCCGATCGGACAGCCCCAGCCGCAGAACATCCGTCCGGCGACGAGGTTGATCAGGAAGGTCGCCGCATAGATCAGGGAAAAAATACCTATAACGACGGCCAAAGTCAGATTGAACGGGGCACGCTCGAAGAGCACCAGATGGTTCCCGCGCCAGAGATCCAGCCGAGCCAGGCCCGACAGGGGGACCAGGAGCAGGATCCCCATCGAAACGGTCAATCCGACCAGGCGCCAGACGTTATACCGGTGGCGGGGCGCAAGCCGTCGAAACGCCTTGAGCACCTTGAGTCGCTTCGGATCCACTGTGGCTGAACTTCCCTACTTCAAATCCAGCGCCATCCGCACCAGGTGCGGGAGCGAGTTGGCCTCCATCTTCTTCATGACGCGCGAACGGTGGATCTCGATGGTTCGTTCGCTGACCCCGAGGTCGTAAGCCATGACCTTGTTGGCGTGGCCTTCGACGACCAGAGCCATGACTTCTTTCTCCCGGTTGGTCAGCGTCGCGTACCTTTCCGCCAGTTTCTCACGCTCGGAGAGCGACTCCCTGGATTCCCGATCCATCCGGATCGCACGCTGAATCGTGTCGAGCAACTCCTGGTCGTCAACCGGCTTCGTGAGAAAGTCGATCGCGCCGGCCCGCATCGCGTGTACCGCGGAGTCCACCGTACCGTGACCGGTGATGAACACGATCGGCACCGTCGAACGCCGCTGATGCAACGCATCCTGCAACTCCAGGCCGCTCATCCCGGGCATGCGCAGGTCGACCACGATGCACCCCGGCAGGTCGTCTTCGAAGTTCTCCAGGAACGACTTCCCGTCGGGGAACGTCCGTGCGGTCAGCCCCACGGTCTTGAGTAGCAAGCCCAGGCTATCGCAGACGGCTTCGTCGTCATCCACGATCCAAACGACAGAATCACTCATCTTCCTCACCTTCCGGTCTCATTGCGTGGAACTGCGCGTAGAAAGTAACACCGGCGGTCGGGTTGCGGACGAATCCGAGCGTACCGCCCTGGGCCTCGACGATTGAACGGGAGATGGCCAACCCCATCCCGGTTCCGTGGTGTTTGTTGCTGAAAAACGGTTCGAACAGGCGGTCTTCGATCTCCGGTGGGATGCCGGGCCCATCGTCGACCACGTGCAACGTAATGGTCGACGGGCTCTCGGAAAAGGTGCGAATCGTCACCGCCCCCGTGGTTCCTACCCCGATCGCCTCGACGGCGTTGTTGACCAGGTTCAGGATCACCTGCTGGAGCTGAACCCTGTCGAACAAGACATCCGGCAAGTTCTTTTCCAGATCGGTGTCGAGCTTGACCAGGGTAGGGCCGAAAGAGAGATGGGCCAGCGAGAGCACCTCGTCGACGACCTCGTTGATCGATGTCGGGCTTGGCTCGGTCTCGTGTCGCGAGACGAAGTCACGCATGCGCCTCACGATTTCGCCGGCCCGGTGCGATTGGATACGGATCTTGTCGACCGTGCTGCGAAGATCTTCCGAGTTGTCCGTGACCGTGCCGAGCATGTGCAAGAGGGCGCGGGAATAGTTCGCGATCGCACTCAACGGCTGGTTGACCTCGTGGGCGATACCACTGGCCATTTCCCCGGCGAGGCTGATGCGGTCCATCCGCTCCAGTCTTTCGCGATGAACTCTCGCGTTTTCCTCGGCTCGACGTTGCGCACTGATGTCATGGAGGATCGCCACGAAGCCGAGACCTGCAGCCGAGCGAAACTCACCGACCGACAGGTGAATCGGGAACTTGCTCCCGTCCTTTCTCTGCGCGAGGACCTCTCGTCCGATCCCGATGATCTTGCGCTGGCCGGTCTTCAAGTAATGCTTGATGTACCCGTCGTGATTCTCGCGATCCGGCGAGGGCATCAGAAGGCTGCAGTTGTGCCCGACCAGCTCGCCCTCGGTCCAACCGAACATCAACTGACAGGCCTGGTTCGCGGATCGGATGATCCCCTCGCGATCGACCGTGACGACCCCGTGAACGACGGCGTCGAAGACGGCCGACCAGCGCGCGGCGTCTTCTTCGGGCGTGGATGTGCGTTGTATCTCAGTCAAGGTGCTGCTCCCTGGGTCCCCGGCGGGACAGTATAGAGAATCTGCCCGGTAAATCGGAAGTGATCATACGGGTTTGCCGAAGTCCGGTGCCGGAAAGTCACAATGGCTGCGGCACGCCGCCGCCGTCTAGTCTTTGCCTCGGGTCTAGGTTCCGGATTCGGCGGTCCCGCGCGAGTCCCCGTGGAGGTTCCACCATGCGCACCATCACGAGCGAGACGACACTGGCGGATCTGGCCGTCACCCAGGCCGGCGCATCGCGCGTCTTTTACAAGCATGGCCTCGATTTCTGCTGCCACGGCAACATCAGTCTCAAGGAAACCTGCGACAGAAAGGGCATTGATTTCGAGAACATGATCGAGGAGATCCGTGCGGAAGAACGCTGGGCGGACGATACGTTCGACCGTTGGGACGAGAAACCGCTCGAGGATCTGCTGGATCACATCCTGGACCATTTTCACGGGACGCACCGTCAGGATCTCCCGAGGATGATCGAGATGGCCGAGAAGGTCGAGACCATCCATGGCAACAAGCCCGACTGCCCTCACGGATTGACGGACCGCCTCCGTGAGTTCGCCGCGGAGCTCGAGCGGCACATGCAAAAGGAAGAGCAAATCTTGTTTCCGATGATACGAGACGGACGAGGCGCGCTGGCCATCATGCCGATCCACGTGATGGAGCAAGAGCACGAGGGGGTGGGAGAAATGCTCTTATCTGTGCGCAAGCTGGCCCACGACTTCATCGCGCCGGAGGGAGCGTGCGCCACATGGCGCGCGCTGTATTCGGGGTTGGCCGATTTTGAGGAAG
Organism: Acidobacteriota bacterium; assembly: GCA_011773795.1. Classification (GTDB taxonomy): domain Bacteria; phylum Acidobacteriota; class Polarisedimenticolia; order Polarisedimenticolales; family Polarisedimenticolaceae; genus WVWW01. Next base: position 33,394 of record WVWW01000001.1, read on the forward strand.
AGTTGATGCAGCACATCCACCTGGCCTGGAGAACAACGTGTTGTTCCCCAGGACGCTACGCCCACGAACCGACTGAGTCGTCGGTGGTTCTTGATACGGGAATTCACTTACAAAACTCCGGCGGCTTCGCGCGGCGGTTCGCTGTAGGATTTCGAACAGTAGGTTTTCCGTCGGCAATCCTCGACCGGCCGTGCCGGTGTTGCGCGAGGCAACCGCGGGCAACGCACTCGGAGTAGAGTTGATGAGCGAACAACAGGATCTTCGGACGGGGTGGGGCTCTCGCCTCGCACGCTTCAGCATGGCTTTGTTCTTGTTCGAAGGGGTCTCGGGATTGGCGATCACCCTGAGTCCGTTTCATGCAGCCGTTGAATGGAGTGTGTTGCTTCACACCCTTGCCGGGATCGTCATCCTGCTTCCGATCGCGTGGTACTGCGCGGTCCACTGGGACGACTATCGACGGTACACGATGTCCCAGGTCGTGTTCCTGGGCTACATCGCGCTTATCGCGCTGTTGATCTGCTCGGTCTCCGGCGTGGTCGTCACCTGGCAGGGGTTGTTCGCCTTGAGCATGTCCGCCGTCTGGCGCAACGTCCACCTGTATTCGGGGATCGCGGTGCTCGTGGTGACGCTCCCTCACCTGTTCATCCCGCTTGTACGTATGTGGCGCAAGCGCCAGGCCGTCGATGCGAAGAGATTGATCGTGGTCTCGGTCGGTGTCACCGCGATCGGCTGTCTGGCAGCGTTGGGGTTGTCGTCGTTCTACTCCGGGACGGAATACGTGAACGAGTTCCCGGAGGACTACGCCTTCCTGTACGGCGAGGATCGGCCGTTCGCGCCGAGCCTGGCCCGCACCGAGACCGGCGGGGCATTCGACTCGCGCGTGCTCGCCGGTTCGGATTCCTGCGGAACCAGTGGTTGCCACGCTCAGATACTGGAGGAGTGGAGGCCGAGTGCTCACGGTTACGCCGCCAAGGATGCCGCGTTCCAGAAGATCCAGTCCATCATGGCGGAGCAGAACGGACCGGAGTCGACGCGCTACTGCGGCGGCTGTCACGATCCGATCTCGCTGTTCTCGGGCACGAAGAACATCTTCGTCGAGGACCTGACCGGCCTGCACGGCTACAACGAGGGCGTCTCGTGCCTGTCCTGCCACGCGATCCACGAGACCGACCTGCAGGGCAATGCCAACTACGTCGTGTCGCAGCCCTCGGAATACCTCTATCAGTGGGAGTCCGAAGGTTTCAAGCGAGTCTTGCGCGACTTCCTCATCCGGACCTATCCGGACGAGCACAACAAGCTCAGCAAGCGCATGTACAAGGCGCCCGAGTACTGCGCGGCGTGTCACAAGCAGTTCATCGACGAGGAGGTCAACAAGGTCGGGTGGGTTCAGCTGCAGAATCAGTACGACAACTGGGCCGCGAGCCACTGGAACCAGGAGGGCAATCCGGAGCGCACGGTCGAGTGCCGCGAGTGCCACATGCCGCTGGTCGACTCGAACGATCCGGCGTCCGGCGACGCCGCCGACTACAACCGCAGCCCCGACGACGGCAAGCATCGTAGCCATCGCTTTGTCGCCTCGAACAACGTGATGCCCCAGCTGTTGCAGATCGAGGGCTGGGAAGAACAGGTCCGGCTGACCGAGCTGTGGCTCCAGGGGCGCTACGAGATTCCGGAGATCAGCGACAAATGGGGTACCGGTCCGATCATCGGGATCGATCTGGAAGCACCCGAAACCATTGCGCCGGGAGAGTCCATCCCGCTCCGCGTCATCCTGACCTCGAACAAGGTCGGTCACGACTTTCCCACCGGTCCGCTGGACATCATCCAGAGCTGGGTCGAGCTCGAGGTCACCGACGACCACGGAACGGTGATCTACACCTCCGGGCGCAGGGACGAGCGGAACTACCTCGAGCCCGGAACCTTCCTGTTCAAGGTCGAGCCCGTGGACCAGTACGGGAACCTGATCGACCGCCACAACCTGTGGGAGATGGTCGGCGTGCGCTTCCGGCGCGCGCTGTTCCCCGGCTTCACCGACACGGTCGAGTTCGACATCGGTTGCCCTTCAGACATTCCGCGACCGCCCGAGGGGGCGGCCACGGACGACTCGGTGGCGGCCCACACGATACCGTCCACTCCTGCGGCGAAAGAGTATCGAATCGAGGCCAAGCTCAACTACCGCAAGTTCGACCAGTTCCTGCTGGACTACATGTTCGGTGAGGACGCCGGGCTGACCGCCCCGCCGGTCGAGATCTCCAGTGCCACGACGACCGTCCGCGTCATGGATCCGTCATCCCGAACCGGGGGATGACCGGTTGGTCTCGAATCGGAAACGGCCACTCGGAAGACGGCGTCGAAAGCTTTACGGGACCGTCGCGATCGTCTTTGCGGTCGCGGTCGTCGCCTCGTTGCTGTCCCTTTACGCATTTCGGGCCTCACGTACCGAAGAGTACAGGACCGGCGAGCAGCACAGCGAGATCACGCGCGCGCTGAGTCGCGACATACCCGATGGCGCGCCGCTACCGCGCTTTGTCGACGTGACGGAGGCCGCGGGGCTCTCCGGTTTCCGCACGTTCGCGGGTGAACGCACGTCACAACTCCCCGAGGACATGGGTCCGGGTGCCGCCTGGGGCGACTTCGACGGCGACGGCGACGACGACCTGTTCCTCGTCAGCGCCGGTGGCCCGCTGACTGCAGCCGAGAACGACCTCGCCCCATCGGAACTGTTCGAGAACCTCGGCGATGGGACCTTCGCCCGGGTCGAGGAGTTTCCCGAAACGCGCATCGTCGGCATGAGCGCCGCATGGGGCGACCACGACGGCGACGGCGATCTCGACCTCGTCGTCACCGGATACGACACACTGCGGCTGTTTCGCAACGATTCCGGGCACTTCGAGCGGGATGACGAGTTCGCGTCACCGCAAGGATACTGGGCGGGGGCGTCGTGGTCCGATTTCGATCGCGACGGAGACCTGGACCTCTACATCTGCGGCTACGTCCAGTACGTTCCGGACGTGTCCGGGAAGGATCGCATCTCGTCGCAATACGGGCGCCAGATCCCGTACACGCTGAATCCATCTTCTTACAAGCCGGAACGCAACCTGTTGTTCGTCAACCGAGGCGACGGAACATTCGATGAACAAGCGGAGTCGCGAGGTGTCTCGAATCCGGACGGTCGTAGTCTCGTCGCGTTGTGGCACGACCTCGACGACGACGGCTGGCCCGATCTCTACGTGGCCAACGACATCTCGGACAACGCGCTGTACCTCAACCGCGAAGGCCGGTTCGAGGACGCCAGCCACGCGGCCTGGGTCGCCGACTACCGCGGGGCGATGGGGCTCGCCGCCGGCGACTGGAACCGCGACGGCGACGACGACCTGTTCGTCACTCACTGGGTCGCGCAGGAAAACGCTTTGTACGATTCCCGCTTCGTCGACGATGCCGGACTCGAGTCTGCCGAAGGGGCCCCGCTTCGTTTCGTCGACTTTGCCGATCAACGCGGTCTCGGACAGATCGCACTGCGAAGTGTCGGCTGGGGGGCCGAGTTCTTCGACTTCGATGCGGACGGCTGGCTCGATCTGGCGGTGGCCAACGGCAGCACATTCGAGGAGCAGACGGTGCCCCGGCACCTGACACCGGAGCTGCCGTTCCTGTTCTGGAACGATCACGGCCGTTTCTTTCACGACCTGGCACCGCTCAGCGACCCGTTCGCCGTTCCGCGCGTGGCCCGCGGACTGGCGCTCGCGGACTATGACAACGACGGAGACATCGACGTCCTGCTGATCGACGGAGATGGCGGCGGCGTGCGACTACTGCGCAACGAAACGGAGCAGGGTAACTGGGTGCAGCTGAGCCTGCGAGCCCGTGTCGAGAACGGGTACGGACCCGCCGAAGGAGCCCGTGTCGTCGCCGTCGCGGGGGACGTGGCCCATCGACGCGCGGTTTCCGGAGTTTCCTACCTCTCGCAGAGCAGTCGCCGGCTGCACGTCGGGCTCGGTCCCGACCGGCTGGAATCCGTCGAGGTGCACTGGCCCGGGGGTAGCGTTCAGCATGTGACCGGGCTGACCGGGCGGTCGATCTGGGAAATCCGCGAGGGCGAGCCGGAACCGCGCCTCCTCGCCGCGCCACGACCGCCGTTGACACGCGAGCAGGTATCCGAATTCTGGAACGTGCAGCGCGCGGCGGTTCATGCCATGAAGGCCGAAGAGGACCTCGTGACCGCCATCGATCTCTTCCACCGGGCCCTCGAGATCGATCCGACCCACGAAGACTCGATCTACTACCTCGGCAATTGCCTGGCGGAAAGGGGCGAGCTTGACGCGGCCCTACGGCGCTTCGAGGCCCTGATGCGGCTCAATCGGAGCAGTCATCGGGCCTTCAAGCGGTGGGGCACGTTGCGCGCCATGAGCGCGACCTCCTCCGTGGCATTGAAGGAGGCGGAGGAAGCGCTAGCCCGCGCCGTCGAGATCAACCCGGAGGCGACCGGCGCGCGCATGGTCCTGGCCGAAACGAAGATCGTGCAGGGGGACCTCGAGGCCGCGAGGCAGAGCCTGCGCTGGATCCACGGCACGAACCCGTCGGCCGGGGACGCCTTGTTCCTGCTTGCCTACCTCGACTGGAGACAGGGGGACTCGCGAGGCGCGCGGGATCTCCTCCGGCGAGCCGCGGAAACCGGGGAAGACTGGCGGCCCGAGGGCGCCGCCGCCGAGGGCGACGTGAAGCGCACGATGCATCGCGAGACCACGTTGTTCGCCGGAATCTACGCGTCGTGGGACCGATCGACCGATCCGGGCCCCGCCTTCGCGGCGCTGGAAGAGTCCGTGCGCGGCTACCGTCGTTTCTGACGAACCCGCGTCGGATCCGTACGGGATTCCCGAATGGCGCGGACGGGAAGTCATAATGGCTCCGTCCGTGAGCACCCGTTAAATTCCTCGGGACCAACGAAGGAAATTGACGTGAGATCGAGAATTCGTGTGTTCGTGACCACTTTCTGTTTGGTCACGTCCTTCGTGCTCCCCGCGAACCTGTTCGCGGCCGACTCGAACGGTTCTTCCGACGAGTGGAGTGTCGATGCCAAGATCGACGCGCGGTTGCGCTACGAGTACGTCGACGACGATGCGGCCACCGACCAGGCCAACGCGACGACGTTACGCACGCGCGCGGCCCTCGAGGCCAGGCGTTCGCGCTGGGGTCTCGGACTCGAGTTCGAGGACATCAGCGCTATCGGGAGCGCGCGCTTCAACGACACGGCCAACGGCCGGACCAGGTTCGCCACGGTCGCCGATCCGGAGGCGACGGAGGTCAACCGCGCCTGGCTGAGTTACAAGGCGCCGAAGTCGATCGGGGTCACGCTCGGGCGGCAGCGCATCAACCGCGATGGCGGCCGCATCATCGGCGATGTCGGGTGGCGCCAGAACCAGCAGACCTACGACGCCGTGACCGCGGAGCGAAGCGCCGGGAGGTATCGATTCTTCGGCGGGTACCTGGCACAGGCCAACAGGATCTTCGGCGACGACCACCCCAGCGCTCTCAGTCGTCAGTTCGAGCTCGACGGCTGGGTCGGCGAGGGCAGTGTCGTCCTCGGGCCGGGGACGGTGACGGCGGTGCTGCATTACTTCGAATTCGAAAACGATCCGCTACGCTCGCACCGCAACGTGGGTCTGCGCTGGATCGGGAAGCACGAGTTGAACGACAAGCGGCACATCCGCTATCGCGCGGAGTGGATCGACCAGGAACCCCACTCCAACGGTGCGGCGATCAACGAGGCAGAGTACCTCGCCCTGGAGGTGGGCTATGAAGCCAGGCGCTGGGGCGTCGGCGCGAACCTCGAGCAGCTCGGCGGAGACGGGATGTACGGATTCCAGCGACCGCTGGCCACGCTGCACGCCTACAACGGCTGGGCCGATCGTTTCCTCAACACACCCGCAGACGGCCTGGTCGATGTCTTTCTGAACGCCCGGTTCTCGTTCGAGAAATTCGTCTTGAAAGCCCAGTACCACAGCTTCGAGGCCGACAACGGCAGCGCCGACTACGGGGACGAGTTCGGTCTCGCGCTGTCGCGCAAGCTCTGTGAGCGTGTGGACGCCGTGTTCAAGTACGCCCACCACGACGCGGACGGCATTGCGCCCGACGTGCAGAAGGTCTGGCTGAGTGTCCGTCTGCTGGAGTCGTTCGACTTGCGCCGGAAATAGAGGGTTTGATCAGGAGTCGGACGCGACGGTGTCTCCGTTCTGCGCGTGGTTGAGGAACCGCCGCAGCAACGGGGTAGCGATGCGGACGAGGTCGCGCTCCGTCAAGATCCCGACCAGCTCGCCATGATCGTTGACGACCGGTAGGCAGCTGACCTCGTTCTTCCCCATCAGCTCGATCGCGTCGAGCGTGGGCGTGTCGGGTGTGACCACGATCACCTCGGTGGCCATGATGTCTCGCGCTCGCATCGAGGAAGATTCGCCCGCGGTTGCCTGACGAGACAGGACGCGCAGCAACACGCGGTGCGAGATCAACCCGACGAGCCGCTGGCGCTCGTCCTCCACCGGGACGTGGCGCACGTGCTTCCAGTCCATCACGTGGGCCGCCAGGTGAATCAGCTCGTCGGGGTGGATGGTGAACAGGTCCGTGGTCATGATCTGATCGACGGTCGCGCAGTACTTTCCGGTCGGCCGGGAAGGCTCGAGCGTGGGCCACTCGTGAACGGGCTTGCCGCTTTGCTGGTGCGCGTGCATCTCCTGAACCAGACCTGCCGCACGCCCGGATATGGTGTCGACTTCACTCAGCATGTCGTGAGAGCGCACGAGCCAGTTCGCTCCGGTCGTACGCGTGTCGACACGCGCCTCGATGATGTCGAGGTACCGATCGATGTCGTCCGCGGCGCAGCCGTGATCGAGTAACCCCTCTCGCGCGAGCGGGATGAGCTCGTCGAGCAACAACCGCTGTGCGGTGATCTGCTTGCCGTCGAGCCACAGGAACTGCGCCGCCAGACCGGAGCGCGCAGCACGCAAAAAATTCCTCCGGACGGCGCCGAACGGCAACAGATCGGCCGGGTTCTCGAACCGCTTCGAGGCTCCAACCATCAGACCCAGCCACAGCGCCGCGTTGGCCACCTCGTCGACGATGCTGGGGCCCGCCGGGATGTAGCGGCACTCGATGCGCAGGTGCGGTCGGCCCTCGGAGACGCCGTAACAGGGACGGTTCCAGCGGTACACGGTTCCGTTGTGCTGGCGCAGCGCGAGCAACTGCGGGACGCGCCCGGCTGCCAGCTCACCGATAGAGTTCTCGCCGAGCCCCCCTCCGAACAGCGTCCGGAAACGTGCGATGTCCTCCTCGAAGACCTCGACGGCCGAACGCTCCAGCCAGCGCGCCCCGAAGCTCACCCGCGGCGGTTTGGAGCGGAACTGCGCCAGGTGAGGCGAACGCTCATCGGTTCCCTGCTGGAACAGGGCGATCCGGGTTTCGGACCACAGCTGACGATCGAACAGGACCGGTGAGTTGGTCGTCGCAGCGAGCACCGGTCCCGAGATCATCTGTGCGACGTTATAGCGATGGATGAAATCCTGACCCGAGACCTGCAGGTGAATCTGAAAGCTGGTGTTGCAGGCCTCCAGCATGACGTTGTCGTGGCGCAGCATCATCTCGTCACGACCCTTGATCCGCAGATCGTAGGGACCTCCGCGAAGCCGGGTCATGGTCTCGTTGAGCTGCCGGTAACGCTCTGCCGGAGTCATGTAGCCCAACGAGACGTGTTGACGCGACAGCGTCGGCAGGATTCCCGCGAGAACGATCGAGCCGCCGTGATTCCGCGCGGCCGCCTCCGCCTTGGCGATGGAGTTGCGTAACTGGGTTTCGAGATCGGTGAGGCAATCCTCGCTCAAGACGAGCGGATCGAGGTTGACTTCCAGGTTGTAGCGCGCCAGCTCCGTCGTGAAATGGGAGTCGTCGAGTTCTTCGAGGAGCTCCGAGGACAACGGTGCGGGCATCCAGTTGCGGTCGACGATGAACAGCTCCTGCTCGGCGCCGATGCGGCAAACGTCGGACTCGATCTGGTCCTCGGCGACCATCCGCTCGAGGGCCTGCAGATCGCGCAGCAGCTCACGCGTGAACTCGCGATGATCCCCCCTGCCGGGCTTCTTGTGAGACGAGTCCCGGGCGCTGTCTGGATTCGACGTGGATCGATCCGTCATTCGCAACCCCTAGCAAAAGCTACGCGTCCGTCTCGTGTCCCGATATCGGGGAAACCCGAAACCGGATTTGCCCGTATTTGAGGACAAAAATGATGCGCCCGCATCATGCGTCCTGCCGGCGACGGCGGTAGCCTGACTTCGTTCCGGGTATCGAGATCTTCGGGACCGAGCCTCTGTGTGTGGCCAAGCTCAGCGATGATCCCTTCCCCCCCCCGGATGAGGGAACGCATGAACGCCGCCCATCTCGACCACGCGGTGAACTTCTAGGCGGCGAGACATCACGCAGAGCTCGGTACGCACCGTGGGGCCCGACGGCCGAATCGGGGCCCTGCGGTGCGGTTTTTTGTGGTTCGGGAATCCACCATGACAAACGGCCCGGCCGGCGGCTACCCTTGGGCGTAGAGGCTTGGCAACGTGAGTGGTGGTCGGAACACGGATGGCTGCGAGTCGCCGGAGTGCTTACCCACCTGGGTCCAGGGGCTCGGAACGCCCGTCTGGATCACGAAACGCGACGGCACGATCGGTTACATGAACCAGCGCGCGGAGCAGTTGCTCGGCCGGCCCGCGTCCGACTGCGTGGGTCACCCCTGCCACCGGGTCATCGCCGGCAGAGACGCCGTGGGTCGGCCTCACTGCAAGCCGAACTGCACCGTCTTCCAACTCGCTCGGAGAAAAAACGAGATCGAGCCGGTCAGCATGCGCGTCATGAGCGCGACAGGGAAAGAGCACTGGATCGACGTGCTGTTCCTCTCGCTCTCCCTGCCGGGGCGCGATGGGGCCTGTTTGGTGCACTGTGCCCTCGAAGCCGATCGCGCCCATCGCTTCGAGGAATACCTCGAGCGGGTCGCCTCGCGCTCAAACGAGCACACGCACGAGTCGTCGCAACGGTTGGGCCTGACGCCTAGGGAGACCGAGATCCTGGAGCTCCTCGCCCGCGACGAGAGCCTTCAAGCGATCGCGGAGAAGACGCACGTGAGTTACGTCACCGTTCGCAACCACGTGCAACACATCCTCGGCAAGCTGGGGGTGCACTCGATCGTGGAGGCCGTTGCCTGTTACCTGCTGGTCAAGGACTAGACGGGCTATCCCAGGGCGACGTCGAGCGTCATCATGACGGTGAACCCGGTGACCGCGGAGAGCGTGGCCAGATCGGCGTTGCCGCCACGCTGAGCTTCGGGGATTACCTCTTCGACGACCACGAAGAACATCGCCCCCGCCGCGAAGGCCAACGCGTAGGGCAACAACGGGCGCGCGAGCACCACGACGGCGGCACCGACCACCGCGGCGATCGGCTCCACGACCGCGGAGAGTTGACCGTAGAAAAAGCTCTTCGAGCGGGACAGCCCTTCGTTGCGTAACGGGATCGAGACTGCCATTCCCTCCGGGAAGTTCTGCAGGCCGATCCCCAACGTGAGCGCAATCGCCGCGCCCAGGCCGCCGTCGCCGATACCGGCCGAAGCCGCTCCGAAGGCGACGCCGACGGCCAGCCCCTCGGGGATGTTGTGCAGCGTGATGGCGAGCACCAGCAGGATGCTGCGCCGCCAGCGTGTCGGCAGACCCTCGGCCTCGCTCAACGGTGCAAACAAATGCACATGTGGCAAGACCCGATCGACGAGGCGCAGGGCGCCCGCACCGGCCAGGAACCCGACCAGCGCAGGCAGCCATTTAATCATGCCCATGCGGCCGGCCAGGTCGATCGCCGGGGCCAGCAGGGACCAGAAACTGGCGGCGATCATCACACCGGCGGTGAACCCCAGCGCGCCGTCCAGCCCGCGGCGGCTGATCCGTCTCGAGAGAAAGACGGCCGCCGCGCCCAGCGCGGTCAAGCCCCAGGTGAACGTGCCGGCGAGCACCGCCTGAAGGACGGGATGCTCGACGGGCAGGCCGTCACTCATAACGGCTCGAGTTTGGCGCTGAAGTGCCGCAGGTGCCGGGCCTGCTCGACGATACGCAGCCCGCGCAGGGAGTCCTTGTTGTCCGCGACCGCCGCAGCAACGTCGATCACATGGTCGATCTGGGTCTGCGTGTACACCCGGCGGGGGATGGCCAACCGGAGCAGCTCGAGCGGGGCGAACCGTTCGTGGTTCGTCTGCGGGTCGACGCCGCCGAACATCAGCGTTCCGATCTCCACGCCGCGAACGCCACCCTCGAGGTAAAACGCGCAGGCCAACGCCTGCGCCGGCAACTCGGCCGGCGCGATGTGGGGCAGCAGTGCACCGGCGTCGACATACACCGCGTGTCCGCCGGGCGGGCGCACGATCGGGATGTCGAGCTCGGTCAGTTTGTTACCCAGGTAACGCGTCGCCGCGAGCCGGTAGCGTAGGTAATCTTCCTCGAGAACTTCTTTTAGACCGACGCTGATCGCGTCGAGGTCCCGGCCTGCCATGCCGCCGTAGGTCGGGAACCCCTCGGTGAGGATCAGCAGCTCCTCTTCCTTGGTCGCCAGCGCGTCGTCGTTGGTAGCGAGGAAGCCGCCGATATTGGCCAGGCCGTCTTTCTTCGCGCTGAACGTGGCACCGTCGGCGTGTGAAAACATCTCGGCCGCGATCTCCGCAACGCTACGATCGGCATAGCCGCGCTCGCGCAGCTTGATGAAGTAGGCGTTCTCGGCGAAGCGGCAGGCATCGAGATAGAAGGGCACGCGATGGGACCGGCACAACTCCGAAGCCTTGCCGATATTGGCCAACGAGGCCGGCTGGCCGCCCCCCGAGTTGTTGGTGACCGTGTGGATCACGCAGGCGACATCGTGCGCCGGGTCACCGAGCAACCGCTCGAGAGCCACGAGGTCCATGTTGCCCTTGAACGGGTGTTCCTCGGCCGGAACCAGCGCCTGGGGGATCGGGATGTCCATCGCCCGGCCACCGAGAAACTCGACGTTCGCGCGCGTCGTGTCGAAATGCGTGTTGCTGATCACGACCCGGTCCCGAACGCCGAGGCAGGTGAACAGGATCCGTTCCGCGGCCCGGCCCTGATGGGTCGGGATGATCTGGCGGAACCCGGTGATCTCCCGAACGCGGTCGCGAAAGCGATACCACGAACGTGCCCCGGCGTACGATTCGTCGCCACGCATCATCGCCGCCCACTGCTCGGAGGACATCGCGCCGGTTCCCGAGTCGGTCAGCAGATCGATGAGGATCTCCTCGGCGGGGATACGAAAGAGGTTCCAGTGAGCACGGCGCAAAATCTTCTCGCGCTCCTCACGCGTGGTCATGCGTAATTGTTCGACGACCTTGATGCGGAAGGGTTCGATAATCCGACTCACGAAAAATCTCCGATGGCGGTCAAGCGACCGTCAACATGCGTTCGATGGAGCGTGCGGCGCGCGTACGGATCGGCTCCGGGACGTCAATTTCGTAACGCTTCTTCTCGAGCGTCGCCAACGTCTGCTCGAGCGTTATCTCGTTCATGTGGGGGCAGCGCACACTGCAGATGCGCACCAACTTCTTTTGCGGATTCTCGGCGATGATATTGTCTCCCATGGAGCACTCGGTCAGCAGCAGGTAGCTCGCCGCGTCGGTATCACGCACGCGCCGGATCATCGCGGAAGTACTGCCCGCGAAGTCGGCGGCCTCGATCACTTCCGGGCGGCACTCGGGATGCGCGAGGACAAGCACGTCGGGAAACTGCCGCCGTGCGCTCTCGACATCCTGGACACGGAACCTGTCGTGCACCTCGCAGCGCCCCGGCCAGCCGATCAACGTACGCCGCCCGTCGGACGCCGGCCGATCGACTTCCGCGGGCGTTCGACATAGGCGCATCCCCACTTCGCCGGCAACGTTGGCCGCGAGGTATTCGTCCGGGACGAAGATTACCGTATCCGATTCGATCGAACGCACCACATCCACCGCGTTTCCCGAGGTGCAACAGTAGTCGGCCTCAGCTTTCACGTCAGCGTACGTGTTGATGTAGACGACGACGGGCACGCCGGGAAAGCGTCGCTTCAATTCCCGCACGTCGCCCGCATCGATGCTCGCCGCAAGCGAACACCCGGCGTCCGGAGAGGGGATCAGCACGGTCTTGGCCGGATTCAGGATCTTGGCCGTTTCGGCCATGAAACGCACGCCGCAGAAGACGATCGTCTCGGCGGATGTCCGCGCCGCCGCCCGGCACAACTCGAGCGAGTCACCGGTGTAGTCGGGGACGGAGTGGAACAGCGCGGGTTCCATGTAGTTGTGGCCGAGGATGACCGCGTTGCGTTCGCGCTTGAGGCGCAGGATCGCATCGGCGAGCTCGGCCTTGATCCGCAACTCCGCCTCGGGGACGACGTCCCGCAGTTTATCCTTCAATTCGTCGAAGACACCCCGGACGGACATCGGCCGCAGCCTCTACTGGGCGGGCACGTCCAACTTGGCCAGCCAGGCCGCAATCGCCTGAAGCTCCTCGTCGGTGCCCGTGTACTCCTTCTTGTGTTCCTGGCCCTCGTTCTGGATCTCTCTCTTGAGGAACTGCGTGAGCCACTCGCTGTCCCGGGCGACCGCCGGCAGGTCGGGACCCTTCATCTTCTCCGACTTGACCTTGGCGACCAGTTCGGCCTGTGGGACGGAGTGGCACATGTTGCATTTCTGAGCGACGAATGCGCCCTGACCTTCGTCTTCGGCGAACGCCGGACCGGCGAAGAGGGCGACCAGCACCAGCGCCGTCGGTACGATGAGCAAGTAGTCCCTGGAGCTCCTGGACATCACGAACCTCCACTCAGTTTTCGTTGGACGGTCTCTCGATTGCTTCGGCATGTATTCTGGCGGCGAAGAAGTCCTTTTCGAGATCCGCCTCCTCGAGGGCCTCCTCGATTCCGGGAACCGCGCGCAGCAGGTCGATGGCGGACACCATGCCGAGCACGCGGCCCGCGGTGTCGACCACGACGAGCCGGTGAATCTGACGCGCGATCATACGCGCCGCGGCCAGCGCGATTGATTGATCGGGGCAGATGCAGTAGACGACGGGCGACATCACCTCGGCGACCCTGGCCGACCGAATGTCGGTCAACCGCAGCTCGCCGTATTCCTCCCTCTCCGGCATCGATTGATCGGTTCGGTAGAAAGACGAGCCGTCGACGCCGCTGAAGTAGTGCCAGGCGATCAGGTCGGTCTGGCTGATCACGCCGACCAACGTCCCGTCGGGATCGACCACGGGCATGCCGTGGATGCCGTCCCGCAGCAGTTTCTGCTCGAGCTCGTGGACGTCCGCGTCGGAACGGATCAACGCGACATCTCGAACCATGACGTCTTCGACAGTGCTTACGCTCATCGGATTCCTTTCGGAGCTAAGCCGGCGTCACCAGCTGTTCGAATTCTTCGACCGCCTGCAGCGCCTCGGCACCGTAGACGGTCGCGGGCCCCCCGCCCATGAAGACGGCTACGCCTATCGTATCGAGGATTTCCTCGCGTGTCGCGCCGGCACCAAGCGCGGCACGGACGTGCGAGGCGATGCAGCCGTCGCAGCGCACCGAGATCCCGATCGCCACGGCGATCAGCTCTCTCGTTTTGCGGTCCAGAGCTCCTTTTTGGGACATCGTCGCGGCGTGCAGGGCGCCGAAACTCTTCATCGTATCGGGGATCGCACGATTCAGCTTGGCCATCCTACGGCGAAACTCGGCATAAAAATCGGGGTAGTTCTCGGTCATGGTGCCAGTCCCAGCGGTCAGTCTTCGAGGGAATCGTCCCGCACGGTCAACACCGGACAGGGGGATCGACGGACGACACGCTCGGTCGTCGAGCCGAGGATCGCATGGGAGAAAAACCCGCGTCCGTGGGTGGCCATCACGACCAGGTCGATCCCGTTATCCTCGGCGAACTTGACGATCTCGACGTGCGGGATCCCGCAGGTGACCGCGGTCTCGATCATCTCGCCCAGGTGGGTGGCGAACGCCTCGGCCCGGGATTTGGCTCGTTCCACCCGCTGCTGCTCGAACTCGCCCGCGCTGACGCCGCTCGGCTCGAAGACCAGCGGGGGGAGGTGGGCGTCGAGCACGTGAAGGAGTACGATCCCCGCGCCGAACTTGTCCGCCATCTCCCGCACGAGAGGGAAGGCCGTCCGGGAGGTCTCGGAAAAATCGGTGGTGATCAGGATCCTCTTGATCTCTTTCATCGTGGTGCCTCCTTCCTTCTCTGTTTCTTTTGTAACGTGATCCGGTTCCCACGTCAGTCGTGACTTACCCCGCTGGGGGTTCGGTTTCTACTTACCCAGTTAAACATTGAAAACACTTGACTTAAGGCGCCTTGGACGCAACGATTTGTGGCTCGAGAGTGGGGTGCGGGGACTACGACGGGACGATCGCCTCGGCTTCCATCTCGACGAGGTACTCGTCACCGATGAGCGACGCCTGAACGAGTGTGTTGGCCGGGAGCACGTCGCGAAACCGCTCGCCGTGAACACGAGCGACAGCCTCCCAATCGTCCAGGTCGCGGATGAAGATCCGCGTTCGGACGATGTCTTCGAACCGACCGCCCAACGAACGAATCGCGCCCGCGATCTTGTCCACGACGAAGTGTGCCTGCGCCCCCGCGTCGTGCCCACCGATACGCCGGTTCCCGTGCGTCGCGGTCGTGCCCGAAACGAGGATCCGCGAACCGCTGCGTAGGGCCCGGCAATACCCCCCGATCTTTTCCCACTGCGTGCCACTGAGCGCTCGGTCGCGTCCATCTGCTTTCGATGTCACGTCGAACGGCGCCGGCACCGTGTCGACGTGGTGGCTCAGGTCGCCGGACGCCGTCAAGAACGGCGGGTGACGGTACTCGTCTCCGCTGTCGCCGGGAATCGTGTTCAGGGCGGAAACGGCCGCTTCGATTTCGCGACGGCTCGCCTCGTCCAGCGAGAGCTCGAACAACGCGAGGTTGTCCTCCAGATGATCGGTTTGTCCCGGCCGCGCGCCGACGATCACGCCGGCGACCGCCGGCTGCTCGATAACGTAGCGCGTGGCCACGTTCGCGATGGACACCCCGAGCCGCTCCGCGACCCTTCCGAGCACCCGCAACACGGCCTGAAACGGTTCCCAACCGCCCGCGGCCTCGACGAAACGGCGGTACTTCATCAGCGACCAGGTCGGCAGGCCGTCCATCCCGGGGTCGGGGACATCCAGGTAGCGATCGGTCAGGAGTCCTCCCGCAAGCGTTCCGTAGGCGAGCAACTTGATGTCGTTCTCCACGCAGAACGGAACCAACTTCGCGAGCGGCCGCCGGTCGAGGACGGAGAAGCTGACCTGGTTGGACGCGATCTCGATCCCGCTGCGGACGACGACGCGAAGGTGGGCCGTGTCGAAGTTCGTCAGTCCAAGATGGCGAATCAACCCGCCACGCCGTAGCTCGTCGAGGTAGAAGAGACCATCCAGGTAACACGGGTCGTCGTAGTTCCAAGCGTGGAATTGAAGCAGATCGAGTCGTTCGACGCCGAGCCGATCGAGCGCGCGTTGCACGGCATCCTGCGCGTCGTCCCGCGTCAACGGTCCCGGAGGGGGGACCCACTTCGTCAGCAACTGGACGGCCGTCGGGTCGGCGAGCCGCGCCCGAAGGGCGCCGGCGATGCGTTCGGCCGAGCCGTAGTGGTCCGCCATGTCGAACGTCGTGAACCCGGCCTCGACGTAGGGGACGAGTGCGGTAGCCGTCGCATCCGGATCCAGCAAATCGCCGCCCCGCTCCATGTCGGCGACCTGCCACAATCCGGTCAGCACTCGCGACACGTCGAGGCCCGACGAAAGAGAGCTTCGCTGCATCCTGTCAGTCTACAGGGGACGTGACCACAAGCCGCTAAGGTGTCGTCGAAGCCGCAGTTTGGTGCACGTCCCGGATCGGACTTGCCGAGCGGGCGCGCGAAGCGCGCCCCTCAGTGACGTCAGTGAGAGGGTGTGAGCGAGCGAATTGGCGGAGCCGACGGGACTTGAACCCGCGATCTCCGGAGTGACAGTCCGGTGTGTTAACCAACTACACCACGGCTCCGAATGTTCGCTGACGGGGGGAACCCGGCCCGAAACCGGTGCAAAAGATAGCACACGGGCCGGGCCCCTTCGACAATCCCTTATTGACGGTCCCTACGGCCGGCGGGATCATGCTGGCAGCGGATTCCGGGGACTCGTGTGCCTGCGAGCGGACCCCGAGACGGAGGAAAAAATGGTCAAGCTGCTGGTAGCGCTGCTGTTGGCGGTGCCGGCGGCAACGGTGGATGCGGAGGAGGTCGACCCCTGTGTCAGGTGCCACCGGCTGGTCTCCTCGGCGCTCGTGACGGATTGGGAGCTCAGCGCCCATGCAGACGTCGACGTGGGCTGCGTGGACTGCCACGGGCCGGACCACCGCGGGTCAGGCGACACGGCGCTCGTCCGAACGATCACGGCAGCGACCTGTGCGGAGTGCCACGGGGAGCGGTTCGAGCAGTTCAGCCGGGGCAAGCACGCCGCCGCCTGGGCGGCCTACAAGGCGATGCCGACCACGCACGCGCTGCCGAGGGCCTTGGGACCCGGGATGAAAGGTTGCGCGGGTTGCCACAAGATCGGGCTGAAGGGACTCGACGAGATCGAGGCGCTCAAGGACGAGGGCTCACTCTTCGGCCACGCCTCGTGCGACGCCTGCCACACGCGGCACACCTTCTCCGTGACCGAGGCGCGCCAGCCGCAGGCCTGCCAGACCTGTCACATGGGCTTCGACCACCCGCAGTGGGAGATGTGGTCGGCCTCGAAGCACGGCGTGCGCTACCTGCTCAAGCAGAACGGCACGCTGCCCGAGTCGACCCCCGCGCCGACCTGCCAGGACTGCCACATGATCGACGGCGACCACGAAGTCCGCACGGGCTGGGGCTTCCTCGCTGTCCGTCTGCCGCTGCCCGAGGACGAGCAGTGGAAGGCCGACCAGGTCACGATCCTGCAGGCCCTCGGCGTGCTCGACCCCGAGGGCAACCCGACGGCAAGACTCGACGTCGTGAAGGCCGCCGACGTCGCGCGGCTCACGCGGGAGGACTTCGACCGTGAGCGCAAGAAGATCGTGAGGGTGTGCAGCGACTGCCACTCCAAGCACTTCGCGATCGCCGAGCTGGCCAAGGGCGACGACATGATTCGCGAGGCGGACCACCTGCTGGCCGAGGCGATCCGTATCATCGCGGGCCTGTACGAGGATGGACTTCTGGCGCGCGAGGAGGGGTACGCCCACGCGTTCCCCGACCTGTTGACATTCCACGATGCTCCGACGCCGATCGAGCAACGCCTCTTCGAGATGCATCTGAAGCACCGCATGCGGGCGTTCCAGGGAACGTTCCACGCCAATCCCGATTACGCGCTATGGCGCGGCTGGAGCGAGTTGGTACGCGGCCTCTCCGAGATCCGGGAGACGGCCGCGCAACTGAGAAGCGAAGCGCGCGCGAATTAGTCGGAGAACACCTCGTTCAAACCGGGATGCTCGTCCGGCCATGAGCGGACCCGTGACGCAGCTGCCCATCGACTGGCCCCAGGGGCGCGAGGAGGCCCGCAACGAGCTGCGGCGTCTCGCGGGCACGGAGAACCGAGTTTTTCGACCCCGACTTGCCCCCCGCGCTTCCAGGAACGACGTTTTCTCCGGCCCCCGTCGTGGGCCGAGGAAAGTGCCATGACCTTCGATCAGGAAAACCCGACCCACCGTTTCTTGATGGCGCTCGCCATCGCCGGTCTCCTCACGTTCGCCGTGTGGGGCCTCTGGATGAGCATCGGCTTCATCCTCGGCGCGCTCGGTTGGCTGGCGAGTACCGTCGGCGGCTGGCTGACGTCGGCCTCGAACGGGATGACCAACATCCACGCCAACGTCGCTTACGTCGCCCTCGGTTGTGGCGCCGTCGTCGGCGCGATCATCGGCTTCAGCGTGCGCGTCGACAAGCTGTGGGAACGGTTGTCGAAGGGCAAGTCACAGGCCGAGGAGACCACGCCGGCGAGCTAGCCGGCCCGTTAATAAGGAACCGCGCAACCCGGCCCGGGGGGGCCAGGCATCGGGTCACACGGTTCCGGGGAGCATCAACTCTTGCCCGATCTCAGCATCCGGCGCACCTGAAAGTGCGCCGCGAACTGAGACAGGGTCTCCTGAGAGCCGGGCCCGAACAGGTTGGTCGGCCCGTTGCTGTTGTTGACGAGCTCGCTCTCCAGCACGTACTCCAACGCCAGCCCGATGGTCCAGTTCTTCTTCGTGACGTCGAAGCCCGCCGTCACATGGTCCTCCGCAATCGCCGGGAACAGCGGTTTCAGGCTGGAGGCCGGCACCGGTGTGTCCCCGTGGTTGTAGCCCACGCGCACGACCCAATCCGGTGCGGGCGTGACGGCGGCGCCCAGCGCCAGGACCCACTGGTCCTCCCAGTTCATCGGGAACGCGATTCGTCTCGAGGCAGGAGCCACCGGGACGTCGGGGTTGGAAAGCTCGATCGTGACCGTGTCGATCGCGTCCGCCCAGTTGATCCAGTCCACGTCCCCGGCGAGCACGAATCGCGGGCTCACCTCGTAGGCCATCCCCACCCCCACCTGTTGGGGCCATGCGAAGTTGGTCATGGTGGCGTCGTAATTCACCTTCCCAAGCCCCACGGAGGTCATGTTCAGCGTCAGCAAACCGTTCTCGAGGTCGAGATCCGTCTTGGTCGAGTAGGCTCCCGCGAGCGAAAACGGACCGCTCCTGTATTGGGCGCCGAATTTCAGGCCGAAGCCGCTGGCGGAGGTGTCCCGCATGTGGATGCCGAAGAACGCGTCACCCACGGAATCCCCAACGACGCCGCTCTGGTCGAGATCGGCCATGACCGAGGTTTCCGGCAGCAGCTTCATGTCGGCCCGGACCTGACTCATGTTCAGAGTCACCCCGAGCGTGAGCTTCGGCCGGACGTGCCAGGCCACGGTCGGGGTGAGCTTGGCGTGCCCGATCCGGGTCTGGGTGTCGTCTGCCGCGGGGATCACATCCCCCGCAAAGAAACCCGCGGGCAGCTGACCTGAACCGGCCATGACCGCGAAAGGTGTGGACAGATTACGATACTCGGCGCCCATGCCACCCTGGACAAAGAGGCCGATCCCGAGCGTGACCCGCCGGAGCGGGTGTGTATAGCCGAGAAAGGGGACCGGGTAACGCTGCAACTGGTCCGCGCTGTTGTTCCCCATCGCATCGGTGTGCGTCAACGACGGGTTCATCGGGCTGAGTCCAAACTCGAACAGCGCCGTGTCGGTGCGGGCGATGCCCGCCGGGTTGATGTTCATCGAGCACGGGTTGTCGGTCAAGGCCAGATCGGCCCCGCCCATCGCGACCGACTCGGCCCCGTAGCCGATCATGTTCATGCCGTTCGCAGCGAGTACCGGAAGTCCGACTACAAAAAGAATGCTCGCAGTGAGAAGCAGGTTGCGGATCTTCATCCCAGATGTCCGAGGATGATCGCGCAGAGCACGGCAATCCATCCGCCCGATATCGCGACATAGTGGAGCATCGCTCCCTTGGAGCTCATCAGGCCCTTGAAGATCGGAGGATCGTCCGCGTCCGGGTCGCAACACAGTCCATCCTCGCTCTTGGCGCCGAGAATCCGGGGTGCGAGGGCAAAGATGGCCACCGGGAGGGCGGCGAAGAAAATATGGGAGGCGAGCACGCCGACGACGGTGGCACTGGCGGGCTCAGAACTCGGCAGCTTCAGCAGAATCTGCGCGACGCCGCTCAGCACGAGCAACGACACGACGACGCGCATGATTCGCCTGACCCTGGGGATGAAGTGAACGATGAACTTTCGCCTTTCAGCGTGTTCCAAGTGCGCCTTCAGCGTGGGCAGCAGCACAAACGTCCCGACGAACATCGTGCCGAGAAACAATGCGGCACTGAGAAGATGAAGCCAGTGGACCGCAACCGAGACAGCCGACATGTCGCCTCCTCTAGTTTGTCACGGCCGGCCAAAACCCTCGGGCCGACCGATCTTTGAGTTGACATGAATGTTCGTGAATCGCTCGCACGAAACAATGATCCGAATGGATCATTTTCGGGTCTCGGCGCGGTGGGTTCGCGTAGCCTGAGGGCGGTCAGCGGAACTGCGAGAGCCAGATCAGGACGGCTTCCAGCCGGCTGCCGACTTCGAGCTTGCTCAAGATCGAGCGAATGTGGTTCCGCACCGTCGCGACGCTGATAAACAGGCCAGCGGCGATGTCGTTCGTCGATTCACCCGCCGCGAGGGCCCGCAGAATCTCCCTCTCGCGCCGGGTCAGGAGCTCCAGTCCACGCAGGCCAACGGATCCCGGAACGGGAAGTCGCGGAGTCGAAGGAGCGTCATCCTTTTTGACCGGCACAAACATGTGCAATACACCCCACGAACGGCTGGTCGCCTCGACTTTCAATGTGAACACGTCGACTCTTTGGTTCCTACCGGAGGATGACGTTCGAACCCCGCGCTGCCGTACGCACGGCAGGTTGCCTGCAAGCCGCCGCCGCACATTGCAGTCACGCCGGCAAATCGGCACTCCGTCCGAGGTGTGCAGGCCGACGACTCCCCAGCAGCGCCTGCCCAGGACGTGTTGCGGATCACACTCGAGCAGACGGCCCGCCGCCGCGTTGATCATGCGCACACGACCTCTCGAATCCGTGAGCACGAACGGGTCGGGCGCACTCTCATACGCCTCGAGTGGAACAGCCATAAGCGCCACTGCCATACCTCGGACCTAGCGGAAAACCTTGACTAATCCTACGACCGCCCGAGGATGCCTACAAGCTCAGACCGCCGTCGTCCTCCCGCAATCGGCCGTTTGTTTCGGGAATCCCTTACGCGGTGCACGCGGAATCAGATAGGGAGATGGCTCAAGTATCAGGTCCCCTGGTGGGCGGTACTGGACTCGAACCAGTGACCCCCTGCGTGTAAAGCAGGTGCTCTAACCAGCTGAGCTAACCGCCCTCAGGTCGAAAACTCCGGCGCATTCTACGACACGGGCGGTTTCGTTGTCCGTGACGCGACCGCAGGACCGACCGCGAACGACGCTTCGCGGCAGCTCACCCGACGGTGAAGCGCGATTCGCGCCCATGGCCTCCGCCCGCCGCGAAACCGGCCGGACAAAGGAACATCCCCTCACGCAGGTCGCTGGCACGGCACATGCACTGACGAAGCGCCGAGCCAAGCCTGAGGAGAGGATCATGAAGAAAGCACTATCCACCCTGCTACTCATTTCGGTCGCCACGCTGGGCTGCGCCGCGTTCCCGGCGAAGCGCACGCCGAAGCTCGACAAGCCGCGACGTGCGGCGGAACTGCGCGAGACGCCCGCGATCCGTCTCGTCGTCAACGACGAGACCCACCGGCAGCAGAAGAACGCGAAGGCGTTGGAACGCGTCCTGGAGAAGTTCCCCTACCTGGCGCCCGGAGACAAGAACACGCTCGATCCGGATTACACGATCGAGCTGAACGTCGACCACCACCTGACCGAAAACGGCATCAACGAGTTCGCTTACTACACGATCCTCGTCGTTCCCGCGATCTTCAAGGACGAGGTGACGGTACGGGCGAAGGTCACGCGCGCGGACGGAAGCCTGCTGGGGACGGTGAGCTCGACCGGCGGCTTGAAGACCGTCTCGCAAATGCACCTGTTTTGGGTGCTCCCGGTGGCCGCGCCGCTGTCGGCGCACTCGAACTCGAAGATGTGGCGCAGGTCCTTCCGCGATGCGCTCATCCAGNNGCTCATCCAGGCCTCACGGTTGATCGCCGGGGACCAAGAAGACACGGCGCTCACCGCAGCTCGAGCTCCTTCATCTTGAGCTGCAACCCGCGTCGCGAGAGGCCCAGCCGTTCGGCCGCGCGGGTGATGTTGCCGTCCGTCAGATCGAGCGCCGCGAGGATCATGCGGCGTTCGGTCTGGGCGGCGGCGACGCGTGAGGCTTCCTTCAGCGTAGATGCCGGGGCTTTCGAAGCCGCGTCATCCACCAGCCCGAAATCCGCCGGGCCCAGAGACTCGCCATCTCCCAGCAACACCGCGCGCTCGACGGCATTCTCGAGCTCACGAACGTTCCCCGGCCAGGGACGGGCCATCAGGGCGTTCAGTGCGTCGAGACCCACCTCGGGACGGGGTCGCTCGAGCCGCTCGGCGTGTCGTTCGGCGAAACATTCGACCAGATCCGGGATGTCGCTTAGCCGTTCGCGAAGCGGGGGAACGAC
This sequence comes from Acidobacteriota bacterium, assembly GCA_011773795.1. Lineage (GTDB taxonomy): Bacteria > Acidobacteriota > Polarisedimenticolia > Polarisedimenticolales > Polarisedimenticolaceae > WVWW01. Next base: position 55,653 of record WVWW01000001.1, read on the forward strand.
CAACTCGACGACCTTGAGGCGGTAGAGCAGGTCTTCGCGAAAGTTTCCCGCGGCCACTTCGCTGTCCAGGTCGCGGTTCGTCGCCGCGAGCAGACGCACGTCCACCTGCTTGGGCTCGGTGCCGCCGACGCGGTCCACCATCCGGTCCTGCAGGACTCGCAACAGCTTCACCTGCATCGCTGCCGGCAGCTCCCCGATCTCGTCGAGGAACAGCGTCCCCCCGTCGGCCAGCTCGAAGCGGCCCGGCTTGGCCCGCTCGGCGCCCGTGAAAGCTCCCTTCTCGTGACCGAACAGCTCGGCCTCGACGAGGTTCTCCGGCAAGGCGCCGCAGTTGATCTTGACCAGCGGCTTGTCCTTGCGCTTCGACAGCTGGTGCAGCGCCTCGACGACGAGTTCCTTCCCGGTCCCGGTCTCGCCCCGGATCAACACGGTCGCCGGCGTCGGCGCGATCTTTTCGATCGTCTTGCGGAGCTCCTCGATCGCCGAGCTGCGGCCGACGATGCCGCAGCGCTCCCCGGGCACGAGCGGGCCGCGGAACTCGGCCCGTCCGGACACGGCCTGGCCGAGCGCTTTGTTCACGAGAGCGAGGACATCGTCCCGGTCGAAGGGTTTCGTGATGAAGTCGTGCGCGCCACGCTTCATCGCCTCGACCGCGTTCGTGACCGTGCCGTGTGCCGTCAGCATGACGACGGGAATCTCCGGAAAGGACGCCCGGATTCGGCTCAGCAGCTCCATCCCGTCCATGCCGGGCATCTTCAGGTCGGTGATGACGAGATCGGGATCCTGAGCGCGTACGAGATCGAGAGCTTGCTCGCCGGACTCGGCGCGCGTCGTGGACCACCCGGCTTGATCCAGCAACGTGCCCAAGACCCGACGGACGTTGGGCTCGTCGTCCACGATCAACACGTGGGGCTTGCGCTGCACGGATGTCCCCCGAAGGCCCGGAACGGTCCGGTCAGGTACGGGACTCGCCGGCGGCCGGCAGGATCACCGTGAACGCGGCACCGATTCCCGGCCGACCCTCGACGCTGATTTCACCCCGATGGGCCTCAACTATACGATGGACAAGAGCCAGCCCCAAGCCGGTGCCACCCGACTTGGCCGTATGGAACGGCTTGAACAGGTTCGGTATTTCCGTCGCGGGGATTCCGGGCCCGTTGTCCTCGAGCCGAGCAGCCACGCGGCCGTTCTTCACGTTGGACAGGTCGACGCGCAACCGTCCGCCGTCCCCCGTGGCTTCCCATGCGTTTCGCATCAGGTTCTCGAAGACACGGTGAAGCTGATCGGGGTCTCCCAGCGCGGCGTGCAGCGGTCCGTTCCGATTGATTTGGATGTCCATTTTCTTTCCGGCCAGCTCGAGAGACTGTCCGACTCGCCGGATCGTTGCCGCCAGATCGACGGCCCCGCGATCGGCCAGACCGGGCCGGGCGTATCCCAGGAAGTCCCCGACAACCCGGCCGAGACGTTCGGTCTCCTCCTCGATGACCTGCAGCATCTCGTGTCGTTGATCGTCCGTCGCCGCGGGCCCCATCGCCTGGGCCGCGCCTCGAATGGCGGCCACCGGGTTACGGACCTCATGGGCCAGGCCGGCGGCCAGCTCTCCGACGTCGGCCAGCGCCTGCTTGCGACGTGCGATCTCCAGCGCCTCGATGCGGTTCAGCGCCGCCGCGGCCTGATTGGCCACAAGCATGAAATCGCCGGCCAGCTGCGCGGTCAGGCTGCGCTCGGGGACGTCACCGCCGAGCACGATCCATCCTCCCATGCGATCGCGCAGGTAGAACGGAGCCGCGAGCTTGAAGTCGAGCCGGTCGAACTGCTCCAGCACCTTCTCGATGCGCCTCCCGGCCAGCTTGCCGGAGTCCCGCCATTCCTCTTCCAGGTACAGCCGGGTCAACGGAAGACGCCCCCTTTCCAGCATCCGCGGCAGGACGTTGTTGTGGTGGATGGGAGACGCGTCGATGTCGTCGAAGCCGCGACTCCTGAAGAAGAGATGGAAGTGATCCTGATGCGACCGTCTGAGGTAGACGTCGATGCGGATCGACATCGGCAAGGACATTCGATACTTCTCGATCGTGGCCCAGACGTCCTCGGCGGTCATCGCCTGTGGGAGCTTGCGGCTGATCTCGATCATCGCGTGCCCGAGCGGATCGTGGGGGGCCAGCAACTTCCTCGATCGACTCAGAACGACGCGACCGACCGGCACGGCCAGCGCCAGGACCGCCAGCGACACCAGGAACAGCGCGAGAAAACCGTCGCTCACATGCTCGACCAACCCGCGAAACGCCAGGGCGACGATCGTGGCCCCGGCGATCAGCGCGACGAGCCGGCCGAGGATCACGTCGACGTCGAGGAAGCGGAAGCGCACCAGCACGACCGAGACGATCAGCAGGAAGAGCAGGATCGCCAGCGGGCCCAACTGCGTGATCGAGATCATCCGGCGCGGGATGAAATCGGACATCCCGCCCAGCACCGCGATCACGGAACCGGCCCACACGTACAACAGCGCTCGTCTCTCGGCGCCCGCGGGACGCGAAAAGAGGTGGCGCCCGAGTACCCACAGGCCGGTCAGCAGGATTCCACCCAGCACACCGATGGCGATATAGACGCGGTAGGCGAGGAGATCGGGGATCGGCGCCCACGAGAGCACCCATGTCACGAAGGCAAGTGTGTAGGCGGGTACGAGGTATCGTCGACGGCTGCGGGGCGAGGCGTCCGTCAGGGCAAGAAAGAAGTGCAGCCCCAGTGCGGCCGCGGCACAGGATCCGAACAGGTAGACCGGTCTCCAGAGATCGCTCTGGTCGCGGCCGAGCCACGCCAGATTCCACAGCGCAAGCGCTGCGCACAAGAGCGTGAACAGGCGGTCTCGCGGCCCGCGAAGACCGCGGATCAGGATGCCGCTGCCCATTCCGAGGGCACCGAGGCCGGCTATCAGGTGCGTCATCAAACTGAGGTCCATCGGAACCCCTTGATCCGGTGCATCGAGCGGGCAGCCCGCCGTTACTCCATTGTCGCACCGTATCAAAGATGTCCGGACCCGACTCTTCGCAAGAATCGATCCAGGTCCGAGATCCCGCAGGGCGGCCTGTTCCGGCCGCGCCCGCGAAGCGCGGTTCACGCCTCGCGACCCACGGTGCGAACCGGGCTTCTCTGCGGCAGCGGATCGAGCACGCCGAAAAGACGACATTCGCGCATCTTTGAAACTGGCACGCGCGTTGCTCCACCGATAAGACGAACGCAAATCCGAGGAGGATGAGACATGAGCCATCTGACAAGAACCAAGACTTCGATCCTGATCACCGCGATGCTGCTGACCGCGACGGCCGCGCAGGCGGGCGACCGCTGTTTCAATGCGGAGATTACGCAAGCGATGGTGCTGCCCGACGGCTCGATGTACCCGCCGGGGACCCTGCGTATCTGCCTGGAGCAAACAATCTCGCCGGCATCGACCCTGCACCGTGGAGATGTCGAAGGCCGGCCCGTGGGGATGTTCCTGGGTGCCCCGCGATCCGTCGAGCTTGCGGTTGAAGAGGGGCAGGCACGGTTCGTCTTCAAGAAGACGTTCGACGACAAGTTGGCCCTCATCGGCTACGCCGTGACGGATGGAACAGACACGACGTTCTTCGATCTGGGCCGTTTCGTCACCAAGCGCGCGGCGAGNNGACGACGAACGATCCTTGCGATCACCGCTATCGCGATCCTGCTCGCAGCGCTTGCGCCGACTTCGGCGGCGACTCGGCCGGGGCCGGAAGGCGAGTACTACGCCTTCCTCTACATCGGCGGCGCCGATCCCAACGAGACGTCGCAGATCCTCGACCAGGAATCGGGGAGGCTGACTCTGGGTGCGGGGCTCGGATGGAGGTTCCACCCGCCGCTGGCATTCGAGCTGGACGTCAACGTCCTGACGGCCGAGTACGATCTGCCGCAAGGTATCGGCCGGCCCGATCTGGGCGACGAGAAGCTGGCGCTGTCGACTGCCGGTGTGTTCGGCAACCTCAAGTTCGGCCCTCGTCTGGGGCGGGTGCGGCCGCACGTCGGGGTCGGTCTGGGCCTCGGCGTCATCGACGTTTCCGTGTCGAACCCCGACTACTGGATCACCACGCCGCTCGAAGCCGAGATCTCCCTGCTGACGCAGGTGCTCGGTGGTCTCGATGTCCGTCTGACCCGGCGCAGTTATCTGGGAATCCAGTACCGTGAAGTCTTCGCGCAACACAGCTTGGAATTCGCGGGCGAGAAGATCGATGGCGGTGGGCGCGGGTTCTCCGCAGCGTATCGGATGGCATGGGGCGGTCGCCTCGAGCGCGGGGACAAGCCGACCGTCGTACCGAGCGCCCCGCCTGCGGAGGCTGCGGAGTAGGGGGTGGGGTGCCCGGCGCCCCGGGAATCCCACCTCTATAATGGGTGTTCCGGAACGTACCGACCCGCGCGCCCGGAGGCCTGCCCGAATGCGACCGACAATGCGAGCGAACATCCCCGCGCTTCTCTTGTGTCTTCCGCTACTTGCCCCAACCGGCGCCCAGTCCACCGAGCGGGAGGTCGCCGCCGCGGCGACTA